>CANGHW010000043.1 GCA_947453695.1 Opitutia bacterium
AACACTTACACCGGCAACACCACGATCACCGCCGGCACCCTCCAAATCGAAAAAGCCACCGCCCTCGGCTCCACCGCAGCTGGCACCGTGGTGAGCTCCGGCGGCACGCTCGCCCTGGCCGGCAGCGGCACGACCTTTGCCGCCGAAGGCCTGACTATCAACGGCACCGGCGTCGCCAGCGCTGGCGCACTCCGCAACGTCGCCGGCGCCAACACTTGGACCGGCACTGTCGCACTCGGCACGGCCGGCGCCAACTCCGTCGGTGTGGATGGCGGCAGCCTCAACATCTCCGGCGTCATCTCCGGAACCGCCGGCAATAACCTCTCCAAGGTCGGCAATGGCACGCTCACTCTTTCCGGCGTCAACACCTACAGCGGCAACACCACCATTAGCGCCGGCACGATCGCACTCGCCGCCGACACTGCACTCGGCGCAGTTCCCGGAGCCGCTACCGCTGGCAATCTGACGCTAGACGGCGGCACCCTGCAAAATACTGCGGTGATGACGCTAAACACCAACCGCGGTGTCGCGCTCGGCACCTCCGGCGGCACGATCCAGACCGACGCCAATCTCACCTATGGCGGTATAGCCGCCGGCACTGGCTCACTGACCAAGACGGGCACGGCCACGCTCATCCTTAGCGGGGCTAACACCTACTCTGGCGCCACCAACATCAATCAGGGCACCTTGCAGCTCGGCGCCAACAATGTCCTTTCCGACACCACGGCCGTGACGGTCGCCTCCGGCGCCACCTTCGACGTTAGCAGCCGCACCGACACTGTCGGCTCCCTCGCTGGAGCAGGAACGGTTACCCTTGGCACTGGCACCCTGACAACTGGCGCCAACAACAGCTCAACCACTTTCACCGGCAACGTCACTGGCACTGGAATTACCAAAACAGGCACAGGCACGATGACGATCGGCGGCACTGCCGGCTCCAACTCCTTCGCCCCCAGCACACTCACCCTCTCACAAGGCACGGTCCAACTGGGCGCCTCCAATATTCTGGCCGGCGCAATCGTCTTCAATGGCGGCACCCTATCCGTAAACGGCAATAACGAGACCGTTTCCAGCGCTACCCTCAGCGCTAGCTCCATCCTCGACTTCAACAGCCTCGCTGGCGTGCTCAACCTTACCAACGGCACCTACACCGCCGGCACGCTCACGATCAATAACTGGGCCGGAAGCACCAGCGGCGGCGGCGCCAGCCAGCTCCTCTTGCCGGGCTCTATCACTGGAGCTCTCTTGGCGAACATCAACTTCACGGGCTACGGCACCGGCGCCCAGCTGATCGGTAACGAAATTGTCCCCCTCACCGGCGCCGGCTTCACTTGGGCCGTCGACGCAGCCGGCAATTGGACCACCAATACAAACTGGGCCCCCAACACGGGAAACCCGAATGCCATCGGAGCCACCGCCAATTTCGCTAGCGCCATCACGGCTGATCGCATTGTGACTCTCGATGCAGCCCGGACAGTCGGCTACATGAACTTTACCGATAATAATAATTACACCATCAGCCACGCATCCAACCGGCTCACCATGGATGTCTCCGGTGGAAACGCCCAGATCAATGTCGGCGGGACGGGTTCCCCAACTATCGGCGTGGGTCTCGACCTTAACGATGCCCTCGTAATCAATCAGAACTCCACCGGCACCCTCAGCCTTACGGCCACCAACGCCATTAATGGCACCAACCGTAACCTCACCATCAACGGATCTGGTAATACGACTATTTCAGGCACAATCACGACCGGCCTCGGCACCCTCACCAAGAACAATAGCGGCACACTCACCCTCTCCGGCGCAAATACCTTCACCGGAGCAACGACCATCAATGGCGGTGTCGTTTCCATTTCCAACGAAAACAACCTCGGCAATAACCCGACCGCTCTCGCTGCCGGTCAGCTTACTATCAATGGAGGGACGCTCCGCAACACCTCGGTCGTAACGATCGACGATGCCAACCGTGGCGTGACGATTGGCGCCGCAGGCGGCACGTTCGACACTGCTGCCAATCTAACGATCGGTTCTGCCGGAACCACCGCCAACGTCCTCGCAATCACTGGCCCCCTAACCAAGACCGGCGCCGGCACCCTCACCCTCACTGGCAACGGCGCTAATTCCGGCAACGGTGCCATTACAGTCAATGCGGGCACTCTCACGATCAACAAGGGCGCCAACGTCAGTGCGATTGGTGATACCGCCGCTGTGACCGTCGCGTCCGGCGCCACCCTTAGCTTTAACGCAGCCAACTCCAACTACGCCGCTGAGACCGTTGGCTCCATCGCCGGCGCCGGCACCATCGACAATCTCGCCACCACCGCGCTCACCCTCAACGCCGGTGGCGATAACAGCAGCACCACCTTCTCCGGCATTATCCAAGATACCGGCACCGGGGCCCTTGCCCTCACCAAGTCCGGCACCGGCACCCTTACTCTTTCCGGCGCGAATAGCTACGACGGCGCCACCAGCATCACGGCCGGAGCGCTCAACATCCAAAACAATACCGCTCTGGGTAGCACGGTCGGCAGCACCACTGTGAGCAGCGGCGCCGCCCTCGAACTCCAAGGCGGCATCGCTGTGGGCGAGGCTATCTCGTTTACCAATACCGGCGTAGGCGGCAACGGCGCCATCCGCAACATCTCCGGCAACAACACGCTCTCTGGGGCACTCACCATTGCCAACAATACAACCAATTTGATTCAGAGCGATGCGGGCACACTCCTCCTTAGCGGCACCATCAACTCCAGCAGCACGGCCAGCCGCAACCTGACGCTCTCCGGCGCCGGTAACATCACCATTAGTGCCGCCATGAACCTAAATGGCAGCGCCGGGACCACCGGCACCCTGACCAAGAACGGCACGGGCTACGCGACGATCACCAACGCCAACACCTTTTCGGGCCTCACGACGGTATCAGCCGGCACCCTCGAAATTCAAAACGCCACCGCCTTGGGAAGCTCCGCGGCCGCCGGTAACACTTCCGTCACCTCTGGTGCGACCTTGGCCATCTCTAACAATATCACCACCGCTGAACCCCTCTCTCTGAACGGACAGGGCGTCGGCTCCAATGGCGCCCTTCGCGGCCTTTCCGGCACCAATACTGTAACCGGAAACATCACGCTCGCTACAGCCTCCTACATCGGCGTCGACGCATCGTCGACCCTCACCGCGTCGGGTATTATCTCCGGTGCCACCGACCTCACCAAAGTGGGCAACGGCACCCTTGTCCTGACCGCGGCCAACACCTACACCGGCACGACTGCCATTAACGCCGGCACCCTCGAAATTCGCAACACAGCTGGCCTCGGCGGCGGCACCGGCGTCACCACCATCAGTAACGGAGCCACCCTCGCCCTCGGCGGCGCTGGTTACACCACCACCGAAAACATCACCGTGGCCGGTGCCGGCGTTAGCAACCTCGGCGCTATCCGCAACGCGAGCGGTAACAACACCCTTTCCGGTAACCTTACCATGTCCGCCGACTCCAGTATCGGCGTCGCCTCCGGCACCATCCTCACCGCCACGGGCACTCTCGCCAGCTCTGGCGGCGACTACGATCTCCTTAAGACCGACGCGGGCAACCTCATCCTCTCCGGCACCAATTCCTACACCGGCACGACGACAGTCCGTAACGGCACCCTCACCGTTACCACCAACTCTCCTGTCTCCCTCAATGGTGCCCTCGGCATCTCCGGCTCCACCGTTCAACTCGGCGACGCTGGCACTGCTGCCTCGGATAATCTCGCCCTCTTGATCGGAAACGCCACCGGCGGTCGATCGATCGATCGCTCCATCAGCGTCAATAATTTCAACACCTCGGGCACCGTCACCATTGGCGGAACGAACACCTCCGGCACCAACAACTTCACCGGCAACATCGCGCTCGCCCGTGACGCGATCTTGACCTCCGCCTCTGCGGGCACAGTCGCCATCAGCGGCGACCTATCCGGCACGGGTGCCATCACTGCCACCGGCACCGGCACCATCGTCCTCAGTGGCAACAACTCCCTCACCGGCGGCGCCACTGTCACCTCGGGGGCTACCCTCGTCGCCGCCAGCAATACCGCCCTTGGTGGCACCACCGCCGGAACTACCGTCAACTCCGGCGGCACCCTCGGGCTTCAGGGTGGCATCACCATCCCCGCTGGCGAGGCATTCACGATCGCCGGTGTCGGCGTTGGCAGCGCCGGCGCTCTCAACAACGTCTCCGGGACCAACGCTGTCACCGGCAATATTACCCTCTCCGCCAACAGCAACGTCGGTGCCGCCGCTGGCACCCTCAACCTTTCGGGCGTGATCTCCGGCACTGGCAACAGCTTTACCAAGGTCGGTGCGGGTGAGGTCGTTCTGTCTGGCACCTCCTCCAACACTTACACGGGCGGCACCACCGTCAGCGCCGGCACGCTCACCCTCAATAAAACTCCCGGCCTCGATGCCACTGGCCCCTCCGGCACCATCTCGGTCACGGGCGGCACCCTCGCCTTGGGCAACGACAATCAGATTAACAATTCCGTCACCCTCGCTCTCAGCGGCGGCACCTTCCTGACCAACAACAATTCCGACACCATCGGCAACCTCTCGCTCCTCGGCAGCTCCACGATTAACTTCAGCAACGGCGACTCCTCCGTCCTCACTTTCACCAACGCCGCCCGCACCACAGGAACCCTCACAATCGCCGACTGGAACGGTATTCCCACCGTCGGCGGCGGCGGCAGCCAACTCGTCTTCTCCAATCCCGGCACTGGCTTCGGCGCCGCTGATATCTCCTTCACCGGCTTCGGCGGCGGCTGGACCCGCCTCGCCTCCGGTGAAATCGTCCCCGTCGTCGCCGGCGGTAACACCTACACGTGGAACAGCGCGGCCGGCACCACGTGGGCAACCGGCACGAACTGGACCCCGAACACGACTACTTGGGCCGCCAACGACACCGCGGTCTTCGCCAACGGCACGATCACCGGCAACCGCACTATCGACACCGGCGCCAGTCGCACCCTTGGCTACCTCGCCTTCAACGGCACGGCCGCGAATAACTACACGATCGCGAACAACACGCTCAATTTGAACGTGACCAATGGTAACGCTCAAATCCAAGTCGACGATGCCGCCGCCCCCACGATCAATTCCGCCATCGCCATCGCCAACACCTCTGCGGGCGGCCTTAACATCTCCAGCAGCTCCACGGGCACCCTGACCGTCAACGGCGCAATCACCGGCGCCTCGACTGGCGCCCGCCCCATCACTGTCAACGGCTCCGGCACTGTCGTCCTCAACGGCGCCATTGGCGGCGGTTCCGGCGGCATCAGCGATCTCACCAAGGGCGGCTCCAGCACCCTCGTGATCGGCAGTGCCACCAACACCTTTACCGGTAACACCACCGTCAACAACGGCACCCTCCAGCTTAACGCCTCCGCCAACTCCGGCAGCGGCTCGCTTGGCACCTCGACGAGCCCCATCGTCCTCGGCTCAGCTTCCTCCCCTTCCAACGCCGTCATCTCGCTCCTCACCAACGGCGCCGGCGTCAACGTCGCCCGTAACGTCACCGTCAATAACAACGGCACCTCAACCACCCTCGGCGGCCTGAATACCACCGGCACCAGCACCTACTCTGGCGCCGTCGCCCTGGGTAAGTCCGTGACCCTCACTGCTGCCACCGGCGGTGAAGTCGCCTTCACCGGCGTGCTCAGCGGCACCGGCGGCATCACCAAGACGGGCAACGGCACCGTCACCCTCGGCGGCACCGCCTCCAACACCTTCACCGGCGACGTCGATATCCAGTCCGGCACTCTCAAACTCAACGCCAACACTGGCGGCTTCGACGTCCTTGGCGCCACCCAGGGCGTCATTGGCGACCTAGCCTCCGTCACACTTTCCGGCTCCACCGCCGTTCTCACCGTCGGAGGCCCAGCCGGTCAGACCCTGGAGGAGATCGGCTCCCTCTCCGGCGTCGCCGGCTCCAATGTCAACGTCACCCAGACCACGCCGTTTACCCTCTACACCGGCAATAATAATAACACTACGACGTTTGCCGGCACCCTCACCAACAGCGTCGGCGCCAACTTCTCCCTCGTGAAGCAGGGCACCGGCACTATGACCCTCACCGGCGCCAACTCCTACGACGGCACCACTACTGTCTCTGCCGGCACCCTCGTCGCTGCCAACAACACTGCCCTCGGCACCACCACCGGTAACACCACCGTCGCAGGCAACGCCACCCTCGGCCTCCAAGGCGGCATCACCATCGGCGCCGAGCAGCTCAACCTCACCGCCATCACCAGCCCCAATATCGCCAGCCTCGCCAACCTGTCCGGCAACAACACCTACGGCGGCAATATCTCAATGACCGGCCCCACCGCCAACGATCAGGTCAAGTTCGACGCCGCTGGCACTTCCACTCTGACCATCACCGGCGTGATCAGTGAGGCCACCAACGCCAAGGTCTTCACCAAGACCGGTTCCGGCACGATCGTCCTCAACGGCGCCAATACCTACACCGGCTCCACCAACGTCGCCGTCGGCACCCTTGTCATCGCCAACAACGCTGCCCTCGGAACCACCGCCGCCGGCACTACGGTCCAAATCGGCGCCACCCTCGGCGTCCAGAACAACATCACCGTCGCCGCCGGCGAAACCTACACCCTCAACGGCACCACCAACCCTCCCGGCGCCCCGAGCATCAAGAACATCTCCGGCACCAATACCCTCGGCGGAAACATCACCCTCTCCGGCGGCATCAACACCGGCGTCGCTATCGATTCCTCCGCCGGTAGTCTCACGCTCAACGGCACCATCGCCCAGACTTCCAATCCCAATTTCGTAATCAAGACCGGCTCCGGTGATCTCGTCCTTGGCGGCACCACGGCCAATACTTTCTCCGGCGGCTTCACGATTAACGACGGCAAGGTCATCGCCGCCAAAACCGCTGGCTTCGATGCCACTGGCGCTGCCGCCGTCAATATTGGTGATGGCCTCGGCACTGCCGCCTCCGCCACCCTCCAGCTCAACGCCAGCAACCAGATCAACAACGCCTCCAACGTTACCATCTCCACCGACGGCAAACTCGATCTCCAGGCCAATAGCGACACGATCGGTGCGCTCACGATGAGCGGCGGTTCCGTCACCGCCACCGGCGCTGGCACCCTCACCCTCGGTGGTAATCTTACCTTCACGGGCGTCGGCACCAACACTGCCACGATCACGTCCAACCTCGATCTCGGCATCGCCGGCACCCGTATCGTTCAGGTCGGCAACAACGGCGTCTCTGGCGACAACAGCGTCAACGCCAACAACGGCAACGTCGTCCCTGCTGCCAACTACGCCGGCGACAAGGATCTCGTCATCAATGGCGTCATCTCCGGGTCTGGCTCCTCCTTCAACAAGACCGACCTCGGCGTCCTCGAGCTCACCGGCACTACCAGCAACACCTTCACCGGTGGCTTCCAAGTCTCCGACGGCACCGTCCTCCTCAATAAGACCGCCGGCCAAAACGCCACCGGCGCCGGCACCTCGGTGACGGTCGGCGACAGTATCGGCGGTGCCAAGACCGCCATCCTCAAGCTCGCCACCAGCAACCAGATCAACGACGCCGCGACGGTCACCGTCAACTCTGACGGCCAGTTCAATCTTAACGGCCTCACCGAGACCATCGGCGCCATCGCGGGCACGGGTAACATCGAGACTGGCGCAGGCACCCTCACTATTAAGGGCACCAGCACGTTCGGCGGCACTCTCACTGACGCGACCGGCACGATCGTGGCCGAGAACAATATCCCTGGCTTTAACAACGGCTTCGTCTCCTCCGTCGGTTCTGGCCGCGTTATTTTCGACGCCCCCGCCGGCTCGCTCACCTTTACGTCCAATATCGCTTACGCCGGCACCCTTGAGTTGAAGAACGGCACCTTCGTCATGCCCGGCGTCAACTTCACCGTCGGCACGCTCGAAATTACCGGCAATACGATCCTCGATTTCGGTAACAGCACGGCCTCGATTCTCAACGCCACAAACATCCGCCTCGCCCCTGGTGCGACCCTGACGATCAACAATTGGGTCAACAACGTGGACTTCTTCTTCGCCCAGAACTGGCTCGCCGGCACGACCGTCCCGGGCATCAACACCCGCGGCGTCGGCGATGAGACCCAGATCACGTTTACTGGCTTCTCCAACACTCAGACCGCTTGGCTCGACTATAACAACGCCTCCAAGCACCAAATCACACCTGCGCCCGAGCCGTCCACCTACGGCGCAATTTTCGTCGGTGCTGCGTTTGCCTTCCTGGGCTATCGGCGCTGGCGCAACCGAGCCGAATCATCCACCCGCGCTTGATCGCAGGTTCTCCGCCAAGCGCCTGGGATTGAGCTAACCCACTCCCTCAAGACCGCCCTTTCCGGCGGTCTTTTTTTTTGCGCGAAAAGGTTCCGTCGCCACCGCTCACCGGGAGCCGCAACAAAACTGTCCGAGTCAGCGGCCGAAAACGATTGCCCGACTCAACTGGTTGCGGACCGCCGCCAGTCCATCAAACCCAGTTGAAGCAGCTTACGATTATTGAAGTGATTCCACTTCAATTCCACCGCTAGGTCGAGTGGCACACCCAGCGGAGGCAGCCGATTCGACATTTTCCAAGCGACTCCGTGCATACGCCGGCCGCGCCCATCTTCGAAGTGAAAGCGGAAATGCTGCTCCTTGAAAATCTCCGGCGGTGACCGCAACACAACCCCTCGCACGGCAAATACCGGCTCCGGATTTCCCTGCCCAAACGGGTGCAAGGAATCGAGCTCGTCCATCAACCGATCATTAATTTGTTCCGGTGTGAGCCACGCTGCGAGATCCAGTCGAGCCTCGGCGATATCCCCACCCGCATGGGTGCGGACGGCTTCCGCAAAGCGCAAACGAAACGACTCCAAATGAACCTTCGGTAGCGAGATACCCACTGCCATCGGATGCCCGCCCCAGCTGGAAAGATTCTCACAGCACGTGCCCAAGACCTCCACGAGATTGATGCCATCGACACTTCGTCCTGACCCCTTGGCCGCATCCCCTTCATTTCCCAAGACCACACAGGGACGGTTGTATTTACGCGTCACGCGCCCCGCCACAATGCCAACCACCCCCGGGTGCCAGTTCTCATGGAACAACACGATCCCCGGGAGGGCCGAAAACTCCGTCTCAATCATCCGCTCGGCCTCTTCCGTAATCCCCCGTTCAATGTCCTGACGCTCCCGGTTGAAGGTATCCAACTGCTCGGCCGTCTGCTCGCAAAAATCGGCGTCATCACTGATCAACAACTCGACCGATAGCGATGCATCCGCCAGTCGTCCGCTTGCGTTAATCCTCGGCCCCAGCCGGAATGAGATATCGGTGGGTGTAATCCCCTGCGACGGGCGCACTCCAGCCACGCGCATAAGGGCCTTCAATCCGGGCCGCCGCGTCTCCTGCAGAATCCGCAATCCATGTCGGGCCAAAATGCGATTTTCGCCCAACAACGGCACCAAGTCCGCCACGGTTCCGAGCGCCACGAGGTCGAGGTGGTCCCGCAGCTTAATCCCTAGCGCTGTCTCGTTATTGTCCGCCCGCAACAGCTTCAGCAACCCGTGGCACAACTTGAAGACCAATCCCACGGTGCACAGGTGCCGCCAAGCGGCGTCGCCGTTCGTTTCGTCGGCGTCTACGTGCGGATTAATCAAGATTCCGTCCCCCAGGGCCTTCTCCTTGGATCGATGATGGTCGATCACCATCACGTCTATGCCCAAGCTGCAAAGGTAGGCCGCCTCGGCGTGAGAATTAGTTCCACAATCTAACGCGACAAAGAGGTCCGGCCTGCCGCCTTCCAGCGCCCGATCGATCGCACTTCGCGACAAGCCGTAGCCGTCCTCGGAGCGCCGTGGAACTACGAAACGCGGATTCGACCCAAAGCGCCGCAGCATCGTCACGAGTAGGGCCGTGCTACTTACCCCATCCACATCGTAATCACCCAAAACCACGATGGACTCCTTCTTTGCAATCGCCTCGCGCAAACGCGCCGCACCCCGCTCCAGATTCCGCAGGAGAAAAGGATCGTTGATTGCCGCGAGTGTCGGCTGCAGAAAGCCCGCGGCCGCTTTGGCGTCGGCCTGGCCCGCGCGTAGCAAAAGCTCCGCCAGCACCCGGCTCACGCCGGCGCTCTTGCTCAGCGCCTCGACCTCATCGGTCGGGAGCGGCCTGTGGGTCCAGCGCATGGAGGAAGATCGTCAAGGTGGAGCGCGTTGACCCCAACGCGCTGCTCGACTGCCGGAACGCGTTGCAGCCAACGCGCTCCACCTCGATAGACTTTACTCGGACGCCTTGCTGGAACCCTGCCACTCGTAGGTCGGGGCGACATCCTGATGCGCCTCGACGTGCTTCCGGTCACCCTTGTGCCACCAGTAGAAGACCTGAGCCGCGACGAAGATCGCGGAGAAGGTCGAGGTAATGATACCGACGCAGAATGTAAACGAGATGTCAGTGAGAACGCCACCGCCGAAGATCCACAACGAGAGCGACGCGAGGAACGTAGTCGACGCCGTCATAATCGTGCGGGCAAAGACCTTGTTGATCGCGAGATTTACCACGTCTTTCAGCGTTCCGGTTGGGTTCAGCTTCAACTCTTCTCGAATGCGGTCAAAAACGACAACGGTTTCGTTGATCGAATAGCCCACAATACAGAGGATCGCCGCCACCATGGGCGCCGAAAATTGGTGACCAAACAACACGAAGATACCGATGGTCATCAGAATATCGTGGAACGAGGAGAACATCGCGCCTACGCCGAAACCGAATTCGAAGCGGAAGGCGATATAGACGAGAATTGCGAGCATCGAGAGTCCCACCGCCTTGAGTGCATTGAGTTCGATTTCCTTGCCGATCGAGGCACCGATATGATTCTCGCCGACCTTTTCGAAGCCCGCTGCCGGCTGCGCTTTCTGGATCGCGGCCAGCACTAGGTTACCTTTGCCCTCAGGCGTTTCGATCTTGAGGGTCTCACTGCCGCCACCGATGGCGCTGACGTAGGTCGTGTTGATTTCATTCACGCCGCTGGCCTTGGCGATTTCCCGAATCTTAGACGTATCGACCTTCTGTTTGAACGCCGCCGTGATCACGTCACCACCAGCAAAGTCGATACCATAGATGGAGTTGCCCTTGTAGACCACGACACCGAGACCGAGGAGGACCACGATCCAAGAGCCGATAAACGCCGGCTTACCCCACTTCACGAAGTCCACGTCGATGTGCTTCAGCAGGTGATTCATCGTGAGCTTCTTCATCCAGCCGGACTCGATGAGCATTTCCATCACGAGGTGGGCCGTCACGAGCACCGAAATAAGCGTCGAGATAACACCGATCGCGAGGGTAACACCGAAGCCCTTGATCGGGCCTTGGCCAAAGACGATCATGATAAAGCAGATGATCAGCTGGACCGCGTGCGCATCTAGAATCGTCCAGAGGGCCTTCATGTAGCCGCTCTCATTGGAAGCCGCGAGGCTCTTGCCAGCCGCCAGCTCTTCGCGCATACGCTCGAAGATCAGGATGTTCGCATCGACCGCCATACCGATGGTGAGGACGATACCAGCCAAGCCGGGCAACGTCATCGTCGCACCGAAGCTGGCCATAACGCCGAGAATGATGAGGATGTTGATCGCCAAGGTCGCGACGGCGACGAGACCGCCGGTCGTGTAAAAAGTGATCATGAAGGCCGCGACCGCCGCCGTGCCGATGAGTGAAGCGCGCACGCCGCTGTCGACCGCCTCTTTAGCGAGCGAGGGTCCGACCTCATACTGTTCCTTGACGATGAGGGGGAGGTCGAGGGGGTTATTGAGGACGTTAGCGAGGCGGATGGCTTCGCGATCCGTCATATTGCCGCCGCTGATTTGAGCCGACTCGCTGTCGATCTCCTGCTTCACGGTCGGGGCCGAGTAGAGCTTACCGTCGAGGACGATCGCGAGGCGGCCGGTCCGACCGGACTGCTGACCACCGTCAGCGATGGAGCGGGTTACCTCGGCGAACCGCTTGCGGCCCTCCTTGGTGAAATTCATTACAACCTCGGGCTTGCCGTAGAGGTCGGGACGCGCGCTCGAGCGGGAGATCTTGTCACCGGACATCTCGGGGATGCGGCGCACGAACAGCTCCTCGGTGAACGTCTCGCCGTTGCGGCCTTCGTCCTCGAGCGTGAGCACTTCGTAACCGGGAGGAGTGTCTACGCCTGCACCGGGGGAAATGCTTGGGTGCACCACGCGGAAATCAAGGCGGGCGGGCTTCTTGATGGCTTCGAGCACCTCGGGATTGTCTTTGGTGTTGAGGCCGGGGAGTTGAATTTCGATGCGGTTGCTACCAATCGCACGGACGATGGGCTCAGCCACACCGAACGAGTTAATACGAGTATGGATGATTTCGATCGCCTTGGTGATCTTTTCCTTCTGGTCCTGCTCGTTGTCAGGCTTCAGTGCCTTCTCGTCGACTTCGAGGGTGACGGCGACACCGCCATTGAGGTCGAGACCGAGTTGGAGGCGGGCCTTCGAGCGACGGAGAAGTTCGTTCAGGAGAATGTTATTACGTTTCTCAACATTCTTGAGCGTCGCCTCGAGGCGGACGTTCGGGAAGTATTGCGAGAGATCGATCTTCTTTTCTTTGCCGATCTGCTTCAGCGCGACGAACTCGCTTTGGGCCGTGCCCGCTTTCTTCCGGGCCGTCGCTTCGTCGACGAGCTTGGCAAAGTCCGCCGATTTGGCGGTGGCTTGTTCCTTTGCGAATTGCGCAAAGGACGGGGCATCTTGCAGGGGGAGGAGCTCCGAAATCCCCCACACCGCGATAGCGAGGGAGAAGACGATCTTCCAGAGGTGACGTTTGAGCATGGGTCTATTGGGTTGTTAAAAGGGGGAGTTGCCCGTGTTCACGCCTAGCGCCACACCCGACGAGGGTGCCACAAGGCACACGGCAAAAAATCACTTCTTCTCGGGTGCGTCCTGCTGCTTCTGCACGGATTGGATAAATCCCTTGGCGACCTCGATCTTGGTGCCTTCCGCAATGCGAACGACGAACCGATCATCCTTCACATTCGTGATCGTGCCGTAGATTCCACCATTGGTCATGATCTCGTCGCCCGATTGTAACGACGCCAGCATCTTCTCCAGCTCCTTCTGTTTCTTCCGCTGGGGCGCGATGAAAAGGAAATAAAAACCGCCCGCGATTAGAGCGTAAAACACCAGGATTTGCCAACCGGCGCCACCGCCTGCACCGGCCGCCGGAGCGGCACCTTGAGCAAGAAATTCGAACCCGGACATCACTGAGGACATTTTCGTCATTGCGTGTTGAGTGATTTGAAAAAAGAAAACACGCATCTAACTGATTCGCTTCCCGCAATAGCAAGCCATAAGTCCCCCTCCTCCTTACCACCTCGTTGAAAAACAAATCATCATCCGCCTGGTCGGCCGCCAAGTCCGAAGAACTCTACGGTTTTAAGCGTTGGGGCTCCGGCCACATCTCGGTCGATGGCGAGGGGTTCGTCAATGTTCAGCCGCTGGCCGACGGGCGCGGCATCCGCGTGCTGGATGTCGTCCACGAGGCAGTCGGCATGGGCCTTAAGGCCCCCATGGTTATCCGATTTCAGGATCTTCTGCGTTACCGCGTGAAGCAGATCAATGAGTGCTTCGCCAAAGCGATCAAGGAAGAGGGCTACAAAGGCGATTACCGCGGCGTCTTCCCCATCAAGGTCAACCAACTGCGCGAGGTCGTCGATGAGATCGTCGCTGCCGGCAAGGACTACAACTACGGTCTCGAAGCCGGTTCTAAGCCCGAACTGATGATCGCCATTGCGATGCATGAGGGCACCCAGCGTCTCATCATTTGCAACGGCTACAAGGATCACGACTACATCCGTCTGGCCCTTCTCGGCCGCAAGCTCGGCAAAAAGATCATTCTTGTGGTCGAGCAGCTCTCCGAGCTCGACGACATTATCAAGATCTCTGCCGAGGTCGGGGTTAAGCCCATGATTGGTTTCCGCGCCAAGCTTCAAACCCGTGGCGAGGGCAAGTGGGCCATGTCTACCGGCGACAACGCCAAATTCGGCCTCAATACCGCTGAGATCCTCTTTGCGTGCGAAAAACTCCGCGCGGCCAAACTCCAAGCCTGCCTGCGCCTCGTCCATTTCCACATCGGCTCGCAAGTTCCCAACATCATTACGATCAAGAACGCCGTGATCGAGGCCTCGCGATTCTACTGCCAGCTCGCGAAAATGGGCTTTCCCATGGGCTACCTCGATGTCGGCGGCGGCCTAGGCATCGACTACGATGGCTCCCGCACCAACTTTGAGAGTTCGATGAACTACTCGATGGAGGAGTATGCCCGCGACGTCGTTTCCAACATTCGCGAGATCTGCACCGGCTCCAACGTCCCCGTGCCCGATATCGTTAGTGAGTCCGGCCGGGTGATTGTCGCACCCCACTCGCTCCTCGTCGTCGAGGTCTTCGAGCGCATCAATAAACGCGAATCCCTCGGCAAGCAGCACGAGCCCAAGGTCAAGCACAAGGTCGTCACCGACCTGGAGACCCTGCTTAAGAACAAAACCAAGCTCGGCCGGCTTGAGCTCTTCCACGACGCGCTGCAAAAAAAGGAAGAGGCCTTTTCTCTCTTTAACCTTGGCTACCTCGATCTCGAGAACCGCGCCGCAGCCGAGTCGATCTATTGGCAAATCTGCGAGCAGATCGCCAAGGAGGGCCGTGATTCCGGCTACCAACCCGAGGAACTTCACGACCTGAACAAACTCCTCGCCGACCAATACGTCTGCAATTTCTCGGTCTTTCAGTCCCTGCTCGACCACTGGGCACTAAAACAGCTCTTCCCTGTTACTCCGCTTCACCGGCTCAACGAGAGGCCCACGGTCAATGCCATCCTCGTCGACATTACCTGCGATTCAGACGGCAAGATCTCTTCATTCATCGATCTGCAGGACACCAAGGACTACGTCACGCTGCATCCGCTGAACAACAAGCCCTACTACCTCGGCGTTTATCTCACCGGCGCCTACCAAGACATCATGGGCGACCTCCATAATCTTTTCGGCCGCGTGAATGAGGTCCACGTCTTCCTGGAGGACGACGAACCCAACGGTTTCTACATTGAGGAAGCCCTCAGCGGCAGCCGCATCGCCGACGTCATCGAGGGCGTGCAATACCAGCAGGAAGATCTCTGCCGGAAGATGA
Organism: Opitutia bacterium; assembly: GCA_947453695.1. Lineage (GTDB taxonomy): Bacteria > Verrucomicrobiota > Verrucomicrobiia > Opitutales > Opitutaceae > GAS368. The sequence goes on from CANGHW010000043.1 coordinate 15,210, forward strand.
AGGCCCAAATCGATGCTGCGACCAAGAAGGACATGGTGAAGCCGCGCGAAGGCGTCCGTCTCCTCGAACTCTACGAGAGCCAGATGCTCAACAAGACCTACCTCAACATCGAGCCCAAGGGCGCGAAGAAGAGAAAGCACTGAGTCTTCCCGCATCCTCGGCATCCCCCCAGCGCGTTGGCCTCAACGCGCTTTTTTGCGCCCGGTCATCCCGTTCGTCCATCCTTGCTGACACCGTCCTGTCAGCAGTCCGCACCCAACTCGCACCCACGATTGCCAACTTCGCATCCGTGCTCATCCGTGTCCGTCCGTGGTTAAAAAATCTTCCGCTTCTTCCACTGTCTCGCCCCCTGTGACGCCCGTCGTCCGCGCCTCGTCGCCCAAACCCGAGTGCATTCGCCTGCGTGGCGTCCGCCAAAACAACCTCAAGGGCTTCGACCTCGACGTCCCACTCGGTCGCTACATTGCCGTCACGGGCCTGAGTGGCGCCGGGAAGTCCTCGCTGGTCTTTGACACGCTCCACGCGGAGGGCCAACGCCGCTACGTTGAAACCTTCAGCGCCTACACCCGCCAATTCCTCGACCTCCTCGACAAACCGAAAGTCGACTCCATCGAAAACATCCGCCCCTCGATCGCCATCGAGCAGAGCAACACCGTCAAGACCTCGCGCTCCACCGTCGGCACGATGACGGAGCTCACGGATTTCTTCAAAGTCTGGTTCAGCCACGTCGCCGAGTGTTTCGACCCCACCACCGGCGAAAAAGTGGAAGACGACACACCGCAATCCATTTGGCAAAAGACCTCCACCTCCCACGCCGAAAGCACGCTCCTCGTCTGCTTTCAGGTTAGGAAACCCGACAATCTCACCTGGGCCGAGATCCTCTCGAATCTCAAAAACCAAGGCTACGTCCGCCTCCTTGCCCAGGGCATCGTCCACAAAATCGACGAACTCCTCGCCCATGTCCCGGCTCTGGACGCTCAGCTCGCATCGTCTCCGTTGGTCTACGTCATCCAGGACCGCGTTCCCGTCAACGCGGCCAACCAACCTCGCTTCCTCGAAGCCACGGAGACCTCCCTCCACTTCGGTCAAAATCAAGTCTTCCTCTTCGCCGCCGACACCTTAGCTCCGGCCGGTCACTACTCCCGCGGCCTGCACTCGCCCTCCACCGGCCGCACGTTTCGCGCCGCGTCGCCCGCGCTTTTTTCCTTCAACTCTCCTCTCGGCGCGTGTCCGAAATGTCGCGGATTCGGTCGCGTCATCGACATCGACTACCGGCTCGCCGTCCCCGACCAGTCCCTCTCGCTCGACGCTGGCGCGATCAAGTGCTGGGAAAGCGAAATCTACGGGGAGTCCAAGAAGGACCTCTACGTTTTCGCCAAAAAGAAAAAGATCCCGACCAACGTCCCCTTCGCTGCGCTCTCACCCGAACACCAAGCCTTCGTCATCGATGGCGAGCCCGGCTACGGCGAAGAGAACAACAAAACGTGGCCGCAATACTGGTATGGGGTGAAGGGCTTTTTCCGCTGGCTTGAAAAGAACACTTACAAGATGCACGTGCGCGTCTTCCTCGCACGCTACCGGGCCTACAACCCCTGCCCCGCATGTGGGGGTCAGCGTCTCCAGCCTGAATCTCTTTGCTGGAAATGGCAGGGCAAGACTCTCCCCGAGCTCTATCAACTCCCTGTCTCCGAACTGCTCTCGCTCCTGGGGCTTTGGTCAATCGGCCACGGGCCGTCCACCGGCTCCTCTCACAGTGCCGATCTCGCTTTCGACTCCATCCGGACCCGTTTGCGCTACCTCGACCAAGTTGGGCTTTCCTACCTCACGCTCGACCGCCAGTCCAAAACCCTTTCTGGCGGCGAGGTCCAGCGCGTCAATCTGACTTCCTGCCTGGGCACCTCGCTCATCGATACGCTTTTCGTCCTCGACGAGCCCAGTGTCGGACTTCACCCGCGCGACATCGACCGCCTCATCGCGATCATCCGCACCCTCACCGATACTGGAAACACCGTCGTCGTCGTCGAGCACGACGAGGCCATGATCCGCGCCGCCGACCACGTTATTGAAGTTGGTCCGGAGCCCGGCAGCCGCGGCGGTCATATCGTTTTCGAAGGCAACCTCCCTGCCCTCCTCGCCTCCCGCACCAGCATCACCGGCGCCTACTTCTCCGGTCGCGAAACCATCCCCCTTCCCGCCTCGCGCCGCCCGGTTTCTGCCACACATCCTTCGCTCCACTTTCGCAACGCTACCAAGCACAATCTCTCCAATCTTTCGCTCCGCCTCCCGCTGCAACGCCTGGTCTGCCTCAGCGGCGTTTCCGGCTCGGGTAAATCCACGCTCCTCGACCATGTCATCTACCAGGGTCTGATGGCCCAGCGCCTTCAGCTCACCGAGGATCCGGCCATCATCGAGTCGATCACGCCGGCCGCGTCCGATTCTCCATTCTCAGAAATCCTTCTCGTCGACCAGTCGCCGCTATCCCGCACGCCGCGCTCCAATCCCGCTCTCTACACGGAAGCGTGGGACCTCATTCGCGATCTCTACGCCTCCACGCCCGCCGCTCAAGCGGCCGGATTCAGCCATTCGTCGTTTTCGTTCAACAGCGGTGACGGCCGTTGCGACCACTGCCAGGGCCTGGGCTACGAACGCGTCGAGATGCAATTCCTCTCCGACGTCTTTGTCCCCTGCCCTGTCTGCGAGAGTCGGCGCTTTAAACCCGAGGTCCTCGCCATCCGCTGGAACGACCGCTCCGTCGCCGACCTCCTCAACACTTCAGTCAGCGATGCGCTCGCGCTTTTCGCCGACCATCCCGAAATCCGCACCCGCCTCAGCTCCCTCGAGTCCGTCGGACTCGGCTACCTCACCCTCGGCCAGCCCCTTAATACCCTTAGCGGCGGCGAATCCCAACGCCTCAAACTCGTTCGCTACCTCGGCACCTACACCTCCCCCGGTAGCGCCGAGATCCAGCTCGGCACACCCCGCGCCCTGCTCCTCCTCGACGAACCCACCACCGGCCTCCACCGCCACGACGTCAAACGCCTCCTCGCGGTCCTCCAAGCCCTCGTCGACCGCGGGCACAGCGTCATCGTCATCGAGCATAACCTCGATGTCCTGAAAACCGCCGACTGGCTCATCGAAGTCGGTCCCGAGGCTGGCTCCGCCGGCGGCCGCATTGTTGCCGAAGGCCCGCCCGAACTCGTCGCCGCCGCCGATACTGCGACATCTCCTTTTCTCCGCGCCGCTCTCGCCACCGACGAGCGAGCCCTCCTCGCCGCCGAAGATCCCGCCCCTTATCTCACCTCGTCCGGCTCCGCGCTCTCTGCTCTGAGCTCTCAGCTCTCAGCTCCGAACGCGCACCTCACCATCACCGGGGCACGCGAGAACAACCTCAAGAACCTCTCGCTCTCCATCGCGCACCGCCAACTCACTGTCGTCACCGGCGTCTCCGGTTCGGGTAAATCCACCCTCGCCTTCGACATCGTGTTCGCCGAGGGCCAGCGACGATTCATGGAGTCGATGTCGCCCTACGCGCGCCAGTTCGTCGAACAGCTCCCGCGTCCCGCGGTTGACCGCCTTACCGGCATCCCGCCCACCGTTGCCATCGAGCAACGCGTCACCCGCGGCTCACGCAAGTCCACCGTCGCGACCATCACCGAGGTCGCCCAATACCTTCGTCTGCTCTACGCCCGCCTCGGCACGCAGCATCACCCCGATACCGACCAGCCCGTCACCCCACTCTCCCCCGGTCAGCTCCGCGCCCTCCTCGCTCGCGTGCTTGCCACCCCGGCCGCGAAAAAAGCCAAACACCTCTACCTCTGCGCCCCACTCATCCGCGGTCGCAAGGGCCACCACCAGCCCATCGCGACTTGGATCGAAAATCAGGGCTACGAACTCATGCGCGCCGACGGCAAGCTCAACCGCGTCGACGCCTTCCAAAAACTCGACCGCTACAAAGAGCACGACATCGAAGTCGTAGTCGCCGACCTCAAGACCGATCCCCGCCCGGGCCCCGCCCTCGAACTCGCACTCCGCGTCGGCAAAGGCGCGTGCTTCCTCCTCACGCCCCAGGGCGGCATCCTTTCGTGGTTCTCCACCACGCGCACCGACATCGAGACCGGCGAGAGCTTTCCCGAACTCGATCCTAAAAATTTCTCCTTCAACTCACCACGCGGTTGGTGCCCCACCTGCCGCGGCCATGGCCGGGTGTTTCCCTGGATGCTTGAGCCCGCCGATGACGAGGACAAAGACGATCCCGCCGCCCGCCTGCGCGAGTTCGGCGTCGATTCCGCCGACGACCTGGCCGACACCGGCTCCGCCTGCCCCGAGTGCCATGGCGAACGCCTCAACCGCATCGGCCGCTCCGTCAAACTCCACTTCCGCCCCACCGCGAAGCAACTGCCACTCTCCCTTCCCGGACTCCTCGCCGCCACTCCCGCGCAACTCCTCACTTCGCTGCGCACCCTCGAGCTCGATGCCCGCGGCAAACTGATCACTCAGGATATCGTCCCGCAAATCGAGGAGCGCCTAAAATTCCTCGATCACGTCGGCCTCGGCTATCTCTCGCTCGACCGCCCCACTGACACCCTCTCCGGCGGAGAAGCCCAGCGCATCCGCCTCGCCGCGCAGCTCGGCACCAATCTCGCCGGCGTCCTCTACGTCCTCGACGAGCCCAGCATCGGCCTGCACGCGCGCGATAACGACCGCCTCATCGACACGCTGCAGTCTCTCCGCGCCAAGGGAAACACCCTCCTCGTCGTCGAGCACGACGATGAACTCATGGCCCGCGCCGATCGTATTATCGACCTCGGACCGGCCGCCGGCATCCACGGCGGCGAACTACTCGCCCACGGCACCCCCGCCGAAATCCGTGCCAACGCCAACTCCCTCACCGGCCTCTTCCTCGCGAAAGGCATCTCGCATCCTCTCCGCGGCAGTTACCGCCCCGTCGCTGCAATCGAAAACCCGAAATCCAAAATCGAAAATTCCACGCCCCTCACTTTGACCGGCGTCCAATTTCGTAATCTCAAGAACTTTGATCTCCATCTTCCGCCTGGCCGCCTCATTATGGTCGCCGGCCCGAGCGGCGCAGGCAAATCCACGCTCTTTCGCGATGTCCTCCAACCCGCCGTCGCGCACGCGATCAAAACTAAAACCAAGAAACTCACTGGCCGCGATTTCGTCCGCGCCACGGACTTCGTGACCGAGGGTTCGCCTACTCCCTTCGCTACGCTCACGGGCGCGGGCGCCTTCCGGTCCGTCATCGAAGTCGACCAAGCGCCCATTGGAAAGACGCCTCGCTCCACCCCCGCCACCTACCTCGGGATTTTCGATCTGATACGCCAGTTCTTCGCCTCGCTCCCGGAATCGAAAATTCGCGGTTTCTCTGCCGGCCGCTTCTCGTTCAACACCGCCGGCGGCCGCTGTCCCACGTGCGAAGGCGCCGGCCGCATCAAGCTGGAGATGGCGTTCATGCCCGACACCTACCTTCCATGCGACGATTGCCGCGGCTCCCGCTACAGCCCTGACCTCGCCGACATCACTTGGAAGGGAAAGAATATCGGCCAAGTCCTCCAACTCACCTTCGAGGAAGCCGCCCAGTTCTTCGATTTCCACTCGCAGCTCTCGCAGGTCTGCAAACTCATGGTGGATTGCGGACTCGGCTACCTCACCCTCGGCCAATCCTCGCCCACGCTTTCCGGCGGCGAGGCTCAACGCCTCAAGCTCGTAACCGAACTATCCGCCGGCCTCGCAACCTACCGCGAACGCTCCCGCGGCACCCTGCCACGCAATCTCTACCTCCTCGAAGAACCCACTATCGGCCTGCACCTCAGCGACTGCGAGAAGCTCATCCACGTCCTACATTCGCTCGTCGACCAGGGTCACACCGTCGTCGTCATCGAACATCACCTCGACCTTCTCCTCGAAGCCGACTACATCATCGAGCTTGGTCCGGTGGGCGGGCCTGCCGGAGGCGAACTTCTCTACCAAGGCGAACTCGCCGGCCTCATGCGCGTTAAAGGCAGCCCCACCGCCCCCTATCTCCGGGCCAAACTAAACAAATAGGGCGGACTTAGGTCCGCCCTTTATTCCCGCCATCACTTCGCTGCCACGCTCGCATCGTGCGCCTTGGCGGCATCCTGCACGACCTTCACCAACTCGGCCATGGCGACCGGTTTCAGCAAATACCGAAACAGCGCCGCCTCGTTCACGCTACGGAGGAGCATCTCCGGCTTCATGTAGCCCGTCACCAAGATGCGTTGCATGTGCGGAAACTCCTCGCGCGCCCGAACCAGAAAATTCATCCCGTTTCCGCCCGGCATCAAATGGTCGGCCACCACCACCTTAAACTGCTTTTTCTGTAAGGTGAAATCGGCCTCTCGCGCCGTAGAGGCCGTGGTGATCTCGAAAAATGGGGAGAGCGCCGCGGTAAACACATCGAGGAGCGGCTTCTCGTCATCGACGAGCAATACCGCATCTTTTTTCGGCGCAGCGGGCGCGACGGTCTTCGAGTCGGCGGGATTCATCACGTCCGATGCTGGTTTCGCGGGCGGGCAAGGCAAATCCAATTCTCCTCCGTGTAATCAGTGATACTACTCGGTGGCTAAAGGGTTGCCTCAGTCGCCGTCGCCCGGTTGTCTCCGCCGCGATGGACCTACCTGACCTTCTTGACGCTGTTCGCGACGGCTCGCTGTCAAAACTTCATCCCTCGACGCTTACCCTCGCCCATCTCACGGCCCGCAACGCCGCCGGTAATACCCCGCTTCATCTCGCCGCCAAACTCGGCCGTCTGAACGACCTTCCATCTGGTATTCTCACCGCCGAGTCTCTCGCTATCAAGAACGACGCTGGCTATACTCCCCTCCATCACGCAGCCTTGGGCGGACACCTCGACCAAGTTCCCGTCCAGTTACTGACCTCCGATACTCTCTCCGTCCGCAGCAACGCCGGCTACACGGTCTTCCATCTCGCGGCTGCTCACGGCGTCCTGGCGCAACTCCCTCCTGCGCTCATTACGACGGATGTCGTCCTGCGCAAAACTGACGTGGGCAACACCCTCCTTCACGAAGCCGCGGAAAACGGCACCCTGAAAAGTATTCCGGCCGAGTTTGTGACTACGGAAAATCTCAGCCAAAAGAACCTCGGCGGCGAAACCGTGCTTCACGTCGCAGCCTTTAACGGGCACCTCGACCAAATCCCGGCCGAACTGCTGTCCTCCACTTCGCTCCGGGAGACCACTAGCGCCGGCGATACCGTGTTTCATGCCGCCGCTATCTCGGGCCACCTCGGTCAGATTCCGCCTCAGTTTCTCACCCACGCCAATCTGGTGGTCGCCAGCAAGACGGGCTTCACCGCGATTCACGCCGCGGCCGAGACGGGGCAGCTCGACAAGATCCCGGCCGCACAGCTCACGCCCGACCTCCTGCTCACGCGCAACGACAACGGCGACACGCCACTCCATGCCGCGGCGTCAGAGGGCCATCTCGATCAGTTGCCCCCTTCGGTGCTTAACACCGAGCGCATTCTTACCCGCAATTATGACGGCCTGACCGTCGAAGAGCTCGCCCGCGACCGCGGTCACTACGAGCAGATTCCGGTCAACGCACGCCCCAAGACGATGAATCCGGTTCGCCGCTTTTTCCGCAACCTTGGTCGCTCCCGCGCCCCGTTTTGATCCGGCCCGGCCGGTTACGCCCGCAGAAAACTCGTGGAGCCGACTTTGTGCTTAATTTTGCCGTTCGGCCCGTTCAGCCCCGCGCCGGCCGCGTCATTTCGCACTTTCGTCTTCCCCTCGACGCACGCTGCGCTTTCCCTTCTCACCTCTCCGCCTCAACGTCCCTTTCCCTAATCGCATGAACACCACCATCAGCGCCATCACCGCCCGCGAAATCATCGACTCCCGTGGCAATCCCACGGTCGAAGTGGATGTCAAACTTGCCTCCGGCCACTTCGGTCGCGCCGCCGTTCCCTCCGGCGCCTCCACCGGCGAGCACGAAGCCATTGAGCTCCGTGACGGCGACAAAGCCCGCTACGGTGGCAAAGGCGTGCAGAAGGCCGTCGGCAACGTGAAGGGCAAGATCGCCCCCGCCCTCATCGGCTTCGATGCCTTTGACCAGACCGGAGTCGACCGCGCGATGCTCAAGCTCGATGGCACCAAGACCAAGGCCAAGCTCGGCGCCAACGCCATCCTCGGCGTCTCGCTCGCCACCGCCAAGGCCGCCGCTTCCGCCGCCGGCGTTCCCCTCTACAAATACATCGGCGGCCCGAACGCCAAGGTCCTCCCGGTTCCGTTGATGAACATCATGAACGGCGGCGCCCACTCCGACGCTCCGATCGACTTTCAAGAGTTCATGATCGTCCCGAAGAACTTCACCTCGTTCTCCGAGGCTCTCCGCGCCGGCGCCGAAGTTTTCCACTCTCTCAAGAAGGTCCTTAAATCCAAGGGCCTCCAAACCGCGGTCGGTGACGAAGGTGGCTTTGCCCCCAACCTCGCCTCCACCACTGACGCCCTCGACGCCATCGCCGAGGCCGTGAAGGGCGCCGGCTACAAACTCGGCAAGGACATCTTCCTCGCCCTCGACGTCGCCTCCTCCGAGTTCTACGTGAAGGAAAAGAAGACCTATGTCTTCAAGAAGTCCGACCAGCGCTCCTTCACTGGCGACGAATTCGTGGCCTACTACAAGGACCTCTGCGCCAAATACCCGATCGTCTCCATCGAAGACGGCTGCGCCGAGAATGACTGGGCCACCTGGAAGAAGCTCACCGACGCCATCGGCGACAAGGTCCAGCTCGTCGGCGACGATCTCTTCGTCACCAACGTCGAATTCCTCCAGAAGGGTATCGATACCGGCACCGCCAACTCGATCCTCGTGAAGGTGAACCAAATCGGCTCCCTCACCGAGACCCTCGACTCGATCGCCCTCGCGCAGCGTAACAGCTACACGACGATCATCTCGCACCGCTCCGGTGAGACCGAGGACGTCACGATCGCCGACATCGCCGTCGCGACAAATGCTGGCCAGATCAAGACCGGCTCCGCCTCCCGCACCGACCGCGTCGCGAAATACAACCAGCTCCTCCGCATCGAGGAAGAGCTCGGCGCTTCCGCGATCTACGGCGGCACGCTCTAAGTTAACCCGCCAACGCAGGGCAGGCTTTATGCCTGCCATGCGTCAATGTGGGGCAGGCTTTACGCCTGCCATGCCTTTCAAGGCCGGGCCCCCGCCCGGCCTTTTTCGTGTCCGCATGGAACCCTCCGGTCCTCACCGCGTCCACGTTTCGTGGATTGCGACGTCCCGCCACACCTGCCTTAACTCCGCTTTCTCGCTCATGACCGCCCGTTTCTTCGCCACCGCGCTCCTCGCCGCCCAGCTCGCTCCCCTCGCCCTCTCCGCTGCGGAATCGGCCGAGCCCACCGAGAAACGAACCACGGCCAAGGACGCCATGCGGGCCCAAATGATCGAGGACACGAAGAAGAAGAGCCCTGCCACTTCAAACTCGGCCGCTGCAAAGCCAGCGACGGCTGCTCCCGCTTCGACGCCGGCGAAACCCGCTCCACCGGCTGCGCCTTCATCTGCCGCGACTACCTCCTCCTCTCCCGTCTCTCCTACCTCCCCAGCCACGCCAGCCTCCGAAGCTCCTTCCCCTACGCCCGATCTCGTTACCGCCCCACCAGCAGTGCCCGCAGGACCGGCCACCGTCCTCCCCAAAGTGGAGGTCAACCGCAGCAAGCTCCACCCGCTGGCGCGCGAGCTTTACGAAAAGGAACGCGAAGTCGCCCGCGAGAAAGAGCTCACCAAGCCCACCGAATTGGATAAAGCGCTCAATGGCTCCAAGGTGACGATTCCCCTGCTCGGCGGCCAATCCACCGCTTCGCGTGCGTCTATCGCAAGCGAGCGCAAGGCGCTGCTTGAAGCCGAGGCTGACCTCATCGAAGAGATCGGTCGGGCTCGCACGGCGGAGCAAAAGGCCGAGCTGCGTAAACAGCTTGAGGAGCTGAAGAAAATTCGCCGCGAACTAGATACGATTCGCTGAGCAACCGCTCACACGGCGAGCCGCACTCACTCAACGACCTCGGCGGGCTCAATCAGGTTGTCCAGCGCTTCCGCCAGTGCATTAGCGACGATTTCCTTGGGAGCAAACTTGAGCACGTAACCGAGCGCCCCCATCTCGCTAAACTTTCTAACGACGCCCATGTCGTTCTGGGAGGTCACCATGACAATCGCCGCCTGGTCGTCGATTTCCCTGATCCGTTGAAACGTCTTTTCGCCGGGCACATGCGGCATATTCACGTCGAGAAGCACCGCCACCGGTTGATGAGCCCGATAGAGTGCGAGTGCCTCCTCCCCATCCTTCGCCTGCCAAATATCCGAAATACCGATCCCGCGTAGGAGCATGGCGATGTAGCTGCGCACGTGCGCCTCGTCATCGACGATCAACACGCTAATCGCCGCTCGTTCCGCTTTCGCGGGAGCTTTCAGCACCGAAGAATAGGAACTCGCCATGCCTTTCGACATCGGCACGAGTGCATTCCGCTTTAGCCACCGCTCGGATATTTAGGTTACTCCCGCTCGTCGCCCGAGTCCGCGGGAGCATCAAGCCGATCCAGCGCCTCCCGGAGCACCTTCAGCGCCTCCGCCTTGGGACTGTGCTTCAAGATATAGGCAAACGCGCCCAGCTTCACGCACTCCATCACCGTCTTCATCGAGCTCTGCGCCGACATCATGATCACGGGCGGACTCCCCGGCTCAGCCTGCAAAGCCGCCAGCACCTCCAGCCCGCTCATCATGGGGAGATTTATATCCAACATAATCAATTCAGGCCGGTGCCTGGCCACGATGGCCAGCGCTTGGGTTCCGTCGCTGGCTTCCCAAGTTTCCTCGATTCCCGCCTGCTTGAGCAAGGTCCGCACAAACACTCGCACGTGAGCCTCGTCATCCACGATCAGCGCATTGGTCGGTCGAGCCATAATTGAAATATTGCGGAATTTCTCCGTCGCGACAAGCCGCGCCGACGTCTCAGCGCGGGCGAACTACTCCGCCCGGACGATGTAGCCGCGCAGATACTCGCTCTCCATCATCGTGACCAGCACCGGATGGTCTTCCGGCTGGTGACACCACTCTACGACACGCACCTTGCGCTTCGCATCGGTTGCCGCATCGGCGATCACACTGCGAATCTCCGAGTCCTGCATGTGATGCGAACACGTGTAAGTCGCCAGGATGCCGCCCGGCGCCAGCCGCTGCAGCGCCCGCAGATTGATCTCCTTGTAACCGCGCAACGCACCCTCAAGCGCGCTCTTCGACTTCGCAAACGGCGGCGGGTCGAGCACGATCACGTCCCACAAGCCATCGCCCGCGCGCACCGGGTCGTTAAACCAGTCGAACACATTCGCGACCCCGAACTTGGTCGTCGCCGTCACGCCATTCCGCTCGGCATTGCGCAGCGCCGCTCCGATCGCGTCAAACGCGCTATCGATTCCCAGCACCTCGCGCGCCCCCGCCCGCGCTGCATGCAGCGCGAAAGCACCCTGGTTGCAGAACGCGTCAAGCACGCGCTTTCCCGCACAATACTTTGCCACCGCCGCGTGCTGCGGCCGCTGGTCGAGGTAGAATCCCGTTTTCTGGCCGTTCTGCAGATCGAGCCAGTAGTCGAAACCGTCGATGTTCACCCAGCGCGGCTCCCATGGCTGACCCGAGCGCGTGTGCACTTCCATCGCCAAGCCTTCGAGCCGGCGGATCGGCGCATCATTGCGAAAAATGATCTCCGTCGGCTTCACGACTTCGGCCAGCACATCGCCCACCAGCGTCGAGCGCTTCTCCATCGCCGCGGTCTGAATCTGCACTACTAGCGCATCGCCGAATTGGTCCACCACTAGGCCCGGCAAATCATCCGACTCCGACCACACCAAGCGGCGATTCGAACCTGCCGGGCGCCGCGCGATCGCGCGTTCCATCGCCCCACGGAGAAAAGTCCCGTCCAGCTTGGTGTGCTCACGACTAAATCGGCGCCACACGATCTGTGACTTCGAGTTGTAAATGCCGGTCCCCAGAAAACGGTCTGCGCGATCGCGGCATTCCACGATCTCACCGTCGTTCTCCGCGGGCAAAAGCGCTCCCACCTCGTTGGCGAATACCCACGGATGTCCACTGAGGACGCGCGGCTTGGCATTGGGTTTGAGTTTGAGCGTGGGCAGGCTGGCCATCGCGCCACCCTTACGGGTTCGCGCCATCTCGCGACGAAAAAATTTTCTACCTCAAAGGTCTTCTTCACCCATATCCGCCGGACCACCAGCCCGCTGCGACGGGAGGGCCATGGCGAGTGCGAGTGCGCAGACCAGCGCTAGGTAAACCACGATGCACAAGATCGCCTTCATGGGCGAGACATCGGCCCAAATGACCAAAACTTGAGCCCCGCCCTTCTTCCGACGGCGCTACGGCGCCTCCTCCACCCCGGGCCGGTTGGCCCGAAACGGCTCCGTCTGCACTTCCCGTCTGATGCGGGCCACCTCATCCCAGCCAATGAGCACTAGCTCCAGTCGCTGCTGCCAGTCGCGTTCGACCACGGTCCACTCCCCATTGCGCACCACTTGCGGGGCGCGCAACGAGGCCGACCGGGCGTTCACCATCACTCCGGCCAATATTACCGTCTCGGAATGATCCCCACTGATCCAATTCACCCGTCCACGCTCTCGATCGACCGCATAATAGTCGGGCGCACGCGGGCGCGTCAGCCAATACTGCCACTCGCTCAGCGAAAACTCCGCCCAGGCCGGGTGCGACTGGATCAGCTTGAATTCGCCCCCCCGTGCCCACGTTTGCATCTCGACGATCCGCCACCAATACCCGCGCGCAGCTCCCCGCGCCTCCGCCGTCAGCGGGAGTGCTCCCCAGACCTGCGGTTTGACGATTCGTAGGTTGGCCCGGATCACGTAGCGCGAATCCTCCGCCTGCAGTCGTCCACCCACCGAGCGAGCCACCGTCACCGAAGCCGACACCGGCATTTCCACCGGCAGACCGGGCACTGCCGGAGGCGGCACCCGCGGTTGCGGCCCCGGGCGGTTGGCTCGAGCCAACCGCTTCATCTCCTGCCACTGCACCGTCTCCTCATCTAGCTTCGCGGCGGGCCAGCCCAACATTTCCGGTCGCAACCCCGAGGTTTGCCACCCCCAGCTAGCCTGCGTCACCCGCGCTCCCCCGGCCCAAGTCCACTCGTGTTCCGCCGACACCAGATCGACAGCCGTCCCGGACGGCATGCCCTTTGCGATCAACTGGGAGAACACCTGCGACCCTTTCCGGGCTCCCGTAATTTCGTCTCCCACCGTCGTGAACTTCCGCGTCAATTGCAGATCTGCGACCCTAGCCTCGTTGCGCATGGTCCATCCGTTGGCCGCTTCTGCCAGCGCCCGACCAACCATCTGGTAACCGACGACCATGAGGCATCCGGCGGCGACCAGCGCGCCTCCGACGAGAAAACGCCGCCTTACGCCGCAGCGAAACTGCCCGACTACGGTCGCGACCATCCCGGCGGCCACGATGGCTAGGACTACAAATCCCCAGGCATCCGAACCCCGCGGAAGTCGCTGCGTCAGCACCACCGCCCACACCAGCGGATAGGTAAGCGTGAGTGCCACGCCCACCACCGACCACACGACAAATCGGCCGATGTTGTCGACGAGCGAAGCCACGAACATCGACGGCACGATGACCAGCAACTGCAGCGCCAGTCCGCCCGCGAGCGCCGGTCCGATATCGCCAAGACCGAAGCCGTTGAACCACCACCACGGCAGCCCAAACACCACGACCGGTCCGCACAGCATCACCCCTGCGCCCATCACCTTTGCCGCGAGCAATCGCCTGCCCGCAATGGGCCGCGTCCGCCACGCCGGTTCAGTGCCGACCAACGGATCTTCCAATACCAGTAGTCCCGTCACCAACCAGGCCAGCACCGCCTCCAATGCCACCAGCGCCACCACGAGGCGCGGAAAATTCCGCCACACCGCCAGGTCCGTCGGACCATGCAACAGCAGCCACCAACCGAAACCAAACTTGGCCGCCGTCACCGCCCACACCGCCATCACCGCCCAACGCAACCGCCGCACATCCTTCGCTACGATATTAAGGATCAGTTTCATGGCTTTTTCTCCTCATCGTAGACCGGGAGCGGTTGCGCGGGAACAGTGACCCAACTGCTGGCCATCGCCTTGAATCGCACCTTCACGAGCACCGCGTCCCGCTCCCAATCACGAACTTCCACGCGCTCACCGTTTTCGACTATCATAGGCGGATCGAATTCCAGGGTCCGCTCGCTCAGCAGGAGCGAATTTCGCCGCAGCGAGCCGGCCTCAACGATGTGCAAGGCTTTGAAAATCCCCAGCCGCCGGTTCACCAACGCGAAGGAATCGCGCCGCGAGTAATCGCTCTCCCGCAGCCACGAACCGAAGCGCACACCAGAGTCTGCGGTCAGCCACGCATCGCGTTCCTCCACGACGACGCAGAGTTGGGTCGAGTTGGGTTTTAAGGCGACGCTCACAACCCGGGTCCTGCATGACCCCACCCGCACGGTGGCGCCAGCTCGCCAGGGTAGTTCCACCACTACCTGTGCGCGCATCTCCGGCGCCCAGACACTGCCCTCCAATGTGGGCGCCTCCCCGGCCGCCGGAAGCTCCGCCGGAGGAGGAAACCACGCCGCCATGTCCCAGTTCACCGGCCCGGTTTCCGGCGCCATCCCGATCAGCCGCTTCACGGCATGCTCACCCCACAGTCCTCCCGGATTAAAATAAATCTTCGCAGTCCTTCCGTTCGCCCACCGCAGTTCACCCGAACCGTTCCATGGCGTTGTAAATTCCCCCGGCTTTTTCATTGGCTCCAGCGTGAGAAACGCCGCCGGCGGCTGCCTCCGATCCGCCGGAATTACTAATCGCTCAAAACGCGCCGTCTCGGGACCGGTGCGGGGCGTGCTCTGCGGGTAAGTCTTACCGGCCACCGGCCACGCCACCCGGACTAAGAGCATGAGACCAAACGCTACTCCGATCACCTTCCAGGCGAGGCGCGTCCGCCGCGTGGCGAATTGGATGATCAGCACCGTCGGCAGGAGCGGCGCCGCCAGCAGAATCACCATCACGGTTCGCGCTCCGCGCAAGCTGCCACTGGTCGGTCCGACCAGCCATTCCGTTAGCCGATAGTCACCCACTACCACCGCCGCCAGCGCGAGGCCAGTGACCGCAAACAAGAATTTCCCCAAGTCCGCCGTGATCGCAGCGACGGTCACGGCCACCGCGATCAGCGCGATCTGCCACCCGGCGAACTCCGCACCCGCCCACACTAGCTCTAGGAGCGAAAATCCGCTCGCTAACCATGCCGCCCCCAGCGCTACCAACGGCAATGCGATGAAGAGCAGCGCTGCCCCGCCGACCTTGGCCACAAACAGTCTGCCCCGGCCGATTGGCCGCGTCAGCCAATACGACTCTGTTCCCGTCAAAGCATCTTCCTGCACGAGGAATGCGACCAACACCGCGGCCAGCACGACTTCGACGCATAAGAGCAAATCGGACATCGTGCGCACACCTGCTAGCCACCGGGAAACCTCGCCGCCGAGAGCCACGTCCATCGGCAGCTCCGTGAGCCGCACGGCCCACGTCCCGGCCACCACCAACACCAGCCACAAGGCCGCCGCCGGTGCCATCCGCCGCATATCCTTCTTGATGATGTGCCACACCAGACTCACGACGCCACCTCCGCCGCCGCCCCGCGTGAGGTGCGCGCGAGCGTGAGGAAGATCTCTCGCAGCGACATCCCTTGCGCCACGCAGGCCGCATCACCGAACCGCGCCCGGCACTCCGCCTCGCTCTTCGCCGCGTCAAACGCGCAGTCCACCCAGCGCACCACTCTCCCCGCCCGTTCCATTTCAATCCACGTCTCCGGCACACCGTCGAGCCGCGCCTCGCTCTCGCCCAACGTCACCGTCATGCGCCGGTAGCGCGCGAGCAGCACGTCGGTCGGCTCGTTGAATTTCAATCGGCCCGCTTCCAATACCGCCACGCGGTCCGCCAGTCGCTCCACTTCTTCGATATCGTGCGACGAAACCAGCACCGTCCACTCGCCGAGCGCCGATACTTCGAGCACGCCGCGGATAAACTCATCGCGCACCAGCGGATCGAGCCCGCTGAAGGGTTCATCCAGCACGAGCAGATTCGGCCGATACGCGAGCGACGACAACAGCGCCGCCTTCATCGTCATGCCGCGCGAGAGGTGTTTCAGCTTCCGGTCCTCCGGCAGCGCAAACTGCTTCAACAGCGTCGCCTCCAGCGCCCGGTCCCACGTCGGATAAAACGGCCGGCAGTAATCCAAGAACTGCCGCACGGTCATCCACAGCGGCAGCTGCTGGTTCTCCGATACGTAGCCGATCTGCGCCTTTTCTTTTTCGCCGAGTTGACGCGAGTCGACCCCGAGCACGCGCGCCGTCCCGCTCGTCGGCTCGAGCAAATTCATGAGTAACTTGATCGTCGTCGACTTGCCCGCGCCATTAGGCCCGAGCAACGCCAGCACGCTGCCCTGCGGCACCGACAGGTTCAGCCCATGCACCGCTTCATTTCGTCCAAACCGCCGCGTGAGATTCTCCGTTTCGATGATGTTCATGGGAAAAATTCTGCGTGTTACATCGCTCCGCCTTACTTGCCCCCAAGCTTCTTCCAGTGCGCCGCCACCGCCGCTTGCACATCCTCGAGGTCGAGGCCGAGTTTCTTCGCCTCAACCACCAGCCACTCGACTTCGGCTCCGAGCAGCTCCGCCCGTTCCTTACGTCCGCCGAGTTCGCGCTCGGCCACCACGCTCCCGACCGCCGGCGTGGTGACGAGCACGCCCTCCGCCACCAGCGCCGCGATCACCTTGTGCGCCGTGTTGGGATTCACCTTTAGCTCCTGGCTGAGCACGCGCACCGAGGGAAACCGGTCGCCGGGCCGCAGTTGCCCCATCACGACCGCCTTCCGCACCGCAAACATGATCTGCTCCGCGACGGGCAATCCGGCTTTGAGCTCGATGGTGAAGGGAAGCACACTGTTCTACTCGCACTAGGACAGTTAGGACGGCAAGAGTTTTCCCGCAGGTCGTCCTAACTTGTTCATCGCGCCCGGCATCCGTCCTGCTTTTATTCGGCGTGCCGATGTTCTCTTCGCTCCGTCAAGTCGCCGCCCTGTTTCTGGTCTTCGCTGCGGTCTCGACCCAGGCCCTCGAGCTTCATGCCACGCGCACCTCACCGACCGACCTCTCGCTCACCGGCCTTCTCACCGGCGTGCCGGCGGGAGAATCGCGCTACGTCCGCTGGGCCGACCTCGCACAACTGCCCTCCACCAAGCTCAAGCTCACTGGCGAATTCGTTCCCGGCGAACAGGAGGTTACAGTCGTCTTCCTGACCGAGCTCTGGAAATCCCTGCCCCTCGGCGCGGGAGCCGATACGTTGCTCGCCACCTGCACCGACGGCTACGCCTCGGTCTACCGCGCCACCTTTATCGCGTCGCACCGCCCCTTCCTGATCCTCGCGATCAACGGTCAGGGACCGGAAAAGTGGCCGCCTCCCGGACTCAAGTTCAACCCCGGTCCCTACGTCATCAGTGTCTCCGCCGACGTCGCGCCGGCTGTCGCCCAATTGCTCGACGCCGGTCACAAGAAGCCTTGGGGCGTCAGCGACCTCCGCGTGGCCCGCTACGCCGATGCCTTCGCCGGCCTCTCTACGGGATCGCGCGCCGCCCTCTCCGCGCCGGCAATCGCCGGCCGGGAGATCTGGGTTCACTCCTGCGCCAGTTGCCACGCCGGCCCGCCCGCGACGTTCGGCGGCACCAAAAGCGACCGCCCCTTCGATGTTCTCGCCGCTCATGCGCGCTACAACCCCACCTACTTCAAGCGCTACATCCGTGATCCGAAGGGCTTCGCTCCCTCGGCCAAGATGGAACCTCACCCCCACTATTCGGATGCCCAACTCGACGCCTTGATCGCCTTTCTCGCCCCCGAGCCCCGCTCCTGACGGCATCGACCGCAACTAAAGCGGTTCATTCGAAAACTGGCCCCGCTCGTGCTACAGTCTTTCAATGAAACCGGTCGGGGAATCGCCTACGCAGCCCAAGTCCGAGAGCACTGCGCTCCCGGGCAGCGTCGCGCTCTACCCGATGTCCGCCTACACCCAGGGCATCCGCAAACCCGGTTACTTCCACCTGATCCACTTTGAGGAGGGCCAGACCGACCGCCTCAACCGCTTTGTTCCCCACCGCCACGATTTCTTCGAGGTGATTTGGCTCCGCTCCGGCGGGGGCCACGTGCGCAGCGACCTTCGCAGCCTGCCGGTCCGCCCCCGGACGCTGTTTTTCACCTCGCCCGGCCAAGTGCATGCCTGGGAGCTCACCGGGCCCGCCCATGGCGAGATTGCCAGTTTCACCTCGGAGTTCTTTGCCATCAGCAGTGAAAATCCCGGACTCCTCGGCAAGATGCCGTTCCTCTACGCCCGCGCCTCCGATCCCATCCTTTACCTCGATGTCGCAGAAGGGCGGCGAGTCGATGAACTGTTCGCTCAACTCCACGCCGACGGCGCCGAGGCGACACCAGGCCGCGACGACATCGTCCGTGCCTATCTGACCATCTTACTCACTTACGCGCGCCAGGCCTTCGCCCGCCGCGCCCCCGAGTCTTCGGCCAACGCTCCGGTTGCCGACCTCCTCTCGCGGCGTTTCCGCCTCGCTCTCGAAGAGCACTTTCCCCGCCTGCTCGAAGTCAACGAATACGCCGAGCTCCTCCACGTTTCCCGCACCCACCTCAACGATCACCTGCGTCAGGAGTTGGGGCACACGGCGAGTGAGATCATCCACGAGCGCATCGTCCTGGAGGCCAAACGCCTCCTCGCCAACACCACGCTTACGTCCGCGCAGATCGCCTACCGCCTTCGCTTTCAGGACCCGTCCTACTTCGGTCGCTTTTTCCGTCGCTCCACCGGCCTCACGCCGGGCGACTACCGCGAACAGGTTCACGCCGACACCCTGGCCAGCTAGGCCCGCCGGCGCCGGATAATTTTCATCGCCACCCCGGGCGCGCACCATGAACTGGGCGTGTTACCGGTGTGACCACTCGCCTCCCCTCTTTCGCCGTCTGGGCCTTGCTTGCGCTCGTCGCGCTGGGCGGATTGTGGCTGCGGACCACCGACCTCGCTCGTCGACCGATGCACGCCGACGAAGCCAACCAAGCCGTGAAGCTCGGCGAACTCCTCGAGCACGGCCGTTACGCCTTCGATCCGCGCGATCACCACGGTCCCACACTCTACTACTTCGCCGTCCCGGTCGCCTGGGCCCGTGGCGAAACCACCCTCGCCGCCCTCACCGAGACCACCGTCCGACTGGTCCCCGCCCTCGCCGGCACCTGCGCGATCCTGCTCCTCTTCGTCCTCGCTACGCCGCTCGGCGCCTGGCCCGCACTGGCGGCCGCCGCCCTCCTCGCCGTCACCCCCGCCTCGGTTTACTACAGCCGCTACTTCATTCAGGAAACGCTGCTCGTTACCTTCACGCTCGCCGCCCTCGTCGGCGCGCAACGCTGGTGGCACACCGGCCGCCCGGCGTGGACCATCGCCACGGGCGTCGCCCTCGGCCTCATGCAAGCCACGAAAGCCAGCGCGCCGCTCTTCGCCGTCGCCGCCCTGCTGGCCGCGTTCATTGCTCGTCCCGCCCGCCCCGCCTCGCCGCGCCTCGCCCGCGACCTCTCGCTCGCACTCGCCACGGCCGCCTTCACTGCCGCGCTGTTTTACTCGTCCTTCGGGACGCATCTCAGCGGCCTTCGCGATGCAGTGCTGACCTATGCGCCGGCCTCGGGTCGCGTCGCGGGCGGAAGCGGACACGAGAAGCCCTGGTGGTATTACCTGAGCCTGTTCGGCTGGCACCGCGCCGGCGGATTCCTCTGGCAACAGGTCGCTTTTGCCGGCCTCGCCGTCGCCGGTCTATTCATTGCCCTCCGTCCCGGCCAAACGTTCCTGCGCTGGGCCGCCGCCTTCACCGTGATCATCGCCGTCGCCCTGGCGCTGCCCCCCTACAAGACGCCCTGGCACGCCGTTCATCTCGTGCCCGGCTTCGCCCTCCTCGGCGCCGGCATGCTCGCCGCCCTTCCGTTCCGCCCGCTCGCCGTCGCCCTCGCCGTGGTAGTGGTCGCTCTCCAGTTCACCCAAACCAGGCTCTCTTCATTCGTCCGTCCGTCCGCCGAGAGCAACCCGTTCGCCTACGTCCACACGTCACCCGATATCTTGAAAATCCGCGCGCTGGCCGATGCCGCTCTGTCCCGCGCCCCCGGCGGCACGATCCACGTCATTAGTGAGGAATACTGGCCGCTCCCGTGGTATCTCCGCGGCCTGCCCCGCGTCGGCTACTGGCCCACGCCCCCTACCGACTGCGACGGCGCCTTGGTCATCGCCTCAGCCGCCCACGCTGGCGCTGTGCGCGAGCGTCTGCACGGCCCCTATCGCGAATCGTTCCTCGGCTTGCGGCCCGGCTTCCTTTGCGTGGTGTTCACCCCCGAACCGTCGCCATGACCCCGCGCTACTCCCTCGTCATTCCGTTCTACAACGAGGCGGGCAACATCCTCCCCGTCGTCGGCGACGCCGTCGCCGTGCTGGCCGCGTTGCCGGGCACCTTCGAAGTGATTCTCGTCGACGACGGCAGCACCGACACCACTGGCACCGAAATCGCCGAGTGCACGCGCCGGTGGCCTCAATGCCAAGGAATGAGCTTCGTGCACAATCGAGGCCAAGCCGCTGCCCTGCTCGAAGGCCTTCAAATTGCGTCC
>CANGHW010000044.1 GCA_947453695.1 Opitutia bacterium
GGATGAACCTTCAGATCAGCCGCGATCTGTTTGTCGCTGCTTCCGCAGGAAGCTTGGCGAACGATCTTTGCTCTCAACACCACCTGCTGCGGCGTCGCTCCAGCTCGAATCCAGCGTTCCAGTTGCTCATTTTGCTCAGCCGCTAACTCCACGGATGCACTTCGTCGGGGCATCCTCCTTCCTGACTCCCTCTACCTATAATGGCACTTATTTGAGGGACACTACACTAGGTGACGTGTGCAAATTTGTGCAGGATCTCCTGAGCCGTAACGGCGAAGCGACCAAGGCCATTCTCGAGCGAAACCTCGCCACGACGCTGAAGCTCAGCGCCACGATCGCAGGGCTCGCCTTGCTCGCGGTTGGTTTGGTGCAGTGGATCTCGCGGCGGATCCGTCGCCCGCTCGAAACCGCCGTGCAGCGCATGCATGCGTTTGTAGGGCAGACGACGATTGCCTCGCGACAGATCGCCGCGTCAGGGCAGCAGCTCGCGAGCGGTGCGAGCCAGCAGGCGGCCTCACTGGAAGAGACCAGCGCCTCGCTGGAAGAGATGTCCGGGATGACAAAGCGAAATGCTGAGTCCGCCCAGACCGCCAAAAATTTGGCCGGGCAGGCCCGCACGGTGGTTGATGCAGGGGCCGTGAGCATGCGGCAGATGACTTCCGCGATGGATGGCATCAAGACGTCGAGCGCCGAGATCGCGAAGATCATCAAGACCATCGACGAGATTGCGTTTCAGACCAACATCCTCGCGCTCAACGCCGCCGTCGAGGCCGCGCGCGCGGGTGAAGCCGGCGCCGGGTTTGCCGTCGTGGCCGAAGAGGTGCGCGCTCTCGCGCAACGTTCCGCCACGGCCGCACGGGAAACGGCCCACAAGATCGAGGCCGCGCTCATCAAGAGCGACGAAGGTGCTCGCACGAGTGCAGACGTTGCAGGGGTGCTGAACAAGATTGTCGAACAGGTCCGCAACATGGATGCGCTGGTCGGCGAGATCGCCAATGCCTCCGCAGAGCAATCGCAGGGGATTGACCAAGTGAACCGCGCCGTTTCCGAGATGGACAAAATCACGCAGGCAAATGCCGCGAGTGCCGAGGAGTCGGCCTCGGCGGCGCAGGGACTTTCCTCGCAATCAGCCGAACTTCGCGAACTCGTGGACGGTCTCGGCGGGTTGGTGGGGGCGAACTTGTCCGAACGGGCGCAAGC
This sequence comes from Opitutia bacterium, assembly GCA_947453695.1. Lineage (GTDB taxonomy): Bacteria > Verrucomicrobiota > Verrucomicrobiia > Opitutales > Opitutaceae > GAS368. Next base: position 1,201 of record CANGHW010000044.1, read on the forward strand.
CTCGGTCGGAGGATCAGGCGAAGATGAGGACGCACCGCTCCCGGCGCCGAAGGATAGCGAATCATTTGTCTAACCCTCATCATGTCTGCGTGTATTACCGCGTTCTCCTCCCTCGATTCAGCTGATGCGCGGCCGTCGGGTGACGTCGCCAATGCGTCCATTCCGACGTCCGCCGCGCCATGGATCGTCCTGATCGAGGATGATAAATATGTCGGCGCCGCCGTGAGTCTGTATTTGACGAAAAAGGGCTATGCCGTGGAGCACTTCGTCGCCGCGGACAAGGCGCGGGAGTGGCTGGGACACGCACCGTGCGATCTAGTGATCACCGATATCTTCATGCCCGACTCTGATGGTCTGGAGATGATCGCATGGATGCGGAAAATCTATCCGCGTCTCCCGGTGATCGCGATTTCCGGCAGCGACGTTTACGGTAATTCTTATCTCAAGGTCGCGAGTCTGATGGGCGCGACGCGGGTGCTGCCGAAGCCGTTTGAGCTCTCCGATTTGACGGCAATGGTCGCCGAGCTTGTTGCGCGCGAGCGGGCGCGACCATATTCGTCTAGGCCGCGCGACTTTCCGCGACGGCCACGACGTGAGCCGTGGTCACGGCGAGCAAAAGGTGGTCGTCGGGGCACATGTAGCGGTAATTTACGGCGTCATAGCCGCGGGCGGTGCGGACCAGTCGAACGGCGCGGGGCGTAAGGTTGCGATTGCAGCCCAGGCAGAACGCGCGGGCGCAGCCCTCGCCCAGCAATTCCTCGACGACGAGGGCGGCTTCGACCGAGCCGGCTGGAAGCGGAGAGTGAGTCTCGTCCCTATCAGGTTCGGGTGAGGCAAAGTCGCGGAGCCAGCCGAGCATGGCCTCGTCGGTGGCCTGCCCTTCGAGTGCGGCGATGACGGTTTGGGCGGTCATGGAGAAATGGCCGAAGGCCCGTTCTCCGGTGGGGGTTGTGCGTTGCGCGAACGTGACGCGATCGGTGTCGTCAGTGATTCCGGCTGGGGCGAGAGCGGTGCGAGGCGAATTTTCCGTCAGAGGGAGCAAAGGCATGACGGACCTGCGTAAGGCAGAGTCCGTGCCAGCGAGGAAAGAGAATGGCCCGACGTCGGGGACGAGGTAGGAGCCTTATCGAGGAAGGACGAGAAAACGGCTTGTTACGTTCCGGCTTCGCCCGTTCTCTCGCCTGCCTATGCCTGCCACTGTTGTCGTCCGCGAGCTCTACAAGCGCTATGGCGCAGTCGAGGCGGTGCGCGGTGCGAGCTTCGAAGTCGGCGAGGGGGAGATCTTCGGCCTGTTGGGCCCCAATGGCGCGGGCAAGACGACAACCCTTGAGTGCCTCATCGGGTTGCGCGATGCGGATGCAGGCGACCTCCTCGTGTGCGGGATCGATGCGCGCAAAGAGCCCCGGGAGGCGCGGCAGAAAATCGGCGTGGCGCTACAGAGCACGGCCCTGCAGGACAAGATCACGCCGCGCGAGGCGTTGACGCTGTTCGGGTCATTCTATCGCGAGCGGGCAGAGCCCGCGGCATTGATCGAGCGGTTTGCGCTGACCGAGAAGGCGGACGCGCCGTTCGATAGTCTCTCCGGCGGACAGCGGCAACGGCTGGCGCTGGCGCTGGCGTTTGTGAATCGGCCGCAACTCGTCCTCCTCGATGAGCCGACGACCGGGCTTGATCCGCAGGCGCGGCGTGAACTGCACGCGGAGATCCGCCAGATGAAGCGCGACGGCTATACGGTGCTGCTCACCACGCACTATCTCGCCGAGGCCGAGGAGCTCTGCGACCGCATCGCGATCATCGACGGCGGCCGCGTGGTTGCGACCGGCCGGCCGCAGGACTTGATCGCCCGCTCGAGCGCGACGCAGACAGTTTCGGTTACAACGGTGCCAGCTCTTGAGGCGGCCGTGTGGCAGCGATTGTCCGGTGTGGGTGCGGTGCAGGCGGCGTCAGTCGAAGGCGGCGCAGTAACATTTTCGACGGCGCGACCGGTGGAAACGCTGGCAGCACTGGCGGCCCTCATCGCCGAGCGGCGAGTGGAACTCGTGGAACTCCAAGTCCGGAAGGCCTCGCTCGAAGATGTGTTTGTCGGACTGACGAAGACGACGGAGGGAGCGTCATGAGTGCGTTTACCCAGCATCTCGGGATTTCGGTGCGCCTGCACCTGCGCAACAAGATGGCGCTGCTCTACGGCTACCTCTTTCCGCTGATCTTCCTCGCGGCCTTCGCGGTGCTCTACCGCTACGACAAGGTGCCGCTGCTGAGGCATTTCGGCGAACTGCTCACCGTGAGCGTGCTCGGCGGGGCGTGTTTCGGTTTGCCGACGACGTTGGTGAGCGAGCGGGAACGCGGCGTGTGGCGCCGCTACCGGCTCGCGCCGCTACCGGCGGGAACCCTGCTGCTGAGCACCGTCGTTGCGCGCTATCTGCTCATCGTGAGTGCGGGTCTGCTGCAGCTTGGCGCGGCGCTCGCCCTGGGGATGACTTTCCCGGAGCATCCGCTCGGGTTGTGGGTGGCCTTCACCGCGGTGTCGCTGGCGTTCATCGGCCTGGGCCTCGTGATCGCGGCGGTAGCGGACAACGTGCCGGCGGTGCAGGCGCTGGGGCAGTGTATCTTTCTCCCGATGCTTATCATCGGCGGAGTGGCCGTGCAGCTCTCGAGTCTGCCGTCATGGGCGCAGCATGTGTCGGCGTTCTTTCCGGGACGCTACGCCGTTGAGGCGCTCCAAGCCTGTGTGAACGGTGCGGGCCTGTCGGGTGCGCGTTTCAGTTTGCTCGCGCTGGTGCTCACCGGAGCGGCCGGCTGCTTCGCGGGTGGGAAACTTTTCCGCTGGGATGCGCAGCAGCGCTTCGCCATGCGCACGGGCAAGGCTTGGGTGCTGCCCGTGTTGCTGGTCTGGCTGGCAGTGGGCGGTCTCGCCGAATGGCGCGGGCGCATTGCTGTGGCGGCGGACGCACCTGAGCCGGAGCCGAAAATTGTGGTGCCGCCCGTGAAGGTGGCGGTCGAGGTGAAGTTGGCCGTCGAGCCCGCGAAAACACCGCCGCCGACCCCCGCGCCGGTAGTGACACCGCCCCCTCCGCCGCCGAAGCCGAAGGCGCCGTGGGAGCTGCTCACCCCCAAGGACACGGCCGGGCTCGATTACCGCGTGCCGCCGGATAACGGAGTCGTTTCGCCCGTGGCCTCGGAGGACGAGGAAGTCGACGACGACATGAAGGCGCAGCTCGATGCGATCCGCGAAGGACTGCGCTCGTGGCCGCAGGCGAGCACGGCGGACGACGTGCAAAACGTCCGCTACCTGCTCTGTGTCGCCGGCGTGCCAGATGCGATTCAGATGCCCGTCGAGCGCTATATTCCGCGCGTAGTGTTCGATTACCTGACGGACAAATATTCGAAGGAAAAGCTAACCAAGATGCTCACGTGGATCGTGCTACACCCGGAGGATGGCGCGATCGTGGATAATATTTCCGAGCTCGGCGTGAACGGCACCGTCGGCGATCCGACCCTCGTGCGGGAGCGCTCGTATCTCTACGCGCTCAAACTGTTGCTGCGACTAAACGACAAAAAGGAATGAGCGGGCGGGTGTGTCTGGATGCGCGGCGTTGATCGCCCGCGAGGGCTCACGTGAGCAGATCCTTCACTACGTGGCCGTGGACGTCGGTGAGGCGGAATTGGCGGCCCTGAAATTTGTAGGTGAGCTTCTCGTGGTTGAGCCCGAGTTGGTGGAGGACGGTGGCTTGGAAGTCGTGCACGTGGACTTTTTTTTCCACGGCATTGAAGCCGAACTCGTCAGTGGCGCCGTAGCTGAAGCCTTTCTTCACGCCGCCGCCGGCCATGAACAGAGTAAACGCATAGGGGTGGTGGTCGCGGCCCCAGCCCTTGACCTCTTCGATTTTGCCTTGGAGGAACGGTGTGCGGCCGAACTCGCCGCCCCAGATCACGAGAGTATCTTCGAGGAGGCCGCGTTGCTTCAGGTCCTTGATGAGTGCGGCCGACGGGGCGTCGACGTCGTCGCACTGGATCTTGAGCTGGGTGTTGAGATTGCGGTGCTGGTCCCAGCCGGCGTGCATCACTTGGATGAACCGCGTCCCGCGTTCGGCGAGGCGGCGGGCCATGAGGCAGTTGTAGGCGTAGCTGCCCTGGCGGCGGACTTCGGGGCCATACATCGCGAGCGTGGCGGGGGACTCCTGCGAGAAATCGGTGAGCTCGGGGACGCTGGCCTGCATCTTGTAGGCCATCTCGTATTGGGCGATGCGGGTGGCGATCTCGGGGTCGCCGAACTCCTCGCTCTTGATGGCGTTGAGGTGCGCGAGGTCGTCGAGGAGCCCGCGGCGGACGGTGCGGCTCATGCCGGCGGGGTTGGAGAGGTAGAGGACGGGATCACCGGCGCCGCGGAAGGCGACGCCCTGATACTTCGTCGGGAGAAATCCGCTGCCCCAGTAAAAGTCGTAGAAGATCTGACCGCAGCTGGCCTCCTTGTCGCGGGACGTCATGACGACGAAGGCGGGGAGGTCCTCGGTTTCGTTGCCGAGACCGTAGCTGAGCCAGGCGCCCATCGACGGGCGGCCGGCCATCTCCGAGCCGGTGAGGAAGAACGTGATCGCGGGCGCGTGGTTCACGGCCTCGGTGTGCATCGATTTAACGAAGCAGAGTTCGTCGGCAATCGAGGCGATGTTCGGGAGGAAATCGGAGACCCACGCGCCCGAGTTGCCGTGCTGGGCAAACTTCGTGATCTCGCCGAGGACGGGGCGGGCAGTCTGGTTGCCCGTCATGGTCGAGAAGCGTTTGCCGCCGGCAATCTCGTCGGGGATTTGCCGACCGTGCCACTCGCGGAGCTTTGGCTTGTAGTCGAAGAGATCGACGTGGGAGGGAGCGCCGTTTTGGAACAGGTAGATGACGCGCTTGGCCTTGGGGGCGAAATGCGGGAGGTCAGGGAGACCGGGGACGGCGCGGCGGACCGTGGCGGTCAGGGCGTCGCGATTGGTCGTGGTATTCTTGCAGCCGAGCAGCGAGGCGAGGGCGGCCGTGCCAAGGCCGAAGGCGCTGCGGCCGAAAAACTGGCGGCGCGTGTAGAGGGCGCTGGCGTGGCGGAGCGGATCCATGGGCGTCATTCCTTCGAAAGGGTTTCGTCGAGATTCAGGACGAGCAGGCAGAGGCTCGTCCAGGCGGCGTGGTCGACCAGATCGAGGCCGGCGGGGCGGGCGTATTCACCAATGCTGGCGAGGTCGCGGGCGGCGGGGACATCGGCGGCGAACTGTTTCCGCAATGTGGCGAGGCGCGCGAGGAGTATCTTGGTTTCTGCTGCGGAGGGCGAACGCGTGGTGACCAAGCGGAAGGCTTGATCGAGGCGGGCGGAGTCCTGAGGAGAGGCGGCGAGGACACGTTGGGCGAGGACGCGGGCGGCCTCGACATAGGCGGCATCGTTGAGGGTGACGAGGGCGTGGAGGGGAGTGTTGGTGCGGGCGACCTTGACGGTGCAGACTTGGCGGGCGCCGGCGTCGAAGAACGTCGTGGGGCCGACGATGCGGCGCCAAAAGACGTAGAGGCTGCGACGGTAGAGCGCGTCGCCGTGGTCCTGTTGGTAGGTCTTCTTGCCGAAGGTGGCCTCCTCCCAGATGCCGGGCGGCTGGTAAGGTTTCACTGAGGGACCGCCGCGCTGCTCAGTGAGAAGGCCGGCAGCGGTGAGGGCTTGGTCGCGGATCATCCACGACGGCAGGCGATAGCGGGGGCCACGCGCGAGGAGGCGATTCTCGGGGTCGCGTTCGTGGAGAGCGGCGGTGGTGCGCGAGGACTGGCGGTAGGTGGCGCTGGTGACGATCAGGCGGTGCAGGGCCTTCATGTCCCAGCCGCGGGCGACGAATTCGGTGGCGAGCCAGTCGAGTAACTCAGGATGGGAGGGGCGCTCGCCCTGCACGCCGAAATCCTCAGACGTCTTCACGAGGCCGATGCCGAAGAAGGCCTGCCAAGCGCGGTTGACGGTGACGCGTGCGCCAAGGGGATTGGCAGGCGAGACGAGCCAGCGCGCGAGGTCGAGGCGGTTGAGGCGCGCGGGCGCGGCGGTCGGCTGGCGGGTGCTCGCTGCGGCAGAGGTGGCGAAGACAGCGGGGAGGTGGCCGAAGACCTGGGTGTCGGTCTTGCTCTCGTAGTTGCCCTTGTTGAGGACGAAGGTGTCACGCGGCTTCGGGAGCTGGTCCATGATCATCACATTGGTGATGAGGCTGCGCGCGGCGTCGCGGGCGCGGACGAGGTCGATGTGGCGTTGGAGCAGGGCGACGTAGGCAGGGTCGGGATCGGTGTCGCGGAAGTGCGGGAGCGCCTCGAGGAGGCCGTCGATGCCGCGGCGGGCGGGCGCGACTTTGGCGTGGGTGGCAGGAAGATTGCCGGGGAGCTTGAGAGCGTCGGGTGAGTCGATGACGGGTTTACCTTCGGGGCGGGGAAATTTTTTCAGTTCGAACGTCTCTACCTCCTTGGCGAAGGAATCGATGGCGGCTTGGGTCTGCTTGACGGCCTCTCGTTCGGCGTCGGAGGTGAGATCGAGGATCGGGGCGACTTTGCCGCCGCCACCGCCGGAACCCGTCTCGGAGAGCTGGTTGAAGATGTCGAAGAGGGCGTAGTAGTCGGTCTGGCGGAACGGATCGAATTTATGGTCGTGGCAACGGGCGCAGGTAAACGTAGCGCCGAGCCAAACGGTCGCGGTGGTCTCGACGCGGTCGAAGACGTTTTCGACGCGCGTCTCCTCGGCGATACGTCCGCCCTCGCCGTTGAACATGTTGTTGCGGTGAAAACCGCTCGCGATGAGCGCGTTTCGACGCGCGGGATCGAGGGTCTTGGATTTGGACTCCGGGTAAAGCAGGTCGCCGGCGAGTTGTTCGATGGTGAACTGATCGAACGGCATGTTCGCGTTGAGGGCGTTTACGACCCAATCGCGCCACGGCCACATGGTGCGCTCGGGGTCGCCTTGGAAGCCGTTGGTGTCGGCGTAGCGCGCGAGATCGAGCCAGTCCCAGGCCCAGCGCTCGCCGTAGCGCGGGGAGGCGAGGAGGCGGTCGACGAGATTTTCGTAGGCAGACGAGGGGTTTTCGAGGGAGGCGCGCTCGAAGGCCGCGACCTCGGCGGTAGTAGGCGGCACGCCGTTGAGGTCGAGGGAGACGCGGCGAATGAGCTCGCGAGGGGAGGCGGCGGGAGAGGGGAAAATTTTCTCGGCGGCGAGGCGGGCGCGCACGAAGGCGTCCACTGGATTTTGGATTTCCGGTTTCGGATTTTCGATTTTCGGGACGGCGGGGCGCTGCGGTGGGGTGAAGGCCCAGTGTTCGGCCCACGGAGCGCCCTCGGCGACCCAGCGCTTAAGCAGGTCTTTTTGTGCGGCGGTGAGGGTGCGGTTGGACTTGGGTGAGGGCATCACCTCCTCGGGGTCGTGACTGAAGAGACGGGCGACGAGTTCGCTCTCGTCGGGCTTGCCGGGGACGATGGCGACGAGGCCGGATTTGCCGGCGGCGAAGGCGGCGTCGCGGACATCGAGGCGGAGGCCGCCTTTGCGCGTTTCAGCGTCGGGGCCGTGGCAGTGATAACAGTTTTCCGCGAGGAGCGGCTGGACATCGCGACTGAAACTCACGGGTTGTCCGGCCGCCACGGCGGAGCCGGCGGCAAAGAGGGTGACGACGAGGGCGAGGGATGAGGGGAAACGCGGGGCGGAGCGCACGGGGGTGGTGCGCCGATTACGAAAAATTCCGGGCGGGTGCGCGAGCCTACAAACGAGAAACGTGGCGGTGTTTTTAGTGACCCGTGGGAGAGGGCTTCGTCTCGATGGAGACGTCCGGGATGCCGGCGAGGCGGACGGAGTCGAAGGCGTAGATCGTCGCGCCGAAAGTGGCGCGGTTGTCACCGCGAATGAAAACCTTGGGAAGCTCGGAGCGGGCGCGGAAGTCGGCGAGGCGCGGGAGGAGTTCAGCGGTGGTGATGAGCGCGGGCACCGCGCGATCGCCGATCTTCCAGTAATAGGCTCCGGCTTCGGTGGCTTGGAGGTAGAGCATGGTCTCGGAACCTTCGCCGGACGAGATGCCCTTGGGCAGGTTCAGGTCGAGGGATTGGATCTTGTTCAAGGTGAGCGTGAACAAGACGAACGTCGCGAGGAGGAAGAAGATGACGTCGATCAGCGGGATGATTTCGACGCGCGCCTTTTTCGAGTCCGCAGCAGCGAGAGCTTCGTGGATCTTCATGGTGGGGTGGGGTTGAGCCGACATGAAGATGACGCGCACGCGCGCGGTTTCTTAGAGTGAAAATATGCGTGTGGGGGAAGGGCAGGCGTAAAGCGTGCCCCACATGTAGACGGAACCACTCTCTGGCGCTCGCAGCTACGAGTGAGCGAGCCGTTGCGACGCAGGCTCGCAACTCACACTAAAACGGCGCGTGGGGGACAACGCGTCCTACCTGACTCAGACGTTGGCGAGGCGGCCAGTGGAGTCGCCGAAGCGGTCGAGGTGCTTCACGCCGGCTTGGTCGGCGAGGTTCAGGAAGAGGTTGCTCATCGGTCGACCGCCGTGCTGCACGTAGCGGCCGGGAGTGAGGAGGCCGCCACCGCCGCCGGCGAGGATCAGCGGGAGGTTGTCGTGGGAGTGGCGGTTGCCGTCGGCGTTGCCGCTGCCGTAGACGATGCGGGAATTGTGCAAAAGGGATTTGCCGTCGACGTCCGGCGTGGCCTCGAGCTTGCGAAGGAAATTCGCGAAGCGCTCGACGTAGAAGCGGTCGATCTGCGCGATCTTCTCGATGCGTTCCTCGTTGTTCTGGTGGTGGGAGAGATCGTGGTGCCCCTCGGCGACGCCGATGTGACCGAAGGAGCGGTTATCGCCGTCGTGGCCGAGGATGAAGGTGGCGACGCGGGTGGAGTCGGTTTTGAAGGCCAGGAGCATCATGTCATACATGAGGTCGAGGTAGTCGGCGTGGCTCGACGGAATGCCAGTGGGAGTGGGCTGGGCGGGGTCGGCGTTGGGGCCGAACTGCTCGGCGCGCTGGATGCGCTGCTCCACGTCGCGGACGCCGGTGAGGTATTGGTCGAGTTTTTCGCGGTCGCCGGTGTCGAGACCGCGCGAAAGACGGCGAGCGTCGTCGGAGACGAAGTCGAGGACGGAGCGGCGCGCGAGGAGGCGGCGTTGGGCGTTGGCGGCGCGTTCACCGTGGGCGCCAGCGCCGAAAAGTCGCTCGAAGACGAGGCGGGGATTGTTTTCGGGGGTGAGAGGCGTGGTCGGCGACTTCCACGAGATATTGTATTGGTAGGCGCAGGAGTAGCCGGAGTCGCAGGCGCCGGACTGGCGGTTGATGTCGCAGGTGAGTTCGAGCGAGGGGAAGCGCGTGAGGTGTCCGACCTGGCCGGCGATGACCTGATCGATGGACACGCCGGCGCGGACGTCGGTGGCGCTCTTGTTGATGCGCACGCCGGTAAGGAAGACGCCGTTGCCGCGGGCGTGATCGCCAGCGCCATCGGGGCCGCCGCGGGCGTTGTTGTGATCGAGGCCGCCGAGGACCTGAACGTGCGATTTGACGGATTCGAGGGAGGCGAGGGTGGGGCTGAGGCGGAAATCACTCCCGGTGCCCTCGGGCCACCAGCGGCCCGGGATCGCGCCGTTGGGAAAGAAGACGAAGGCGGTGCGGAGCGGGGCTCCCGTGGCGGTGGTGGCGAGGCGGAGATCGGCGGCAGCACCGGCCGGAGCGCCGAGGAGGCGGCTCGACGCGAGCGAGGTGAAGGCGGGGAGGGCGATGCACGCGCCGAGGCCCTTGAGGAAGTGGCGGCGGTTCATGGCGGCGAGGTGTTTTTCCAACGAGGAGCCGGCGGGAGTGTGCATGGTCAGGGCGTGGTGGAGACGAGGGACGGGGCGGCGGGGGCGGGCGTGGAGACGGTGCGCGGGGTGGCGGGCGAGCGGCGTTGCTGAAAGGGAACCGAGGTCACGATACCGCGCAAGAGGGTGGAGGGTTTTCCGCCGGAGGCCTCAAGGTCGGACACGAGGCGGTCGAGCGTGGCGGTGTCGTAGTATTCGAGGCCGCGACCGAGGGCGTAGGTGAGGAGTTTCTCGCTGATGCTGTAATAGAAATCGCTGCGGCGGGACGTCGCGAGGACGTGCTTCAACTCGCGCACATCGGAGAACTTTTCGCCGGTGATGAGCTTGCCGGCGGGGTCGACGGGATGGCCGCCGTCGCTGGTGCGCCAGACGCCCATGGCGTTGAAGTTTTCGAGGGCTAGGCCGAGCGGGTCCATGCGCATGTGACAGGAGGCGCACATCGGGTCCTTCGCATGGAGGGCGAGGGTTTCGCGGAGGTTGAGCTGGCGCAGTTTGTCGGCCGGGGCGGCGTCCTCGAGCGGCGGGATATTGGGCGGGGGCGGCGCGGGCGGGGTGCCGAGGATAGTCTCGAGGATGAAGACCCCGCGCTTCACGGGCGAGGTGCGGGTGGGATTCGAAGTGACAGCGAGGACCGTGCCTTGCGTAAGCACGCCGCCACGGGGGCTGTCGGGCGCAAGGGTGACCTTGCGCATGTTGCGACCATTCACGCCCTCGATGCCGTAGTGGCGGGCGAGGGGCTCGTTGAGAAACGTATAGTTGCTTTCGAGGAGTTCGAGGAGGCTGCGATCCTCGCGCAGGACGTGGGCGAAGGTGAGCTCGGTTTCCTCGCGCATAGCGCGGCGGATTTCCTCGGTGAGGTCGGGCTTGGGCTTTTTTTCGAAGTCGGCGATCACGCGGCGCGCCTCGATCATCGCGGTCTGCTCCTCGGGGGTGCGTTCATCGCGTGGTTTGTTGAAGAGCCGGCGCTGCGTGATGCGGGCGGCATCGAGCTCGGGCGTGGGATGATCGCGGAGAAAGACATCGAGCGCGGTGATCGGCACGCTCGCAACGTCGCGACCGCGGAGCCATTGGCCGGTGAAGTTGCGGACGAATTCATTGGCGCGGTCGCTCGCGATCATGCGGTCGAGCTGGGCCGGGAGATTGGCCCGGAGTTGGCCCTGCGCGGCGAGACGGAGCAGCGTTTCATCCGGCATGGTGGACCAGAGAAAATACGAAAGACGCGAGGCGAGGGCGTATTCGTCGAGGGCTGCGGAGATTTGGCCAGGCTGGACCTGCTCAGCGGGTTCCTCGCGGAAGAGGAAACGCGGCGAGGCCAGCACAGCGATCATGGCTTGCGCGACGCCGGCCTCGAAGTTGGCCTTGGGCTGGGTGTAAATGCTCTCGGCGATGGCGACGAGGCGGTCAAGAGTGGCGGGCTCAACGGGGCGGCGATAGGCGCGGGAGGCGAATTTTTCGAGAAGCGTGCGCGCGTAGCGATTGCGACCGGTGAGGTCGGCGGGTGGATCCTGCGGGAAGGTTTTGGCGTAGCCGGCGGGTTTCACCCAGTGCTCTTTGGCATAGGGACCGCGCAGGCCGATGCCGTTGACGCGCATCCGGAGGTTGCGCCACTGCGGGAGGGTGGTGAGCGGGGTGAGCTCAACAGTAAGCGTGTGGTCACCGGCGGTGAGTTCGCGCTCGAAAGGGAACTCTAGTTTGCGGCCGCTCTCGCGCATGAACTCCTGCGTGAAGACGGTTTCGCCATCGACGGAGAAGGTGAGGCGGCAGCGATTGAGATCGAATTGGTCTTCGACGTAGCGCTCGGCGGCGCGGAGTTCGAGGGTGAGCTGGTATTTGCCGGCCAGGGCGATGTGGTGCGTCGTGCTGACGGTGGCGGGCGTGTAGTAAGAGAGGGCGATCGCGTCACCTTCGACCGTCGGGGCAGGGCGGCGCGAAGCCGGCGGTGTCGCCGCGGCCATGGCGCGCGGCCGGCCCTGACCGCGGCCGGCGACGACGGGAGCAGCGGGAGCGGGTGTGGGGGCCGCGGCGACGACGGGGTCCGGAGAGGTGGAGGGCGGTAGCGTCGTGTCGACTTTGACGGTGGTGAATATTCGGCCAGATATGGAGGACTCGGCCATGACGCGAGGCTGCATCGGGACGGCCTCGGCGATGATGGCCTGGGCGGCATCGAGGTATTTCTCGAGCAGCATCGGCGAAACCGTGAGGACGGCGCCGATGTTGTCGAAGCCGTAGCCGGTGTCGTCGGCGGGAAACTCCTTCTGCGTATCGAAGTCGACGCCGAGGAGATCGCGCACGGTGTTGCGGTATTCGACGCGATTGAGGCGGCGCACGATCACGCGGCCGGGGTCGGGCTGGCCGGCTTCGAGGCCGAAGGCATCGCGCTTGATCCAACGCATGAGCTTCTCGGCCTCGGCGGCGGGGAGTGGTGGTTCCTCGGCCGGCGGCATGATGCCGGAGCGGACGTTCTTTAGGGCGCGGAGCCAAAGGTCGTGATTGCGGAGGGAGGGACCGTCGGTGAATTCGTCGAGGGTGACGCTGCCCTTGCCGGTGCCGTTGCCGTGACAATCGAAGCAGTATTTGGCGAGGATCGGTTGGATCTCGCGGCGGAACGTGGCGAGGACAGGATCGGAGGTGGCTGAGGGCGGTGTTGCCGGCGCACCGCCTAGCCCCGCGGTGGTGAGGAGCAACGTGGCGAAAACGGCGAGGGGAGTGGGGCGGCTGACCATGAAGCGAGGGAGAACCTAGAGAGACGATTGAGGGTCCCGAAGGATGCAAACGTTGGCGAGGATTTGGACACGGAAATTTTTGGATTTGTGGTTGCCGTCCCATTGCGCGGCTCGGAAGACTGCTCACCAGTCAGTTACCCCGTTAGGTTTCTTTTCACGCCTTACCCTGTCTCACGGTGCCTCTAGCTTTGCTGGAGGCGTTTCAAGTCACAGGCGTGCGGCATTTCCAACTCCTACCCTACCCATGAATAAGTGTTCGTTGCTCCCTCGTTGGTTCGTCTCAGCTCGCCTCGCTTGGTCGGGCTTTTCGTTGTTCGCGCTACTCGGCGTGATGCTCCTCGCTCCCTTTAATTTGGCTGCCGCTGAAGCCAGCGGGACGATCACCGGCTCGGTCAGCAATGCCGCGACGCGCAATACCCTCGAGGGCGCCGCGGTGACGGTCCCGGTCTTGAGTGTCAGTGCGCTGACCGACAATGCAGGCCGCTTCGTGATCTCCAATGTGCCGCCCGGCACCTATGAGCTCGTGGTGAACTACATCGGTCTCGATACCTCGCGCCAGACGGTGGTCGTCACGAGTGGTCAGCGCGCGGTGCGCGATTTCGAACTGACGACGGCGATCTACAAACTCGAGTCGTTCAAGGTCACCGGTGAGCGCGAAGGCAATGCGGCGATGATCACCGAAAAGCGCAACGCCGACAACGTGAAGGACGTGATCGCGATGGATGCGTTTGGCTACCTGCCGAACATGAGCGCGGGCGAAGTCGTGATGCGCCTCCCCGGTGTCGCGGGCAGCCCGACGGACGAAGGCCTCGCGTATCGCTTCAACATCCGCGGCATGGACCCGACGCTGAACAACGTGACGGTCGACGGCGGCTCACTCACGACGCTCGGCACCAACCGCAGCTTCGAACTGCAGTCGATCACCGGCGCGATGTTTGAAGGCATGGAGCTGATCAAAGGCCAGACGCCGGACAAGGGCGCGGACTCCCTCGGCGGCACGATTAATTTCAAGACCCGCTCCACCTTCAGCATGAAGGAAGACAGTCGCACGACCTACAATTTCAGCGTGCGTTCGGCGCCGTCGTTCTTCGAGCAGGCGCCGATTCGCGAGCAGCACCGCCATCACCCGGTCCTGAATCTGACGCACCAGCAAGTCTTCAGCGTGTTCGGCGGCGAGCGCAACCTCGGCACCTCGGTGAATCTCTTCTATTCGGAGAACGCCGTGGGCGGCTTCGAAACGATCTTCGACCGCACCAGTCTCACGAACGGACCCGCGCCGGTCTTCAACTACCAGACGTGGGACAACGCCAACAACCGCAAGCAGCAGAGCATCGCGTTCAAGACCGACTACAAGTGGTCCAACAACACGAAGTTCTCTCTTAACGTCACAGAGAACGATAATTTTGAGCGGATGCGCCGCCGCATCCGCATCACGGCCGCCGCCTCCGGCAACAGTAACACGGCGGTCCCGAGCGCCACTACGGGTATCGTGCCCGGCGCTTTCAACAACGTCATCACGGTCGTCAAACCCATCGTCAGCACCTCCGCCGCCGGCTCGAATACCAACAACATCGACGTGCAGATGGACGGTCCCCTCAACTACTACGTGCGCATGGGCCGCGTCGATTTCACCGGCGAGCACACCTATAACGCTTTCAATCTCGAATACTATGCCAGTATCGCGCGCACTACGCTCAACACCGGCCAGGGCCGTGGCGGCCAGCTCAACATGCGCCTCTTCGATCCGGCGGCGCAGGTTCCCGGTCGGGCGGTGTTCTTCGGCGGTGCGGGCTGGGTCCTCGATCAATCGCGCAATGAGCTTCATCCGGACTTTCGCCAGAATGGCGGCCCGGATTTTACCAACCCGAACAACTACCTCCCGCGTGCGACCGATGGCCTCGTCTCGCAGCGCAATGAGCAGGACCAGATGCAAAAGCAGTTCCGCATCGATGCGCGCTACAAACTGCCCTTCGTCGCGCCCGTCGCGGTCAAAGCCGGCTTTGCCTGGCGCACGCTCCAGATGGATCAATGGGCCGGCGAGCGTCGCCGCTGGGTGCCGAAGGTCACCAACGCTTACGATGCCACCACCCGCTTTGAGCCCGACACGAGCTATGTGAGCTACGACCGCGTCAAGACCGGCCGTGCGATTCCGGTTTGGCAGGCCGAGGGCATCACCGTTGATGGCAAGCCCGCCCGACCTGAGCTCTGGACGGAGGACATGTATTACTTCTACAGCCAGAAGTTCATCGGCACCAATCGCCTCACCGAGACCATCCCCGCCTACTACCTGATGTCGCAGGGTCGCCTCGGTCGCGAAGGCTGGCTGGGCCGCACCGGCTTCCTCGCCGGCGTTCGCTTCGAGACGTTCAAGACGGAGGCCAATGGCTGGGTGCGTTCCCGCATCTTGAGCACGGGTGCGCAGCAAGTCGCTGATCCGCTCGGCTCGGCCACGCTTGACTATGCCAACAATCCGCGCACCAACACGGCGGATTTTCAGCAGGCCTTCCCGAGCGTGCACGCCTTCCACGATATCACGCCCAATCTGAAGGCCCGCCTGAGCTGGTCCAGCGGCTATGGCCGTGCTCCGATCGGCAGCCTCCTCCCGACAGAGACGCCCAACGACACCAACCGCACGATCACCTTCAACAACCCGGGCATCCGCCCGCAGCTCGCCAAAAATTGGGATGCCACGCTGGAGTATTACTTCGAGCCGGTCGGCAGCCTCACCTTCGGCTGGTTTCACAAGAAGATCAGCGACTACATTGTCGCCAATCTCGAGCGCGGCCGCGTCGGCACGGGTCCGGACAACGGCTATAACGGCGAATATGCCGACTACTCGGAACTCACGACGCTGAACGCGGGTGATGTTTACGTGCAAGGTTGGGAGTTCGCTTACAACCAGCAGTTCGCCTTCCTCCCTGGTCTGTGGAAGGGGCTTTCGGCGTCGTTCAACTACAGCCACACCGGCCAGCACGGTATCGGAGCCGCGACCACCGTGGGCGGCACGCCGGTCCTCGGTGCTTCTCCCGGGGCCGGACGTCCCGCCGTTTACTTCGGCCACCGTGACATCGCCAACTTCATCCCGTGGGTGTATAACGTCTCTCTCGCTTGGCGCTACCGGAAGTTCAGCACGAGCCTGCTCTACAATGTCACGGGCGAGAATCCCACCTCCATCAGCATCCTCTCGCCGGCACTCAGCCAGTATCGCTATACGATGAAGACGCTCAACGTGACCCTCGGCTATCAGTATAAGCCCACGCTCGGTTTCACGCTCAACGCCTCCAATATTCTCAACGAGCCGCAGATCTGGTATGTTGGCTACAAGGACCGCATGCGCCGCACGACGATCAATTTCGTGACCGTCACTGCCGGCGTAAACGGCCGCTTCTAAGGCGACGGTTGTTTACATTGCGTCAGTGTTCAGGGATGAACACTGACGCCTTCGGGGAAACAAACATTCCGACGGTGAGACAACCCTCAGCGAAAGGATACCCACCATGGGCGATAGATCTCCGAAATCCGTGCAGAAAACAGCCGGTCAAAAGCAGTCCAAGAACAACGTCGCAGCCGGCAAAAAGGCCGCGCTGATCACCTCGCAGCAGGCCACCAAGGCCAAGGCGGCAGCGAACAAGAAGAAGTAACACGACCGACGTCGTTTGGTTTTTACGAAAGCACCGGTCGCCCGTGAGGGTCCGGTGCTTTTTTGTGGACGCATGCGGACCGCACCGTAACCGGTGCGGCTACCGGTGGGGAGTGAGCGACTCGCGAGACGTAGCCGCACGGGTTACCGTGCGGTAGTTTATTTCACCCGCGGCCCGAACCGCGCTTGAGCATCTCGGCGCGCGCGGAGTCTAGCTTGGCGCGCTCCGCGGCGGTGAGGCTCGCGAAGCCCGAAGAGGCGATCTTGTCGAGGAGCGCATCGACCTCAGCCATCGAGGCGGATGAGGTTGCGCGGGCGGGCGTGGCGGTTTTGGTGGACTTCGCCGGGAGATCAGGGAGGACGCGGAGTTTGGGTTTCGGGCGCCAGAGTTTGAACTTCGGCAATTCGAAGTGGCCTTGATGATGCCGCACAAAGGCGAAGGCGAAACCGCAGGTCGACCAGAGGGTGAGCAGGCTGGTCCAGTCGTGGTAGTTGAGGGCGATGAGCGTGAAGATGCCGACGAGGATCAGGGCGGCCCATTTGGCGAGCACGTTGAACATCATGAGCGCTTCGGGATAAAACGCAGCGAAGGCGATGAAGAGGGCAAAGGCGCCGGTTTCGCCGGCGCGGGCGAGGGGCAACCAGGGGCCCAGCGCGGTGAAGAGCAGCGGCGTGATCAGGTAGATGCCGGCGAAAAGCCAGAGGAACGAGCGACGGCCGAGGGCCCGCTCAACCTCGCGGCCGAACCAGCCGATGAACAGCATATCGAAGACGAATTGCAGGCTCGGTTCGTTGTAGAAGCCGTAGGTGAAGATTCGCCAGACCTGCCCGTGCAAGACCTGTGAACTCATGAATGGCAGCCATTGTGCGAGCACGCCGATGCGGAAAATATTGAGCAACGTGGTGACCAGCATCGACGCCACGAACACGAGCACGATGAAGTGCGCGGCATACACGGGGTGGCCGCGCAGCCACATGACGGGCGTGTGTTCATCGGAGTCAGAATAGGTCGAGCCGTAGCGGTCCATGGAAGCGTAGTCCGCCACCTTGATTTACGTGGGGCGCATCCGCAAGCAGTGAGCGGACGCGGATTACACGGATTGCCTTGGGGGAGTGTTACACTCAGCTTGGCCAGATGAACCGGCGTGAATTTGTCCACTCTTCGGCGATGTTGGCGGGCTGGGCGGCACTTGCGCCGGCGTTGGCCGCGGCGGACGCCGCCCCGCGCAAGATGAAGATCGCGCTCGTGCCCGGAAGCATCGGTGTGACGGCCGACAGCCAGCGGGCGTTGAACGACCTGGCGCACCGGCATCGCTTCGAAGCGGTCGAGCCGCGCGTCGAAGAGATTGCCGCGATGTCGGCCGAGCAGCTCGGGGAGCTGCAGGCGGATTTGGCCGCGAAGCAGCTCACTTGGGCGGCGGCGGGACTGACGGTGGATTTCCGCAAAGACGAAACGATTTTCCGCGACGGGATGGGTAAGCTCCCGGAGCTGGCGGCAGGCTTGCAGCGGGCGGGAGTGACGCGCGTGGGCACGTGGCTCGCGCCGAGTCACGGTCAGCTCACGTATCGGGCAAATTTCCGTCTGCATACCACGCGGCTGGCGGAGATCGCCCGCGTGCTGGAGGCGCACGGATTGCGCTTTGGCTTGGAGTATGTCGGCACCCAGCGGTCACTCCTCGGCGGACGGTATCCCTTTGTGCACACGATGGCAGAGACGAGGGAGCTGATCGCGGAGATCGGCCGGCCCAACGTCGGCCTCGTGCTCGACTCCTGGCATTGGTGGCAGGCGGGCGACGTCGCGCAGGATGTGTTGGCGTTGAAAAATTCCGACGTGGTGAGCGTCGATCTGAACGATGCGCCACCGGGTCTGGCGAAAGTCCTGCACAAAGACGGCGAGCGTGAGTTGCCGCTGGCGACGGGGGTGATCGATTTGACGGCCTTTGTGAATGCGCTCGTGGCCATCGGTTACGACGGACCGGCGCGGCCGGAACCGTTTAACAAAGCAGTGAACGCGCTCGAAAACGACCCGGCTTGTGCGGCGTGTTCCGAGGCGATGCACCGCACGATGGCGTTGATCAAGTCGTAGCGAAAACCGGGCTGCGGGTGATTACGGCTTGGGCACGAGGGCGAGGCGGAAGCCGAGATTGAAATTCCGGTAGTCGGCCTCGCCGCTGCCGCGCGGCGCCGAGCGGAAGAGAGCGGCGGGGAGGACGTAGCTGCCGCCGCGGCGCACGCGGGCGGTGCCGCCACCCGGGCCCTTGGGGTCCTTGATGCTTTCGCCGCCGAGTTTGGCGTGGTAGCGGTCGGCGCACCATTCCCAGACGTTGCCCTGCATATCGTGAAAGCCCCAGGGATTGGGTTGGAGCAGGGCGACTGGATGAGTCGAATCGCCGCTGTTGGCGGCGTGCCAAGCGGTGCCGGCCTCGCCGGTCGGTTCGTCGGGCCGTCCGGCGCGCCACGCGTGTTCCCATTGGGCTTCGGTGGGCAGAGCGTAGACGTAGCCCGGGGGCAGCCGTTCGGCTGCCTGTTCGCGTTCGGTGAGCCGGCGGCAAAAATCGACGGCTTCGGCCCAGGAGATGTTTTCCACGGGCAGTGCGTCGCCGCGGAAATGCGCAGGCTGGGTGCCCATCACAGTGGTCCACTCGTGCTGGGTCACTTCTGTGCGGCCGAGCCAGTAGGGTTTGGTAAGGGTGACCGGTGTGAGGGGGATAACAGGTGGTTCCCCGACGATGGTGCCCATCGAAAAACTGCCGGGACTGACAGGGAGCAAGGTGAGGCCGAGGTCAGGGATCTTCCACGACCGACCGGGCACGGCGATCGGAATTCTCTCCATGGTGATGGCCATGGTTTTGCGGCCGTTGGGCGGGAGAGTGACGAAGTGGGAACTAGTGCGGTAGCCGGTGGCGTTGAGAACGACGGAGTGGGTCTCGCGGGCGGGCAGGGTGAGGAGGTGGTCTTTTACCGGGACGGTCTTGCCGTTGAGCGTAACGGTGTAGCCGGTGGGACCGGTGATCGCGAAGGTGAGTTGGGCGGACTTAGGCTTGATATCTACGACGGGCGAAGAGGTGAGCTGGGCGTCGAAGACCTGGACGGTGCCCTTCCACGGTTCGAAGTCGGGGTGAGTGACCTCGATGGTGTGGGAGCTGACTTCGAGTCCCTCGATCGGCGACTCCGGGTGGGGAACGATTTGGTCGTCGAGCTTCACGATCAGGTCGGGCAGACCCCGGATGGTATCAGCGAGGCGGAGCTGAAGCGTGCCCGCTTCGGCGACGAGGATGCCCACGTCGAGCGAGCGGGTCTCGCCCGGCTTGAGGATGACGGAGTGTTTCGAACTACGATGTTTCGGTAGGCGAACATCGATGGTCTGCTCACTTTCGCAGGGCAGCGCGGAGAGCGTGGCCGGCGTCGTGCCCTGTCTCTTGCCGTTGACCAAAACATCGGCGCCGGCGGGCACGGAGAAAACACGCAACTCGCCCGTGCGCATGGATTGCTTGGGGTTGAGGCGCTTGGTGGAACTGGCGACGAGCTGGGTCGCTGACTGCGTTACGTCTTTGCAGCTCGGGTGGGTGAACTCGAAGGAGTAGGTGCCGACGACGAGGGTTTGCGCGGCGAGCAGAACGCCGGACGCGGGCACGGTGCCGACGACCTGCGCCTGACCGCGATCGTTGACCGCGGTGACGACTGTGCCGGGGCGGGCCGAAACTTGTAGCGTCGCATAGACGGGTGTGAGGGTGACGGTGGCGGAGCCGGTGCCGCCGGTCACACGCACGCGGAGCTTGGCGGCGCTATAGCCCGTGGCTTGGACCGTGAGCTCGTGGTCGCCGTCGGGCAGGCCCGCGAGGCCGATTCGTCCGTCCACCGCGACCGGGCGGTCGGTGGCGGAAGCAAGCCAGACGCGGGCGCCGACATCGGGCGGAGAAACGGTCACCACAAACTCGGGCACCGCGGGCGCGGGCTTCGCCGGAACGGCAGTGACGGCGGTGGGTGGAGGAGGGGCTGACCGGGTGATCCATAACGCCACGAGGCCGACGAGCAAAATGCTGGCGGCGAGGCCGACGAGCTGGCGAGGGCGGCGCCGGGCTGGGCGCCGGGGAAATGCCATCTGCGTCTCGCTGCCGAGAGAAAGGCCGAGGCGGGTGGCGACCTCGGCCGCTGACTGTGGTCGGTCGTCGGCGCGCTTGGCGAGACAGGCGGCGATGGTCTCTTCCCAAGCTACGGGGATGGGCTCGCGTCCCTTAATGCCGAGCGCGGCGCGCCGGGCCGCGAGGGTGGGAGGGACCACCTCGCGAAGCTGAGTGAGGACATCGCCCTCGTAGAACGGGGGCTTGCCGGTGAGCAGCTCGTAGAGGGTGGCGCCGAGGGAGTAGATGTCGTCCGTCACGGCGGCGGGTGCGCCGAGGACTTGTTGCGGACCGGCGTAACCGAGCGAGACGGACGCGGCGGGTCCGGCGGCGACGGGGCCGGTGGCGTTGCCGTGCAGGCTGCGCGAGATGCCGAAGTCGACGACCTTCAGATCATCGTCCCCATCGAGGAGGAGATTGAGCGGCTTGAGGTCGCGGTGGACGAGGCGGGCCTTGGTGTGCGCGTAGTCGAGGGCGGAACAGAGTTGGGTGACCCAACGGGTGAGCGAGGCCGGGGAGAAGCAGTGGTCGGGCTGGGCGAGTTTACGGGCGGCGAGCGATCCGCCGGGCACCAGTTCCATGCTGATCGCGGCACGTTCGCCCTCCTCGATGAGATCGTAGACCCGGACGATGTGGGGGTGAGTGAGCTGCAGGCAGCGCCGAGTCTCGGCGGTGAGATCGGCCATGGCCTCGCGGTTTTGCACGATGGCCTCGGGGATGAATTTGAGGGCGACCTCGCGGCGGAGCTTGGTGTCCTCGGCGCGCCAGACGATGCCCATGCCGCCTCGCCCGATCTCGGCGAGCAGGCGGAAGCGGGCGGAGAACGCCGTCGTCGGCGTCGGAAGGGGGCGGGTTGAGTCGAGGTCGGGGGTATCGGCCACGGCTTTAGTTGAGGGGGAGGGACGAAAAGTGGCAAGGTCCGGCGGGAGCGCGGAACTACGGAGCGGCCGTTACGGCACCTGACCCGAGGGCAGGGTGGAGAAAGCGTAGGTGCCGCTCATGCCGTCGATCGCGGACTGACCGCAGGGGCTGGCCGAGGAGGTGAGTCCGAGCGATTGCACCGCGGCTTCGCTGAAGAGATTCGAGACGCCAAACGTCTTCGCGAGTTTTTCGCTGCGGAAGACAAAGTTTACGTCCTGGCCAGTGAGCTCCTCGCCGCGGTCATTATGGGTGAAGAGGACCTTGCCGTGGTGTACGACCACGCGAAACACGAGCGGACTGGCCGGGCGCCAGGCCTCGATGGCGCGCAGCGAGTCGAGCAGGGCGGCGGCGGGCGTGGTGTCGGCCAGCCAGTAGGCGAAGATGGCGTCGCCGAGATAGCCGTTGATGTGCCCCTGATGCCGCTCGATGAGCGGGCGGATGGCGGTGATCCAAGCCTGCATTTGCCGGACGGCGGCCTCGCTGCCGAGGCGATCGTTGAGCGTGGTGAAGCCCACGACATCGACGAGGAGCAGCCAGCAAAGCCGCTCTCGCACATGGTCGAGGCGCTGAGTCGCGGCGACGTCGACGGCAGGGGCGACGGGATCGAGCCGACGCGTGCAGCGGTAGCGCACGGCGGCATCGCCGAAGCGCACTTCATCGCCGTCGCGCAGCAGCACGGGGCGGGTGATCGCGGCGCCGTTGAGAAACGTGCCGTTGCGGCTGTGAAGATCGCTCAACGTGTAGCCCTCGCCCTCGGCGGTGAGGAGGGCGTGACGGCGCGACAGGGCGGGGAGATCGAGAAAGAGATCGTTCTCCGGGAGACGGCCGACGGAGCAGGAGGTCTTGAGCCAAAACATGCGGCCATCGGGCAATTCGAGCCACGAGGCAGGGGCTGGGGTCGGGGTAGGAAGAGTCATGCGGGCCGCCGTTGGGGTGTGTCCGGCGGCGGGGGCGATGCAATCCGCTTTTGTGCGGGTGCAGTTAGTGCGTAGCCGTGGCGAGGGTTTCCGGGAGGGACTTGGGCGCCGGGGCGCCAGCCGAGGGCGAGGCCGGCGACTTGGTCGTGGTTGTGGGAGTGGTGCCGCCCCGCACGAGGCGGGCGAGCTGCGCCACGGTGTCGCGCAGGGCCGCAGATTGGGTGTTGAGCTGGATGGCGGCCGATGCGCTTTCCTCGGCGCTCGCGGCGTTGGCTTGGGTCACCTGGTCCATCTCCATCACCGCGGAGTTGATCTGGCCAATGCCCTGTTGCTGCTCGGATGACGCGCGGGCGATCTCGCTGATGAGTTGATCGAGCTGGCGGACCTGCGTCTGGATTTCCTCGAAGCTCTGGCTGACGCCGACGGTGATCTCGGCGCCGTGTCGGCTCCGGGCAACGCTGTCCTCGATCTTGGCGGCGGTCTCGCGGGCAGCGGCGGCACTGCGCTGCGCGAGGCTGCGCACTTCGTCGGCGACGACCGCAAAACCGGCGCCGGCTTCGCCAGCACGGGCCGCCTCGACGGCGGCGTTAAGCGCGAGGATGTTAGTCTGGAAGGCGATCTCGTCGATGGTGCGGAGGATGTGGGTGATGTCTTCGCTGGCGGATTTGATGCCCGCCATGGCCTCGCTCAGAGCGTGGACGCGTTGGGCTCCGCTATCGGCGGCGCGGCTGGCGTGGGAAGCCGACTCGCTGACCGTCTTCGCGAGGTCGGAGTTGCGCTGCGTCATCGAGGACATCTCCTCGAGCGAGGCGCTGGTTTGCTCGAGGGAAGCGGCCTGGCGGCTGGCGCCGTCGGCAAGGGTCTCGCTGGAAGTGGAGACTTGCCTGGCGGCCAGCTCGAGATCGCTGGCGCCGGCATCGATGGCCGACGTGATGCGATCGAGCGGGCGGGCGACCTGGGCCCGCACCACCAGCGTGACGACCAGCGCGACGACGCCGAGCAACAGCAGGGAGCTGACGAGGGCTTGCGTGAGCAACGAGCGACCGAGGTCGTCGACGAACGAATTCCAGCGTTGGCCGGCTGCGGTGTAGTCGGCAGTGCTGTAGCGGTAGGTGAGCACACCGGAGATCGGGGACTTTTTCAGTTCGGTGTGGCATTCCAGGCATGCGACGGTGACGGGGATGGGTCGGTAGATCTCAAACGCCGACGGGGTGAGGCGGGTTTGGGTGGTGGGATCGGTGAGGAGCTTCTCCTGCAGCTCGGCAGGCAGCATCGCTTTGAGTCGCTGGGGATCGGAGGAAATGGTGACCTTGCCGCGATAGTTGTGCAGCGAGAGCTCAAGCACGCCGGAGATGTTTTGCTGACTGGTGATGAGCTTCTTCACGCTGTCCATCTCGCCGATGGCCATCTCGCTGAGGATGGCGGACTCGGTGGTTTGGAGGACGCGGGTGGCGAAGTCCCACTGGAGTTTCTCCTCGTTCCGCAGACTCTGGGCGGCGAGGTCGCGCATGAACGCGCGGCTGCGCACCTGCTGGAACACCTGGGTAACGGCGACGATGACGACGATCGTGCCGAGGATGGAGAGGAGGATTTTGGTTTGGAGTCTCATGCCGCGATGCGGGTGGGCGGAATCGAACGCCGAAGGAGCTTCGGCATCCGCGCCACGTCTGTATCGGCGCAAAAAGGTCCGGAGTGAGCCATCGAGGCCCGCGAGCGATCCATGGGCGGGGTATTCACATTCGTGAATAGGGAAGATGACGGGAGCTTACGTGGGGGTGGCGGGCAGGAGAGAAGGGGTGGCCGGCCATGGTGCCGCGTAGGTTAGCGCAGAGGAGCGGGGCGCAGCGCCGAAATTAATGCGAAAAAAGGGACCGCGCTTTGGGCTCGTTTAGAACTCCGGCCGCTCCAGGAAACGCACCAAGAAGAACGCGATAGCCGGCGCCACGATCAGGCTCGTGAAGGCGTAGGCGGCAAGGAGTAGCACGGTCTTTCCGGGGCCGGGAAATTGTTTACGAATCGAGAGCCAAAGCCCGTGGATATGATCGGGTAGTGCGCGCGCGTATTTTTCGGGAGCAACGTTCTTGAATTGTTGCGTGACGAGATCGCGTAGTTGGGCAACGGCGGCGTGGTCCAGCGGGCGCGTCAGCCACGTCGGATCGCGCCGGGCGTCGCGCACTAGACGGGACCGGCGGAAGCTAGTGGGCGTCCCGATCACCATCAAAACAACGACAACACTGAGCATCCACATCTCCTCTATCCAGGCGAGCGCACCGAGGCCGCAGATGGCGATGAGGCGGAAGGTGAGCTCCAGCGCAGGGTAGCGGGAGAAGAGCGTTTCGTTGGCGACCTGACCGCCATCGAGAGGGATGAAGGGGATCAGATTGAACGCGTTGAGGATGACGGATACCCAGGCGAATTTCACGAGCCACGGAG
Organism: Opitutia bacterium; assembly: GCA_947453695.1. Lineage (GTDB taxonomy): Bacteria > Verrucomicrobiota > Verrucomicrobiia > Opitutales > Opitutaceae > GAS368. Next base: position 25,777 of record CANGHW010000044.1, read on the forward strand.
ACGAGCCCAGAGCGTAGGCCAGCGCCGCGGCGGCGCCTGCCGTGAGCAGCCCAAAGAGCGGGCCGGCGAGTGCAACCAGAGCATTTTTGCCGGCGTCGAGTTCGCGGGGTTGTCCGGTGGCGAGACCGCCGAAAAACGGGATGAAGAGCATGCGCACGTTTTTGTAGCCGAAGAAACGCATCGCGAGGACGTGGCCGAGCTCGTGGAGCGCGACGGCGATGAGGGTGAATAGCACGGACTCCCAGCCGCCTTGGAGTCCGCCGGCCGCGATGAAGAGGACGGCGGTGATGAGCAGGACGCCGTGATTTGAGTTTTGAGCCACGCCTTCACCGCGGGATACGACGGCGGCGAGCAATGCCTCATCAGCGGCAGACGGTGCTGGACCGGAGGACAGAGGTGGCAGCCCGGGTGGAGCGGACGAGACCGGAGCGGCCTGGGAGGCGAGGGGAGCCGGCGAGGCCGGTGGCGCATCGTCGGGCGTCATGGGTGCGTCGATGCTGCGCCGCGCCTGACCGAGGGCAAGGCGGGAGGGAGAGGGGCGCGGGCGAGTGATGCCTTAGTCGTCGCCGCCGGGGCCTTCGACGATGAGGCGGAGGGAGTCGAGGCGGAGGCGGGCGGCGGCGATGGCGGTCGTCGTGCGGGTGAGTTGTTCCTCGGCCAGGGCAATCTCCTCGGGACGGATGTGGTCGTTGAGCTTCTGTAGATCGCGGAGGCGCTGGAGGTCGGCAGTGAGCGCGGCGGTGGCCTTGGCGGTGGCGTCGGCGGTGAGGGTGCGGCTGCGCTCCTCGGCGCCCTTGGTGGCGGTCTCGAGCAGGCGATTCAAGAGGCGGGCGTTGAAGCTCGGCTGCTCAAGGAAACGCTGGATGGTGCCATCGACGAAATCGTCGGCCAGGCCGGCGGCTTTGTAGTCGTCGGTGCGATCCTGCCCGCGGACGTCGACCACGACGCGCACCGGCGAGGGCGCGAGAAATTGGTCCACGTGCCAGCGGGAGTCGGCGACGGTCTCGAGGACGAAGACGACTTCGAGGAGGAGATTGGGTTTGTCGGAGCGGAGGAAACCGAAAGCGGTAGTGCCGGCCTTTGAATCGATGAGAAGATCGATGGCATCCTGCACGAGCGAATGATCGGCGGAGAGGAAACGGATGTCCTCGCGGACGATGGCGCGGGCGCGCGTAAACGTGGCGAGCATGCCGTCGGCGGGAATCGACGGGAAACTTTCGATGTAGGCGTGGCTCGGATCGAGGAAGACATCGCCCTCCTCGTGGTCCTTAATGCGGACGCCGAAGTGATCGAGGAGATCGACGAGGAAATGGCGGAGCGACGGGTCGGCGTCGGCGGCGCGCACGCGGGCGAGGATGCGCTCGGCGGCGTCGCGGTTAAAGGAGTTGAGCTCGAGCAGGCGGTCGCGGCCTTGCTTCATTTTGAGCGAGAGCTCGCGGCGGAAGGCGACGGTTTCGTCGATGAAGGCGTCGAGCTGCGGGCGGCCGGCTTTGGCGCCGCCGGCGCCGTAGTCGTGCGCGAGGGCGAGGAGGCGCGTCTTGAATTTGTCCTGATAGTCGTTGCCGCCGTGGAGGGGCGTCTCGAAGGCATCGAGGCCGCGGTGATACCACTCGACGATGCACTCCTCGGCGCTGCCGCTCACGTAGGGCACGTGGATGCGGATCGTCTGGGTCTGGCCGATGCGGTCGAGACGGCCGATACGCTGCTCGAGGAGGCCGGGGTTGAGCGGGAGGTCGAGAAGGACGAGGTGGTGCGCGAACTGGAAGTTGCGACCCTCGCTGCCGATCTCGGAGCAGAGGAGGAGCTGCGCGCCGTCGGCTTCGGCGAACCAGGCGGCGTTGCGGTCGCGTTGGACGAGCGGGAGGCCCTCGTGGAAGAGCGCGACCTTGGCGCTCATTTTTTCCTGCAGCGCGGATTCGATCGCGGCGACCTTGCGCTGCGATTTGCAGATGAGGAGGACCTTGGCAGTGCGGTTTTCCTTCAGGAAATTCGCGAGCCACTCGAGGCGGGGGTCTTCGCGGAAGGAGTAGCGGATGCCGGCGTCTTCGCCGGTTTCCTCGGCGTGGAGCTCGCGCGAGAGCCGGGCGAGGAGGGTGAGGTTGTCGATGGCGGGGAGCGGCGCGGGGCAGAACTTGCGCTTGGGGAAACCGGTCATCGCGGCGCGGGTATTGCGGAAGACGACGCGGCCGGTGCCGTGCTGATCGAGCAGATTACGGAGGAGGGCTTCGCGGGCACCGGGCTGGCCGGCGGAGAGAGCGGCGAGGTGGGCGTCGAGGCGCTCGGGGTCGCGCGTGAAGATTTTCTTCAGCGTGGTGCGGTCTTTGGCGGTCAGCGGTTTGGCGCCGGTGATTTTTTCGGCGACGCTGGCGACCGTGCCGTAGCTCTCGGCTTCTTTGATGAACTGGTCGAGATTGTTGTAGCGCGCAGGGTCGAGGAGGCGGAGGCGCGCGAAGTGACCGGCGAGACCGAGCTGGGTGGGCGTGGCCGTGAGGAGCAGGAGGCCGGGCGTGCGGCGGGCCAGTTGCTCGACGAGCGCATAGTCGGGGCTGGCGGCCTCGGGCGACCACGCGAGGTGGTGGGCTTCGTCGACCACGACGATATCCCAGCCGGCGGCGAGGGCCTGCTCACGGCGCGTTTCGCTGGCGGAGAGAAACGTGACGCTGGCGAGGGCGAGCTGGGAGGCGAGGAACGGGTTGGTGCCGGGATCGCTCTGCTCGACGGCGACGCAACGGCTCTCGTCGTAGATGCTGAACCAGAGATTGAAGCGGCGGAGGAGCTCGACGAACCACTGATGCGTGAGCGATTCGGGGATGAGAATGAGGACGCGTTTCACCTGCCCGACGGCGAGGAGACGCTGGAGGATGAGGCAGGCCTCGATGGTCTTGCCGAGGCCGACCTCGTCGGCGAGGAGCACGCGCGGGATCTGACGTGACGCAACTTCCTGCAGAATGTAGAATTGGTGCGGGATGAGATCGATGCGGCCACCGAGAAAGCCGCGGACATCGGAGGAGCGGACGCGGGCGCGAGTTTGCAGCGCGCGGTAGCGAAGATCGAAGACCTCGCCGGCGTCGACCTGACCGGCGAGGAGACGCTCGGGCGGGAGACTGACGCTCGTGACATCGGAAATGGCGTCCTCGCGCACGCGTTTACCGGCGCAGACGTAGGTGATGAGACCGGCGGCCTCTTCGACGGCATCGACGCTGAGCGTGGCGCCATCGCGGGTGGTGAGGGTGTCACCGGCGCGGAATTGGACGCGGTTCAGCACGGCGGTGCCGAGGGCGTAGAGGCGGGTCTCCTTGGTCGCGGGGAAGGAGACCTCGATGCGTTTCGCGGCGGAATCGACGCGCGCGACGACCCCGAGACCGAGCTCGGGCTCACGTTCACTCATACAGCGCTGACCAAGGACACTAGGCGACATGGGGCCATGAGGGAGGAGGCGCGGGCGATTTAAAAGGGGAAATCCGGGGGAAGCGGGGCTGAGGGGAGGGGGTAACTACTCAAATTGGGCCGGGGGCCGGGATTTCGCCTCAAGTGCGGGCCGATCTCGCCGTTGTTAGGATGTTTTCTCCCTATCATGGCAGTTGCGCAGCAAATCACCGACACCCTCATCGAAAACGCCATTAGCAATGCCGTGCTCAATGTTTGTGGCACGCTGCTGCAAAAGCCGGCGAAGCTCGTGGCCAAGGTGCCGGCTGAGTCGATTGATCTCACGGCGCCCGTTTACCAGGTGATCGGGAACGTAGGCTTTGTGGGCAAGGCCAACGGCATCGTGTATCTGTGTATGAGCGAGGAGTTCGCGACCTTCGCCGTGGGGGCGATATTGGGGATGAGCCCAGCGGAAGTGGCCTTCAATGGTCCGGAAGTGCTCAAAGATGCGATCGGCGAAGTCACCAATATGACCGTCGGCGGCTTTAAGAACGCGCTGTGTGATATCGGGCTGCCGTGCAAATTGACGCTGCCAACGATCGTGCGCGGCGATCCGCTCAAAGTCGCAGCGTTCAAAGGCTGCCAGCGTCATCTATTTCGGTTCGAGTGCGAAGGGCATGCTCTGATCGCGGATATCCAACTGAAGGCGGAATAGCACGCGGCGCCTCTTTCTGAACGTTGCGCTGGCTCGCTTCAGCGCTTGTCGAAGCCGAACTCCAGGCCGACCATTACGATCAGCGGGGCATGTAGATCGAGTCGGGCATAGCGGTTGCCCTGGGTTACGGTGATTCGCGGTCCCCGCAAGGCATCCGCGCCGATCAAAAGGGCGAGGCGGGGCGTAAACGCCCTCCGCAGCGAAAGACCGGCGAACGCGCCGAAATCGGACCGATTGCGTCCGCCCGTCGCGGTTAGCACAGACCCGGATGCGACCACTTGGTCGCTCGTGGCGAATGTTACGCGCGAAACAAAGTAGGCGACCCCGCCCCGCACTTGCAGCGACCAGTGATCGCTTTCGGGCAGATCGCGCTCGGCGCGGGCGCGGCCAAACTCAAACCATGGTCCCAGATGAAGAATGGTGGTGCGACTGACCAGTTCCTGGCGGCCGTTCAAGGTCCCACTCGTTGCCGAGAAAGTCCGGTTGGGGGTATCGCCGATTCGTTGATCGCCCGGCAAGGGCGAGAACCGGCCGGAATAGGGGGCCCGTTGCGGCACCACCCCGCCGAGGAGATAGGTGTCGGTCAGGGTGCGGAGATTGGCCGCAACCGGTCCGGAGGATGTTTGGCGCAACGTGGAGAACTCCGCGCCGGCGCCGAGTCCCCAATCCCGGTCGGGCCGAGGGGTGCGCTGCAGTGAGACCCAGGCGTTAAGGTGCCATGCTGGCTGCCTTTGCTTGGCATCCGCAGAAAGATACGGACCGGCGGCCAGTTGCGTGCGATGCAGGGAAAGCGTCCCCGCCTTGAGATCGACCTGGGCATCGCTAGTATAGGCGAAATAACCGGTGCGGCTGGCGAGCGGCCCGGCCGGCCCGTCGCCGAGATTGCCGGAAGCATCGACGCGATTGAAACCATCATCGTAGAAGCGGTCGGTCTTGGGCGAGAGGGCGGGATCGGCAGTGGTTGTGGCTCCGTAGGTTACTCGGCTCTTGAGCCAAAGGCTGGGGCCGGCCTCAAGATGCCAGCGGAAAAATGGCGGCTCCGCCGCCTCGCCGGCGAGGGTGGTGATGGCCAGCACCGCGGCGGTTATACTGAGTTGAGAGAGAGTCGTTTTCATGGATAGAGGTGGAACCCGCGGCGGGTTAGTCGATGAGGTATATCTCGATTAGCGCTTGGCCCTCGGCGGTGCCTTTGCCTTGGGCCACCAAGGTGTAGGCGCCTGGAGGGAGGCGGGTGACGATCACGGCATCGCGGGAGCCGGGCGTAAGGTCGAAGGCTCCGACTCGACGGAACAATGACTCGCCGACGACGGTGGATTGCACGGCGGCCCAATCGTCGTTGGTGGCAATCGGCGTGGAAGAGCCCGCGGCGTAGAGGGTGAGCGTGGGGTCCGCCAGCGCATCGTTCACGCCAAACGTCGCAAGGCCGGGCCCCACTACCCGCGCAAGCAGGCGCAGCGTGGTGTTGCCTTCGATGGTGAGGCCGGCGATCAGTGCGCCATCACCCGGCAGAATCTTGGCGCGGGTGGAGACATTCGCGATCCTGCTGTCGCCGCTATAGCGCCCGAGGGCGTCGTAGAGTTCCACCAAGACCACGCCGGGAGCGCTGCTACGGTTAAGCGTCTGGATCGAGTAGTTTTCGGCGAGTAGGCGACGCGCCAAGGCCGCATCTTTGGCGGTGGAAGCAAGGGGGAACGCTCCAACCAAGCCGGTCGCCGTGAGCGTTTCGCCGGACGTGACATCGGCGGCCCAATCGTCGTTTTCCGCTATGAGCGTGCTGCCGCGGTAGAGTTGAAGGGCGGGATTAGCGATTGCGGTCGCCAAGCCAAAGGAGCGCAGGGTCTCGCCCACGCTGCGCACCAAGACGGGCCGGGATCCGGCGCCATCGATCACGAAGCCGGTGATGAGCGGCGGGCCGGCCGCTTCCAGTTGCGCGCGGACGGACAGGTTGACGATGCGCCCGGGATTGTTGCTCGCCAGCGCAACCCGGGAGGTCTGCGACTGCACGATGGATTTTCCGTCGTTCACCAGGACGTAGTAGTCGCCTTCGTCGGCCATGGTGGCTTTGGCGACGGAGAAGGTGGCGGCCGTGGCTCCGGCGACGGGAGCGCCGTCGCGATACCACTGGTAGGTAAACGGGCCGGCACCGTTGGGCGTGACTTGCAGCGTGGCCGTGCCGTTGGGGGTGGCCTGAACCGGCTGGGGCTGAGCCGCGAGGGTGAGGGAGCCGGCGCCCGGCGCCGTCACCAGCAGGCGGTATTCGCGCGCCGCGGTAGGAACCGAGTTGGTCTTGGGCCAGCCATCATCCAGCCAGTTGATCGAGGTTCCGGTGCCGGCGACTGCGACGGGTGAGGTCGCCCAAGAAGCCGTCGCGCTGTCGCGATATTGGATCCAGTAAGTTTGGTTGAGGGCAGTGGCGAATTCGATGTAACGCCGACCGTTCGGCGCCAGCACGGTGCGATCGATGGGAGCCGTGGTGCCGAGCGGGCTCGCGGTGGTGCCGACGGAATTGATTTCCAAGGTGACGGCAGGTTCGGGGAACTGCGCGACGTTGGGCGCAAAGTATTCGATGATGAACACGCGAACCTCAGCCGGTTGAAGGGGGCGGGTATCTTCGATAGCCGGTTGCCCGGTCGCCGTGGTGGTGCTCCGGGAGTAGAGTGAGACACCGCCGGGGAGGCTCGGGATCAAGACGCGGAACGAGTCGATCACGTAAGGGGTGGAGTTGGTGACCTGAACGCGTTGTTCGTAGAGGCTTGTCTGGGGATTCAGCGCTAGCTGGGTGACCAGATTCAGCTTCGGGTTATAGATGGTGACCTGGACCGGCACGACGTCCTTGGATCCGTCGGCATAGGTCAGTTCCACCGAGACCGTAGTCTGCTGCACCGAGCCGTCTTGGCGCGTGGGCGAACCTACCACCAGTTGCCCGGCGGCGCCCGTCCCGGAAACGGTCACGCCTTTGACCACGGTGGGATCAAACTGCACAACGCTACCGCTCACCAATTGTTTGCCGCCCGAACTGATGGAAGCAATTGGCGCACTGACATCCGTGCCGCCCAAGGTGGCCAAGACGACGGTGAACGGAGGATCGATCCGATCGATATCCGTGTTTCCGCGTTCGTCAGTCGTGGTGATCGTGATGGTATCCTGACCGAAGAATCCGGTAGGGGCTTGGTAGATGAGCTGGGCCAAGGCGGTATTAAGAGTGGGCACCAAACCTCGGAACGTGAGGCTGGTTTCGTTTAAGCCGGAGCCGGCTAGGAGCGTGAGGCCCGTGCGGTTCGGCAGCGTGAGCAACCCTACCCCAGTGCTTAGCGTGACGGTAAGCTCGGGGCTGTCGGCGTCGGCGACAGCAAACACACTGCCGTCCGGCCCTGTCACCCGTGCAGGATCGCCGGTGAATGCAAGCGGGCCGGTGGGCACGGTGTTTACCGGTGGGGCCGTCACTTGTAGGGTAAACGTGGTGGAGGCGGTGAATTCTCCGTCAGTCCCGGTCAGTGTCAGCGTGAAACTGCCGGCGGCGCCCGGCGTGCCGGAGAACGTGCGCGCAACCGGATCGAAGACCAAACCCGGTGGCAGGCCGGTGATCCGGTAGGTGACGGGGGCATTGTCGACATCCGTAAATGGAGAAATGGTGATTGGCCCGAATGCCCGACCGGCGGTGGCGGGCGGCAATGTGATCGGCGCGGAGACCGGTGCATCGTTTGCCCCGGCAATTATGATTGAAAGACGCGCTCCGGCTGTTCGGTTGAACCTGTCGCCCAGAGTGTAATCAAACGAGTCGGTCAGTGACTGCCCGACATTGAGGGCTTCGACAGCAGGCAGCGCGTTGTTGACCACGTAGGAAAAGGTGCCGTCCACCGCGGCGGTAAGCGTGCCGTATTTCCCGTTGAGGGAGACGGGACTGCTGTTCACAGCGATGCCCCCCATGAGTCTAACGATGATCGCAGTCCCCGTATCGTTCGCGAGGACGTTCCCCTGAGGGTTTAGACCAGCGGTGCCGTTGGCGACGCCTGAGCTTTCGACGGCACGCACAGTATCGTCGGTCGCCGCGGGTGCAGCGGGCATTTCTACCACAAGGGGCACCGTCGCGGTGATGGGGCCGGTGTAGTTGGTGACATCGGTGGGCATGAAGCTAACCGAGAGCGTATGGGTGCCGGGTTCCAGCACTGTGCCGCCTACCGGCTTATAGGTCATCGTGCCAGGCACGGACCCGACCGCATTGAGCTGAGCAGCGGTGAGCGGTGTGCCATAGACGATGGAGGCCGGTTGCGCCCACGTGATCGTCGGACTTGCTTGGCCGATCGTGAGTTGGGCCGTGCCGTAAATGATGTCGTAGTTCGCCAGCACTGAGGCGGGGGCAAGGATGGCAGTGACCGGGTAGGATCCGACCGATTCACCTGCCGCGCGCGAGTAGATGGCGGTGACATTGTCGCCCGCCACAAATCCAGTCTTTGTTCCGGTGAGCGTTGGATCATTTGTTCCATATGTCTTTGTTGCGGCGGTGGGTGTTACCGATGCGCCCCTCTTCGTGATCGTCAGAGTGCCGTCGGCGAAGGTGATCGCGTAGTTGCCGCTGCTGAGGCCGCTCGGGGTGATGGCGTGGGTGCCGGCGTTCGTGGCCGTCGCGGCCGCGCCGCCGAAGCTGAGGGTGCCGCTGAGAACGCCGGCGGTCTCGCTGTTCACGAAGCCGGTGTAGCTCACCGTGTAGCCACCCGAGTAGACCGCCCCGTCGTAGGTTTTCGTTTTGTTGTCGGCGGTCACCGTCAGCGGTGCCGTCGTGACGGCCGCGGTAAGCACCAGAGGGGTGAGCGTGTAGTTGCCGGCATCGCCGCCGGTGAGGCTGAGGCCGGAGACGCTGACGTTCTTACCGGCGCCGACGCCGGCTGTGGCAAACGCACCGCTCGCCGTGCCCGTCAACGATACCGTCTCCGCGCCGACGACGCCCGCAAGGGCGGCGGTGCCGGTGAGGGTCGCAGGCACGGTGCCCGAGTAAATTTTATCCTGCGCGGTGAGGCCGGTGATCGTGAGGGCCTTGGCCGTGATCGCGGCGGTCGTCGTGTTGACCGCGGTGAGGGTGTAGTTGCTGGCATTCGCACCGGTGAGCGAGGCCCCGGTCAGCGTGACCGTCTTGCCTGCGCCGACGTTCTTCGTGTCAAAGGTTGCCGTGCCGCCGCTGAGCGTCACGACGTCGGCTCCGACCACGCCGGTCAGATTGCGCGCGGTGACGGTTGCTCCCGTGGTGCCGTCATAGGTCTTGTCGGAAGCGGTGAAGGTGCCGGTCAGACCGAAGGCCGTGACGGACAGTTGGCCGTCCGTGTAGGTGAGGTTATAGTTGGCCGCCGTAAAGGTGCCGCCAGTCGCAGCACTGGGCGTGAGGGTATAGTTGCCGACCGTGGCTCCGCTGGTGGTGCCGCCGCCCGCCGTGATCGTCACGGTGCCGATCGTCTCGGCGCCAACCAGGCCCGTGCTGGTGAAGGCCGTCGAACCCGCTCCGTAGGTCTTGGTCCCGCCGTAGATCTTAGTGTCGTTACTCGCGGTGATCGTCAGCGCCTTCTTCGCGATGGTGAGAGTGCCGTCGGTGAAGGTGATCGCGTAGTTGCCGCTGCTGAGGCCGCTCGGGGTGATGGCGTGGGTGCCGGCGTTCGTGGCCGTCGCGGCCGCGCCGCCGAAGCTGAGGGTGCCGCTGAGAACGCC
>CANGHW010000045.1 GCA_947453695.1 Opitutia bacterium
CCAAACGGCTTTGTTGCATAATCCAGGGTGATATCCGAGGCGGTTAAGCCGCAACGGGGAACGCCTGATGGTGATGGGTCGCGACAGCGACACGCGGGAGGACCGGGGCAAGCCCGGCCTTAACCAGCGCAACTTGCGTACTGATCCAGGTTCTGGGGGAGAGCAGGCGGTGATGCCTGATCCCAGCGCCGCGATGACCGACCGCAGCGGCTCCATTCACCTGAACGTTCCGGGGCACGAGCCTTGTGCCCGGAGAGGCTCCGAGTTTCTGGCGAAAATCCGCCAGCCACTCCTCGCCTCCTACTTTTCGACCGAGGCCGATGCAGCCGTTCACGTCTGCCTGCAGGGTGAACCCCATGCTGGAACGAAAGCACCCGCGTGAGGTGCGTGATCCCAGCCAGCGGTATCCCTCCGGTTTCGGGCCCATCGCCTCCCCGGCGAGGTGGTCCGTCTTGGACGTGTAGGACTCCTCCGTCTCGATAAATTCAATCCCGCAGCGGGCGCACTTTGTGCGCAGCGCCGCGATTAACTTCGCATGGGGGATGAAGGTGAAGGTCTGGTTCTGCTGCGCCCCCAGGTTCACGTTTTGCGTCCAGTCCACGTTGCGGCCCACCACCACCCGAGCGAGGCGGTTCGTCTGTGCATACGTCACGACGAGGAGCGCCACCTTCTTCATCAAATCCTCCATCTGCCGGGCGCTGCGTGCCGCCAACTGCCCGGCCCGGCGTTTGCCGTGGCGGATCCCGAGTTTGGATTCGCTGCGCAACTGCGCGTGCCACTTGGCGCCGCGCTGCAGGAGGGCCTTCGCCACCCCGCCAGAGAAGAAGAACGCGAGGAGGTTTTCGTCGTCGAGGCAGGTGACCAGACGCGAGACGCCGAGGTCGACGAAGAGATTGCCGCGGAGCAGTAGGCGCGGCAGCAGACGCGCAGGCTGGCGGCGGATCACAAAGTCCGCGTGCACCCACTGGCGAGAGCGGCCGGGCTCGATGCGCACCTCCACCAGCCTGTCACCGGGCTGGAGCAGCGGTTCGCCTTGCCGATCCACGAGCGCAATCACGCCCAGTCCGAGCGACTCCGGCAGGTAGAGGCGATCGTGGACAACCGTAAAATCCTGATAGTCGAAGCGCAGGCGAGCCCGCTGCCCCCGGCGACAAAACCGCGGCGGCTTCGGCTGACCGGGCCGCGAGGCGTGATCCTTCGCCCAGTCGAAGAAGTTGCTCCGGAACGACGCCACCATCGCACAGGCGTCGTCGATGGCGTACTGCACCTGCTTCGCCCGCCCGAGGGCCAGCGCGGCAGGCGCGTGCTTCAGCGTCTTCTTGAGCTCGATCTTCGAGGGAAGTTTGCTTCTGGCGTAGTGCGCCGCGAGCAGCGGCGCGTTGGCATCGTTGCGCACCTGCGCCGCGGCTTCCTGCATCACCAGCACGGAGGCCGACGCCTTCACCCGCCGCCGCACCGTCTGCGGCGGCAACGCCGTCGCGTCTGGCGGATCATTGACCTTGGAACCGGTGCGATGCAAGTGTTCAGATGAACACGTGCACAGGACCGCACAACGTCAAGTACGCTCCACACTGGAAGGCCTATAATCTCGCGCTCCGCCAGCGTGGCAGTCTCACGGTTTATCTCGGTGACGATCTTGAGCGGAAGTGGGGACATCCGGTAGGGATTGGCGGCCGCGGGCGGCCGCCAGTGTATCCGGATGCCGTGATCCTGTTGGGCCTCGTGCTCCAGCAGGTGTACCGGTTGCCCCTGCGTCAAACCGTGGGCTTGCTGCGCTCGGTGCTCGACCTTGTGGGATTGCGTTCGCTGCCCGTCCCGGATCCCTCGACCCTTTGCCGCCGGCGGACGGGACTCGCGTTGCCCGCCTGGCCGAAGGCCGGCGGTTGCATGGTCGTTGACTCCACCGGACTCCAGATCCGCGGACCCGGCACTTGGCTGACCACCGTCCATGGCCTCCAGCGCCGGACGTACCGCAAAATCCATCTCGGCGTCGATCCTACGACCTCGCAGGTGGTCGCCGGCGTTGTCACCTCCTGCCAGCAGCACGATTGTCAGGTGCTTGGTCAGGTGCTGGACGTCGCCCAGCCGCCACCCGGCACCGTTGTAATCGGCGACGGCGCGTACGACCGGCGCATGTGCTACGCCGCGGCCAAACGCCATCGGGCCCAGTTGGTCTCTCCTCCGGGCAAACGCGCCGTCCTCCACCCAAGAGATGAATGGCGCGAGCGGAACCGCTCCATCGAGGAGGCTCGGTTCCTCGGCCGCCCGGATTGGAAGGTCGCCGTCGGTTATCATCGCCGCTCCCTCGCCGAGTCCGCCATGCACCGGCTCAAGGCCGCCTTCGGCCAACGCCTTCGCTCCCGCCAGCAATCCGCTCAGGCACACGCGGCGCTGCTCCGCGCCCATCTGCTCAACCGCTGGCCCACGCCGGCCACCGTGCCGGTTGCGTGACCCGGCACGGTTCACGCGTCGGGGTGCCATTTATGCAACAGGGCCGGCCAAACTATTAGCCACCTCCTCAATAGTGAGGCGGCCGCTCGTCCGGCAAAGCACCGCCATCAGCGGTCGTGCCGGAAGATCCGTTTTCGTCACGCTCGCGGAGCGCCTTCATTTCACGCACCAGCCTCGTGATGTCGTCCGCCATTTCCAACATTGCCTTATCCTGCTCGGTCACGTGACGTTCGAGGTAGGCGATCTTTTCTTCCAGTCGGCGAATCTCTTCAGGGTAGTCGTTCAATTTTCGGAGTGGATCTAGCCGCCGCGTGGGCCGCGGCGTCGGCTTTGAGCTTCTCAATCTCCGGCATCAGGACCGCTGAGTAGCAATCGGGGCACACGGAGTGGCTAAATTCGCTGCCAGTCCGCTCGTTGATATAGCCCTCCATCTGTTGCCAGTAATTTTGGTCGTCGCGAATTTTTTTGCAGTAGGAACAGATCGGCAAGAGCTCCTCCAATTGGCGGACTTGGGTCGTGTAATGAAGGATTCGTTCAGCTACGCGAAGCCGCGTCCACAGCTCCGCGAGGTCGAGTGGCTTGGTGAGAAAATCGTCCACTCCTGCATCTGCTGCGGCACGCTGATTCTCCTCCGTCGCGTCACGACTCGTGAGCAGAATGAAATAGATGTAGTCCTTGCCGGGCAGCGCTCGTATGCGACGGCACAAATCCAGCCCATCCGTCCGGGGCATCATCCAGTCGCTCACCACTACCCGAACCGACCCTTCCTGCAACATCCGCCAAGCCTCCTCCCCATCCGCTGCCTCGATTACATCATGATCCAGCCGATGGAGCGCCTTGCGTAGCACGGCACGGGACACAGCATCGTCTTCAACAGCGAGAATCTTCACGGGTGGGTCCGTCTAGGTGATTTCAGGCAAACACGGGGAGCAACAGGTAAATTTCTATACCCCGCCTAAGATTGCCCGCAGTCCTGCCGGTTCTGTCACGGGCGCTCGGCAGGTGTATTCTTCACAGATAAATGCGGTCGCCCGGCCGCCCCACGAGCGCATTTCCGCGAGCCAAGGTGCGCGCGACGCCCACCACCCTCGATCATCTTCGGACGTGATCGCGACCACGGTCCTCTTGGGTCCCAGTCGCTCATGCAACACCGTCACCATCGCACGAAAATCCTCCCGCTTCGCGTCGCCGACGAGGACGACATGTCGTGGCGGCTCCAGCGCCAACTCCAATGCACACAACATTTGCGGCATCCCATGAGGTGTCGCGCTCCACTGGGCGCGAAAAGCTTCGACGCACCTAATCCCACGAGCACGATGGCCGTAGGTATCCCCCACGATCACAGCCAACCGCAGCAGATTCATCGCCGCAACCGAGCTCGGCGCTGGTTCTGCCCCATCGTAGTCTTCGCGCAGGCGAAGCACGATACTCGTATCTCCTGCCGCCGAATTGAAATATCCCCCGCGCTCTGGGTCCCAGAACAATTCGTCCATTTTACCCTGTAGTGACACAGCCCGCTCGAGCCAGCGTCGATCAAACGACGCTTCATACAAGTCCAGCAGCCCCTGAATGAAATAGGCGTAATCCTCCGCAAACCCTTCAATGGCTCCACGCCCAGCCCGCCAACAGCGCCAAAATACTCCGCGCGTTGGATCGAATAACTCGCGATCCACAAACGTGGCCGCAGCGACAGCTCGAGCCAAATAGTCCGGCTCATCGAGCACTTGTGCTCCACGGGCCAGGGCCGAAATCATCAGGCCATTGTTGGCCGTCACGATCTTGTCGTCGAGCAACGGTCGCGACCGCGACGCTCGAAGCGCACGCAAGCGTTCGATGGCCCGCAAAACACGGTCATTTGCTACTTCCGGCATCAATCCAAACGCCCGCGCAGTCTCAAACAGCGAACGCCGCTGCGTCAGAATATTCTTTCCGTGAAACTCACCGTGAGGATCGAGCTGTGTTGCGACATTTCCGTTTTCCGCCACTCCGAAATGAGCCATAAATAAGGTCGCATCGTCGCCCAGTGCCGCGCGCAACTCCTCCGCAGTCCACACATAGAACGCACCTTCCGCGTGACCGTGTCCGCCCTGTCCTGCAGCCGAGTCTGCATCCTCAGCAGTAAAGAACCCCCCTTCTGGCGCTGTCAGATCGCGCGCCACGTAGTCAAAGATGTCCCGTGCCATCCAGGCGAAACGCTCGTCTCCCGTCGCCTGCCGCGCCTCGATGCAGTTGATCGCGATCTGCGCCTGATCATAGAGCATCTTTTCGAAGTGCGGCACAAACCAAGCCTCGTCCACGGAGTAGCGATGATACCCTCCGCCGATATGATCGTGAATTCCCCCGCGTGCCATCGCTTGCAATGTCGCCGACGCCATCCGCACCACCTCCGCTCCGAGTTCGCTCTTAACGCCCTGGATCGCCGCTACCCGCAGCAGGAAATTCAAATTCGAAGCCCGCGGAAACTTCGGCACTCCTCCAAACCCACCATTCTGCGCGTCGAAGTTTTCATAAAAATATTGGAATCCTTTTTCAAACGCCGCCCCACCCTGCTCATGCAACGGCACGTCCAGTTCGCCTGCTTCGCGCGCTCGCGTCTCTCCATCATTCTTGCCTGCATGATATTCCCGTAACGTCCCCAGCACGCGCTCGCTCTCGGCCACTAGTTTCTCCCGCTCATTGGCCCAGCCCGCTGCGATCGCCTTCAAGATCGCCAGAAATCCTGGCCGGCCATGCCGGTCCTCCGGTGGAAAGTATGTGCCACCGAAAAATGGCTTGAGCTCGGGCGTTAGCCACGCACTCAACGGCCATCCACCGTGCCCTGTCAGCGCCTGCACATAGGCCATGTAGACCTTGTCCACGTCCGGCCGTTCTTCGCGGTCCACTTTTACCGGCACGAAATGCTCATTGAGAATCGCCGCCACCGCTACACTTTCGAACGACTCGTGGGCCATCACATGGCACCAATGGCATGTCGAATAGCCGATACTCAAAAAAATCGGCTTCTGCTCCACCCGCGCCCGCGCAAAAGCCGCCTCGCCCCACGGTAACCACTGCACCGGATTGTCTGCATGTTGGAGCAGGTAGGGCGATTTTTCCGATGCTAGCGCGTTGGACATAAGGCTACCAAAGGGGACCAAATCATCCCAAAAGGAAAGCTCGCCCACCGCACCCGTCACGCCGCAGT
The DNA here is from genome assembly GCA_947453695.1 of Opitutia bacterium. Taxonomy (GTDB): domain Bacteria; phylum Verrucomicrobiota; class Verrucomicrobiia; order Opitutales; family Opitutaceae; genus GAS368. The sequence goes on from CANGHW010000045.1 coordinate 5,636, forward strand.
TCTCGGAAAATCCTTTTCTTTCCCCTCCATTCAGACACAAACGCCACTCATATGCACTCGAAGCGATTCCTTCCCGTCGTTGTCGCAGGCCTCCTGTTAGCCGGCCCGCTCGCTGCCCAGCCCTCCAGCAACACCGTCAATACACTCCCTCCGGCATTACGCGCGGCAGTGCAGTCGGGCAATAGCAACGCAGTCACGCAGGCCATTAACACACTTTCTGGCGGCAATGCCGTCCAAGCTGCGTCACTCGCCGCTCAGGTCGTCGCTGCCGCGGAACAACTACTCTCGACTAATCCTCAAGCCGCATTCCAAGCTGCTGGCGCCGCCGTCGAGGCGGTGCGCAGCACCGCCGTCCAATCGGGCGCACCCGGGCAAACAGTCTCAGTCTTGACTACTGCTGCCCGTATTTTTACCGCGCCCGCCATTTCGCAGATCGCACCGGGGACCATCGCCAGTCTCGCCAATGCCGTGTTGCAGGTAGCGTCATCGACTAACAATCCGACGCTCATTGCGGCAACTGCACAGGCTGCCGTAACTGTCGCCACCCGCACAGCAGCGACAAATCCAGCCGGTGCCGCCCAGCTTTCTGCGGCAGCCATGTCTGCGGTGCAAAGCCCTGCGGTCACATCCGCTGCGCCGCAGGTCGCGGCGCAAGTCGCCACGTCGGCGGCTGCAGTCGTAGCAAACCCGAACGTCCAGCAGGCCGCTCCCCAAGCCTCGGCCCAGGTCGCTACCAGCGTTGCCCAAGTGATGACAACTCCGGCTGTTTACCAAGTAAACCCACAGGCCGCCGTAGCTGCGATGTCCAGTGCTTACTCAACCGCATCCAGCCAATCGGTCGCGGCGGCGGCTCCGACTGCCGTGCAAACCGTCACCCAAACACTCAATACTGCCAGTGCCAACGGTTCGCTGAGCCAGTCAAATTCCAACAATTCCGCCCAAATCAACGCTATCCTGTCGGGCAACACCTCTCAAAAAAGCACCACTAACAACACCATCACCACTCCGATCAACCAAGTGGTAAGACCGGACGAGAGCGTGAGCCCCTCGCGCGGTTGATTTCTGCGATTATAGCCCAACCGCAAAAAGCCGCACGGTGCAAACCGTGCGGCATTTTGCTGGCCAGGGACGTAGTATACTAGGCTCCGCTTACTTGCCCAACACCCAGTTGAAGATCAAGGGCGCCACAATGGTGGCATCGCTCTCGACGATGAACTTCGGGGTCGAGCCCGCGAGCTTACCCCACGTGATCTTTTCGTTCGGCACAGCGCCCGAGTAACTCCCGTAGCTCGTGGTCGAATCGCTGATCTGGGCAAAGTAGCCCCAGAGCGGCACGCCCGTTCGCTGGAGATCTTGGTGTAGCATCGGCACGACGCAGATCGGGAAATCGCCGGCGATACCGCCACCAATCTGGAAGAAGCCGATCGAGCCTTCGCCGTTCTTCAGCTTTTTCGCCGTCTTGGTATACCACTCAGCGAGCCACGTCATATATTCGATGCCCGTGCGCACGGTGTGGACGTTCTTGATTTCGCCGGTCACGCACCGGCCCGCATACATGTTGCCGAGCGTCGCGTCTTCCCAGCCCGGAACGATGATCGGGAGGTTCTTTTCGCACGCGGCGAGCATCCATGAATTCTTCGGGTCGATCTGGTAGCTCTTCTTCAGCTTACCACCGCGGAGAATTTTATACATGAACTCGTGAGGAAAGTAGCGCTCACCCGCCTGGTCCGCCTTCGTCCACTCGTCCGCTACTACCGCCTCGATGCGGCGCATGGCCTCCATCTCGGGGATGCAGGTGTCGGTCACGCGATTCATGTGGCGCTCCACAAGCGCCACTTCGTCCTCGGCCGTGAGATGCCGATAATGCGGCACGCGCTCGTAGTAGTCGTGCGCCACGAGATTAAAAATATCCTCCTCAAGATTCGCGCCCGTGCAGACGATCGCGTGAACCTTGTCCTCGCGAATCATCTCGGCGAGCGAGATGCCCAGCTCAGCAGTCGACATCGCACCCGCGAGGGTGACGAGCATCTTACCCCCGGCGTCGAGGTGTGCCTCGTAACCCTTCGCCGTATCGACGAGGGCGGCCGCGTTGAAATGGCGGTAGTGATGGGCGATGAACTTCGAGATCGGCCCTTTTTTCGCGGCGAGCGCGGCGTTTACCGCTTCGGGTTTCACTCTGGCTTTCTTGGCTTTCATAATGGTGTGACGAAAAAATTGCGGCGCACTGTGTCTGTGGGCGACAAAAAACCTTCGCGAACCTCAACCGATCCGCGTTCTCCTGACCCGCCTCGATGCTCGCCTCGTTCCTCGCCGCCTTCTTCTTCGCGCTCAATGCCACGTTTTCCGGGCGGAATGCGCGCGCCCATGGCCCGGCCCGCGCTAACATCGGCCGACTCATCGTCGCAGCCCTCCTTCTCGGCGCCTTCGCGCATACGCTCGGCCACGGCTTCTCCAGCGCCAGCGTCGGCTGGTTTCTGCTGAGTGGCATCATCGGTATGGGCCTCGGCGACCTGGGCGTCTACGCCGCCCTTCCTCTGCTCGGATCCCGGCTCACCGTGCTGATGACACAATGTCTCGCTGCACCGATCGCCGCCTGCGGTGAATGGCTCTGGCTCGATACCCGGCTCACGGCCACGCAGATTTTCTGGGGATTGTTCATCCTTGCTGGCGTCGCGCTCGCCTTGATGCCCAGCAAAACCAGTCCGCCCCGGGTGGCCATCCAGCCCATCGGATTCTTGTTCGGCTTGGTGGCCGCAGCCGGCCAAGGCCTCGGCGCGCTAGTGAGTCGAAAGGGGGGCCTCATCGCCGATGCCGCGGGCGAAGCGACGCACAACGCCACCTTCGGCCTCAACGCCGCTTACCAACGCATTGTCGCGGGACTCATCTTCGCCTCCCTTTGGTTCCTCACGCTTCATCTCCTACGGAGGAAACCGTCCGCTACAAAGTCCACCGCGACGCCCTCGACCCCATTGAACCTCCGCCTGATCATGGCCAATGGGCTGATCGGCCCCGTCCTCGGCGTAGGCTGCTACCAATGGGCCCTCGCCACCACCCCGAGCGGCATTGTGCTCCCTATTGCGGCAACCACCCCGCTGTTCGCCATTCCTATTGCCTACTGGCTCGAAGGCGACCGCCCTTCACGCCGTGCACTCGTCGGCAGTGTCCTCGCCGTCGCCGGTTGCATAGCACTCACGCTCACCCGCTAGGCTATACCCAAGGCCGCGATTGACGCCGCCGCCTCCATCCGGTTCGTTACCCGGTTCGTATGCTCACCATCGCCGACGTTTCCAAGTCCTACGGCACCCGCGAATTGTTTTCCGAGGTTTCGCTCTTCATCGCGCGCACTGATCGCCTCGGCCTGATCGGCCCCAATGGCGCCGGCAAGTCCACCCTCTTCGGGCTCATTCTCGGGGAAGAAAAACCCGACACCGGCACCATCGAATGGGAACGCGGCGCCGACTTTGGCTACCTTCCGCAGGAGAGCGCCCCCGCCGGCGACGAGACCATTCTCCACATCGCCACGAGCGGTAAAAAACTCGAGCCCGACGAGGACGACTACGACATCGACTACACTCTTGAGCCCCGCGCCCGCAAAATCCTCGCCGGCCTAGGCTTTAAGGAAGGCGATGCCGACAAGCTCGCGAAGACGTTCTCCGGCGGTTGGGTCATGCGCGCCCACCTCGCCCGCCTACTCGTCGCCGAGCCCGCCCTCCTTCTCCTCGACGAGCCGACGAACCATCTCGATCTCGAAGCGCTCCTCTGGTTTCAGGATTACCTCACGCGCTACCCCGGCGGCCTCGTCGTCATCTCGCACGATCGCGCGTTCCTCAACGCCCTCTGCACCGGCATGCTCGAACTTCGCGCGGGCACGCTTCATTACTACCACGGCAACTACGACAACTTCCTCACGGAGAAAGAAGCCCGCAAGGAGCAGCAAGCCGCTGCCTTCAAAAACCAACAACGCGAGATCGCTCACCTCCAAGTCTTCGTCGACCGCTTCGGCGCCAAGGCCTCGATGGCCTCGCGCGCAAAATCGAAGGAGAAACAGATCGAGCGTCTGAAAGAGGCCGCCATCGAAGAGCCCACCGAAGAGCTGCGCAAAATGAACTTCAAGTTCCCGCAGCCCCCGCGCTCCGGCCTGAAGGTCATCGAGCTCGAACACGTGCAACAGGCCTATGGTAACCACGTCGTTTACAAAGACCTCAACTTCACCGCCCAGCGCGGCGAGCGCATCGTCCTCGTCGGCCCCAACGGCGCCGGCAAGTCCACGCTCCTCAAGATCCTCGCCGACGTCATTCCCACCCAGGGCGGCACTCGCGAACTCGGCACCAACGTCGTCCCCGGCTACTTCGCCCAAAATCGCCTCGATAACCTCGACCCGTCGCTGACCGTTTTCGAGAACGTGATGTCGCTGCGCACGAACGAAAATCAACTCACTGAACAGCAGGCCCGCGCCATCCTCGGCGCCTTCCTCTTCCGCAAGGACGACGTCCACAAGCCGATCGGCGTCCTCTCCGGCGGTGAAAAATCCCGCCTCGCCCTCGCCCGCCTCCTCGTGAAGCCGCCGAATCTCCTCCTCATGGATGAGCCGACGACCCACTTGGATATCCAGTCGATCGACTCACTCGTCGGCGCGCTAAAGAACTACGAGGGCACGCTCATCTTCATCTCTCACGACGTTCACTTCATCCGGGCCCTCGCGCAGAACGTCCTCCACGTCCACAGCGGACGCCTCACGCCTTACGCCGGCAACTACGACTACTACCTGGAGAAATCCAAAGCCGGCGACGCCCGCGCCGCGCTTACCGCTGGCTTCACCGATGGTCGTCCGAAACAAGCCGCCGCTGCGCCCGCCGCGAAAGCTGCCGCCCCCGCTCCGGCCGCGAAGAAAGCTACGCCCAACGAAATCCGGAAATTCCGCGAACACGTCGGCCAGCTGGAAAAGAAGGTCGCCGAACTCGAAACCAAGCAGGCCGAGATCACCGCCGCCCTTGAGGATCCCGCGTCCTACGCCGACAAAGGCAAGTTTCACCACCTGAACAAGGAACTCAGCACCGTCGTCGACCAAATCACGACGGCAACGGCCGAGTGGGAAACCGCCGCGACCAAGCTCGCAGAGATGGAGGCGTGAGGCAGATCGCGCCTCACGCGAGGCCTCACCCCACAATCTCGTCGATCAAACGTGTCGCGGGCGGCACCCCGTCTGTAACTACGATCGCCTTAGCCAACATTCCGCGAGCATCCGCAAGCGACTCTTCGTCGTTCGCGTAGATCACGGCGAGTGAAGTCCCTACCTCCACGCGCTCGCCGATCTTCACCAGCTCCCCAATCCCCACTGCGTGATCGACGGTATCCTCCGCCTTCGCGCGGCCCGCGCCTAGTTGTAGCGCCGCGAGCGCCACGCCCATGGCATCGACTTCGGTCACGTAGCCGCCTTTCGTCGCCACGAGTGGCACCTTGAACTTCGCCTGCGGGAAACGTTCCGGTTCATCCACCACCCGTGCATCGCCCCCCTGTGCAGCGATCAGCTCACGGAATTTTTCCAGTGCAGTTCCATCCTGTAAAACCTGCTGAAGTTTCGCCCGCGCCTCGTTCTTCGTCACCGCCACTTTCGCGAGCAACAGCATTTGCTCTCCGAGTGCATAGGTCACTTCCATCGTGTCCGCCGGACCGCGGCCGCGCAGGCACTCGATCGACTCCACGACTTCGAGCGCATTTCCCACCGCGCGACCGAGCGGCTCGTCCATCGCCGTAAGCAGCGCACGCGTCGGTTTACCCATCGTCGTCGCCACCGAAACGAGCGCCTGCGCCAGCTCTCGCGCCTTCGCCTTGTCCTTCATGAACGCCCCGCGACCAAACTTCACATCGAGCACGAGCACATCGATGCCTTCGGCAAGTTTCTTGGAGAGGATGCTACCGCAAATTAGCGGAATACTCTCTACCGTGGCGGTCACGTCGCGGAGCGCGTAGAGCTTTTTGTCCGCCGGCGCGAGGTCGGCCGTCTGACCAATCAGCGCGAGGCCTATCCTCTCCAGCTGTGCCCGATAAGCGTCGAGCGGGAGATTCACCCGAAAACCCGGAATCGACTCCAACTTGTCGAGCGTGCCACCCGTATGGCCGAGACCCCGACCCGAGATCATCGGCACCGCCACCCCGCACGCCGCGATCATCGGCGCGAGGTGCAGGGAAACTTTATCCCCCACACCGCCGGTCGAGTGCTTGTCGGCCTTCGGCAGCTTCACGGACGCGAGGTCCGCCACCACACCCGAGCGCATCATCGCCTCCGTGTAGTGCGCCGTCTCCTGTGCAGTCATGCCGCGCAGCACCACCGCCATGAGCATCGCACTCAACTGATAGTCGGCCCACGAACCATCGGTCGCACCACGCACAAATTCCGCGATCTCTTCGCGCGTCAGCGCGTGTCCATCGCGTTTGCGCGCGATGATGTGTTGGGGAAACGCCATGCCCGAGTCCAAGGCCACAACACCGAAAAGGCAACGGTCGCCTCGCCCTCCGTCCAAGTTAGACCCGACGCTAACTGCGGCGGCGCCAACACACGCAGCCAGCCGCGCCAACGGCAAAGCACAGCGCCGTTGTCGTCGTCTCAGATACCCCGGACGTTGAAAATACATTGTCCTCAAAGATAGCGGAGGCGACGGCCGCGTCCGCGGTGTTGTAGACGCTGAAGCCGATCGTATCCGTGCCCGCAGCGAGAGAAATCGTCGCGGTCACATAGTTAAGTCCGTTCGCGTAGCAGGAGATTCCCCGGGCCGAAGAGAGCCCTGCCGAGGTAGAGCTGGCCAAAGAAGTGAGCGAGCCATCCTTGAAGAGGAACGAAGAATTGCAGCCGCTACTCACCGCTTCGCCGGTGACATACTTATAGCTGAATATGAGTGTGGCAGCCGACGCTAGTGTGAACGTTTGCTTGATACCTGACACCGTCGTCGCGACTCCCTGCGTCGTGGCAGGCAGTGTCACTCTTCCAAAAAAAGTAGAGCGACTTGCCGCACTCGCCCCGATGCTTCCGCCTTGGGTGCCACGATCAATGCCTGCCGCGATCCACTCACCGGCGCCGTCAAGGTTGACCCGGAAACGCTAGTGTCTCCGATCACCGACCACGAGGTCAGGCTGCTGCTACTCGCCTCACACGAGCCATTCGCTACCGTCTGCCCCCGCGCCAAGACCACGGCTCCAATGCAACACGCCCCAAGCATCCCCTTCTGACTTACAAGTAAGAGCCATGATGGAGCAGTCGGAGGTCTGCGGTCGTGAGTCTGCAAAGTGAATCAGGAGGCGGACGCTGATTCTACCAACACAGCTAGCAAGTTCCCTTAAGTGAAATCGGCACTCTCTCAGTCTCGATTAGCGCTATGACCCCAGCTCCAAGCATAACTGCGCTCCACTTTTGCGATCCGCACGACGTAAGCCTCATACCACGCCTCGCGACCACCTCGCTGGGCCTTTTCATGTTCGGTGTCACTTTTCCACGCCAAGATCGCGGCCTCGTCTCGCCAATAGCTCACAGTTATCCCAAGGCCATTCTCTCCCCGCGCACTTTCGATGCCGAGGAACCCGTCGTAGCGTGAACCCAAGTCGACCATTCGCTCCGCTATTGCAGCATAGGCACAGCCATCGTCGATCACCCGTTTTGAAGTGAAGATTACCGCATAGTAGGGCGGAAGGGGCGTTCTCGCGCATTGGCTCGACGCACTCATGCCGATTCCTTTCTCAGCACCAGCATGGATCCACTGCCCACAAAAAACTCGTAGTCCAGGCGCTCTACCTCGCTTTCTATTCCGCTGGCCTTCAGTTCACGACGCAGGGCCCCGAGTTTCGAGCAAGGCCTTCCATCGGCGCCACACACCGGGTGGATGCGCACCTCGCCCGCGCTCACCCGTGCAAGCTCTCGGCAGGCGGCCACGTGCCACTCAAAGTCGAACCTCGCCATGTAGAGGAAGAGCAGGTGGGCACACAGCACGAGGTCGAAGGAGTTATCGAAGAACGGCAACCGGGGCAGCGCCCCACCAACATAGCGACTGTGCACGAAGTGCGCCGCGTAATCCGTCAGAAACCGGTGCGCCGCGAGCCGCCGGTCCGCTTCAGCAGCATCGAGCGAGGGAAATGACTTCAGTCGGAACAGCGCGGGCTTTGCGCGCATCTGCGCCAACACTCCCGCATAATCAAGCTGCATTTGAGCAGCGAGTGATTCAGGTGGGCTGCCATAGAGGGGGTCGACCGCCACGGCATCGATCCCACGCGCACATGCTTCGGCCACAAATGAAGAAGGTCCCGCTGCTACATCGAGCACGTCCCGACCTTTCATAGCCGGCAAATCCAGGGCAAAAAACTGCGTATATTCGGCCAACGTGCGCCCAAAGAAAGCAACCTCTGGCAGCTCGAAATGTTGGGCAGGTTGAAACGACGGCCGGATTCTGGCGGTCGCTATCGACGGAGGCGGATCAGTAAGCGTAGGCATTTTTTAGTAGGCGGATGATTTACGGAGGCATCGTGAGGAAATCGGAAAAACAAAAAGCCCGACTCGGTTGAGTCGGGCTTGGCGGTGGTTATCTGGGCTTTTCAGCCACTCAGCGCATTTGTGCGCGAGACCATCGTCGCCAAGCCGGCTCATGCCAGCGTGCGCGTTTAGCTACCGTCATTTTGACGGTAGCACGGGCAGCGACGACGATAGCGGACGAGATCATTGGAGAATGGAGATGCGTAGTTGCACGTTCCGCCGCAAGTCGAATTTTGGCATGGCGGTCAAACCGGTTTGGCTTTTTTCGAACTGAATACCGAACGCGCCATGGCAAACGGCGCGCGCGTAAGCCGGGTCACCGTGGACAGATTCTGCTCACCAGCGTCCGACTCCTTCGGCAACTTGACCACCGCCGCGGCCAACGCCGCCTCCCGCTCCGCGAGCTTCTCTTCTCGCTCCGCCAAGGCTTTTTCCCGTCGTTTGATTTGTTGTTCACGCTCGTGCGTGACGATGCGCTCATCACGCAAGTGGATACGCTCCGACTCAAACAGCTCTTGCGCACGGTGCAGCTTCTCCCAACCCGCCTGGAGGGCAGAATCACCTTCAAACGGCGTCCGGCTGACCGACCGAGCAAACGGCACCGCGGTGCGCACCGGCGTGGGTTCGGCCGCCCGATGCGCATCTATTTCCGCCTGCAACGCCCGCAACCGGGCCTCGTATTCACGCAAATTTTCCTCCCGCAAACGCAGCGCCTCGTGATCTTCTTCCAACTTCCTCCTCTCCGCCGCCAGAAGCGGAATCCATTTTTCTTCTGGCGGCTGCGCGGTCGCTGAACGACTCAGCTTCAAAACGGGAGGACGTGGAGGAAATATGACAGAGGAGTTCATGGTGGTTTGGGGAGTTTTGCCCGCGCCAAACCTAAACTCATCTGGCCCGACTAGACCATAGGGCCAGCGGGATTTTACAGCGGGTTTACTCTCCTCCGCCCGCCTTTCTAAACTTTTTTACACCCGCTTTGGCCGCACTCGCTCACGCCCGGAAAATGACGTCCTCGCGCTTGAACATCCGGACCGCCAGTGCGAGCGCCACGGCGGCGTAGAGGCAGGACGATCCGAAGATAATCGCGATGTAGTTCCAGTGCCACACGCCGGAGAGCATTTCCTTGCAGACGAGAGAGAGATTGAGCAGCGGAACAAGCGCCAGCTTCGCATTGAGATCGATACCGGGCAACATGCCGACCATCGCCGGCATGAGCACCACGATCACCATCGGACCGATGTAGCTCTGCGCCTCTTTGTAACTCTTCGCGAAAAGTGCGACGGTGAACTGCAAGGCGGAGAATAGCACCGCGACCGGGAGCGTCATCGCCAGCACGCCGAGCAAACCAACAGGATCGATCGTGCCCATCGAAGCCGCGGAAGTTTTCGCCGCCGCGCCGAGCTGCGTCGTGGCTCCGCTTCCACCCATCATAATCGCGCCGCCAGCCATCGCCGTTATCCCCATCGAAAGGAGCGCGAGGCCCATCGCCGAGAGCGATCCGGTTAGCACCATCAAGAATTTTCCCATCACTATATCCACGCGCGCTGTGGGTGCGCACAGGAGCGTCTCCATCGTGCCGCGTTCTTTTTCTCCCGCGGTCAAGTCCATCGCAGGATACATTGCACCGGTGAAACAGAGGATAATCACCAGATAAGGGACGAAGCCGCCGAAAACACTGCCCCCTACTTTTTCCGGAGGCGCGACGTTCTCCCGCGCAAACTCGAACGGACGCACGATTTCCTTGGGCAGGCCGCGCTCAACCAGCCGCGCCGTCACGGTGCGATCACGCAGATCCTTAAAAAAATCCTCCGCCGCCCGCGCCGCGATCCCGGAGTTAAGGTCGTTTTGGAAATGAAAAATCTTCACCGCCGGGGCTGCACCTGCCGCCAGCCCGGCTTCAAACTTTTCCGGCAAGCCGATTGCGAGGCGGAGCTTCTTGTCGCCGATCCGTTCTTTCCAATCCTCCGGTGTGGCAACGATCTTGAATTTTGGTGATTTCTTTAGCTCAGCCACGACTCCCGGCGAATCCGCACCACCGATGATGGCTACCGACGGCACCTCGGCCTCGGCTCGCTTCATCACGCCACTCATTACCTTACCCATGCCGAAGACGATCAGCGGCATGACGAAGGTGGGGATGACAATTACCGAGATGAGCGTGCGCCGGTCGCGCAACTGATCGGTGAGTTCCTTGCGGTAGATCGTGAAGATGTTGCTCCAGTTCATGCGGCTTCCTCCACACCAGCGGCCTTCACAAAAATCTCTTCCATATCCTGCTCCGCATATCTCGTTCGCAGCTCCGGCAGTGTGCCCTCTGCGAGTAGTTTTCCTCCGTGGATGATTCCCACGGTATCGCAAAGTTTCTCCACCTCGCTCATCACGTGCGTCGAGTAGATCACGGTTTTGCCCCGCCCTTTGCAGTCGCGGACGAACTTCACAATCGCCCGCGCAGTCATCACATCGAGTCCCAGAGTCGGTTCGTCAAAGATCATGACGGCGGGATCGTGCACGAGCGTGCGTGCGATCGAAGTCTTTTGCTTCATGCCCGTCGAAAACTTGTCGCAGCGTCGGTCGAGGAACTCATCCATGTCCAATTCAGCCGATAGCTGCTTGATACGCGCCTTGATCGCCGGATCAGCCATGCCGTTCAGGCGGCCAAAATAGGTGATCATTTCGCGGGCCGTAAGTCGCCCGTAGAGCGCGGTCGAGGCGGCGAGGAAACCGACATTGGCGCGCACCTTCTCCGGCTCTCGCGCGACATCAAATCCGGCCAGAGCAGCCGAACCGGAGGTCGGCGTGAGTAACGTAGCCAGCATGCGCAAGGTAGTCGTCTTGCCGGCACCATTGGCTCCGAGCAGGCCATAGATCTGGCCCGGAGCGACAAGGAACGAAACGTCGTCGGTTGCGCGAATTTCGCCCCGCTTCTTGTCGCGGAACGTTTTGGTAAGATTACGGGCTTCGATCATGGAAGTGGGACTTAGAGGCTCATCTTGTCGCGAAACTCCTGCGCTTGGCGGCGGCTGAGTTCCACTTTGGCTCCACCCTTAAGGTGGACGAGCAGGCCGCCGCTGAACCAAGGCTCAATCTTGTCGATCCAGGCCAGATTAATGATTTGGCGGCGATTAGCGCGAAAGAAGAACTTCGGATCCAGACGCTCCTCCATCGCGTTGAGCGAGCGAAAGAGCTGCGGCTGCGCGGTGTCAAAATGCACCCGGGTGTAGTTTCCCTCGCTCTCGAGCAGGCGAATCGACTTAACCTCGACGAACCAGCAACGATCGCCTTCACGCACAAAGACTTTATCCTCCGCCGCCAACCGATCGCGCGGCGCGGCGCTCCCCGGTGTTTCCGGGGCTACTCCCAAAGCTTTGTCTCGCAGTTTGGACACCGCCGCCGTGAGACGCGCGGGATCGACCGGCTTCAGCAGGTAATCAAGCGCATTGAGCTCAAAGGCCTTCACCGCAAACTCGTCGTAAGCGGTAGTGAAGATCACGTGCGGCACAGGCGCCTCAAGCGATTCAAGTAGCTCCATACCCGTCTCACCGGGCATTTGGACGTCTAAAAACAACAGGTCGGGCGTCAGCGTCACGAGTTGCTCCCGCGCCTGCTTGGCATTGGCTGCTTCGCCCACGATTTCGATTTCGGGAAACGCACTCAGCAGGCGACGGAGCTCGTTGCGCGCCAGGCGTTCGTCATCAATCAGCAAAGCTTTCATGCGCGGTTTGGATTCGCGAGGGGCAACACCGCTTCCGCCACCACGAGCGTTGGCGTCTCCGCGCGGAGTTGAAGCGTGGCACGTTCGCCGAAGAGCAGACGCAAGCGCTCGGCCGCATTGCGGAGACCGACGCCGGTCGAGCCATTCCGTATTTTCGCGGTCGCTGTGGCCACTTCTCCAGGATTGGACACCGTGAGCCGCAGCGCTCCGTCTTCACACCGCGCGATGATCGCAATCTCGCCACCTTCCGGACGCGTGGAGATGCCATACTTAACGGCATTCTCGACCAGTGTCTGCAAGAGCATCGGCGGCACCGGCAGAGCGAGTGTCGCCGGTTCGATATCAAGCTTCAATCGCAGGCGCTCCTCGTGCCGCACTTGCTCAAGCGCCAAGTAGTCATTTACGACGCGTAATTCGTCTTCGAAAGGCACGGTCTCGAGCTGGCCGCTCTGTAACGAATAACGAAGTAGATTGGCGAGTTGGGTGACCGACTGCCGGGCGCGAGCAGGATCTTCGTCGATGAGTGCGCGCAATGAGTTCAGGGAGTTGAAGATGAAATGAGGATTCACCTGCGACTTGAGGGCCCGAAGCTCCGCTTCCTTCACCGTGCCCGCCAGGCGCAGACGCTCGATTTCAGAGCGGTTGAGTCGGTCAAACAAATGATAGAAGAAATAAACACAGTGCCATCCGATCAGGGATACCATCCCATTGACCCACACTACCGTCATCACGATGCCGACCGGAGAATTTGACGGCCAGGCACTCCCGACTACCCCATACGGCCAACCAAATCCTACGATCACCCAAATCGCGGCCTGCACCGCGCTGAGCGCCATGATCCGCGGCAGGAGCGCGCGCCAGCCCAAACTCTTCCACCCCCAACGTGCGATCAAGATCCGGCCGAAATGCGAGAGCAGCAGACCCAAGGCCATCACCATGGTCGTGGTCGCGACCTGAAATAGTTTCTCATCCGCCGTCGGTTCCTTTCGCGCGCCCACCAAGCCCAAGGCAAATACGATCTGCAGTGCCCAGAAGAATCCCCAGCCGCCGGCTTGGAAGATCACATAAAGCCGCACTTTCGCTTTTTCACGGCGGCAGTCATCGTCGATTAGAATCGAAGAGGGAGGCGGTTGGTCCATGGCGGTCGGAAGCGTGTCAGGAGAGGCAATGGGCGCAAACTTTGCGCCACGAGCCCACCTTACCTGAACTCACCCCACCCCGCCCCGCCTTCGGGATGAACGGGCAAGCTCCCGGGATGAACGGCGCATGGCTTGTCACTCTCCACCACCCCGTCCTAACGTCCTGCCATGAAACCCGCAGTCGTCGTCGTCGGCAGCTTTAATCAAGATCTCACCTGGCGCTGTGCGGAGTTTCCCGCTCCGGGCGAGACCATCGTCGGTGAGTTCAAGACTGGCCCCGGTGGCAAGGGCTCGAATCAAGCCGTCGCCGCCGCCCGCGCCGGCGCCCCCACGGCATTTGTCGGCGCCTTTGGCGACGACAGCTTCGGGCGCGATGCGCAGGCTTTTCTCCGCGCCGAGGGTATCACCGTCCATGCGGCGCGCAAAAAACTCCCGACCGGCAACGCCGCGATTCTCGTCAATCACCGCGGCCAAAACCAAATCGTGGTCGCCCTCGGTGCCAATGCCGCACTCGCCCCGCGAGACGTCCCATCTACCCTCCTCCGCTCCGCTCGCGTCGTCGTCTGTCAGCACGAAACCAATCTCCCGCTCAATGCGGCCGTTCTCCGCACCGCCCGCCGCGCCGGGGTGACGACGGTGCTCAACCCCGCTCCGATGCGGGCCGACTTCGACGCCCGCATTCTCGCCCACACCGATGTCCTCATCCCCAACGAATCCGAATTCGTGGCGTTGATCGCCCGCCCCGGCTTCGACGAAGCGGCCCTTCATGCGCTCGCGCCCGCCGCCCTCCACTCCCTCTGCCGTTCACTCGGTGCGCCGACCGTGATCGTCACGCTGGGGGCCCGCGGCTGTTTTGTCTCCGAGCCAAGCCGCCACACATTTATCCCCAGTTACACCGGCCTGAAAGTCATCGACACCACCGGGGCCGGCGACGCCTTCGTCGGCGGCTTCGCGGCGGGGCTCGTAAAGTTCTCGGGCGACCAAGTCGCCGCCGCCCACTTTGCCAATGCCGTCGCCGCACTATCCGTCACAAAGTTTGGCACGGCGCCGTCGATGCCAGCGCGACGGACCATCGATCAATTCATCAGGAAACACTCCCACGTAGCCCGTCGCCCGTCCGCTTAACCCCACCCGGCCACACCCGCCTACGTGGTTATCTAGCCTTCGCGGCCGACTTTGGCTTACCCGCCTTGATCGCCTTTGCCTTCTTTTTCGGCGCCGCGACAGCATGCTCAAACAATGCCGCTACCGCGCCGGCCGGGTCTTGAACCACCGCCATCTTGCCCATCCCCATATCGCGCAGGGGCGCCACGATCTTGCCTCCTTGGGCTAGACAGGTCTTCAGACTCGCCCGCAAATCCGCGACCGTGATGTAGACCAACCACTGCGCCGGCAGTTTCTGATTGTCGCCCCGCGCATGACAGATGCCTCCGGCGGGCTTCTTGGAGCCCGGCGGCATCATGCAAAAGTCTTGGTATCCGCCCATGTCGATCCCCATGGTTTTCCACCCCACCACGGCCGCATAAAATTCACTCACGCGCACCGCGTCCGGCACCGTCAAATCAGTCCAGGAAATCGTCCCTACTTGATTCTTCTTCATCCCCCGAGAATTACGCGCAACACCTGCTCGCTCAACGCCATTCTCACCCTACTTTTTCACCTATGCCCACGTTTCGCGCCACGATTATGAAAGTCGGTCCCGGCTACTGGGTCGACGTGCCGGCCGCCGTCATAGCAGAACTGGGCCAGGCGCGGAATATTCCGGTGACAGTCCGCTATGCAGACGACGCCCATCCCTCCACGATCACCCCGGGGCGCGAGGGCACGGGGCGACTCTCTCTCCATGCAGATGTTTTTCGCGCCGGCGGATTCGCCGTCGGCGATGCGCTGGACGTGACGGTCACCCTCGATCGCACACCCCGCACCCTCACTGTGCCGCCGGATCTCCTGCGGGCCCTTGCATTTCGCACTGCCGCCGCCTCCGCATGGCAACAAGCCGCACCCTCGACGCGGCGGGTCGTCGTTGAGCAACTCAATGCCCTGCGTTCACCTGATGCACGCGCCCGTCGAATCGAAAAACTCGTTGAGCACTTCGCCGAACGCGCCACCTCCCGGGCTGCCGCTGCAAAATCACGGTCAAAATCATCCTAGGGCATCTCCCCCCTTTACTGCCCCCCATAGTCTCCTACGCTATAAGAGAACCATGTCCTCTCCTTCCGAAAAGCGTTTTGCCGGCGTGCTCGGCGAAGAGTTGCAGACCCTCGAAGGCGCGGGCCAGTCACGCAGTTTTTCTGCGGGCCAGACGATTTTTTCCGCCGGCGACCCCGGAGATGGGTTTTACGTGATAGAGAGCGGGCGCGTGCAAATCACCGCCGTCGTGGGCAACAATGAACCCCGCACCCTCGCCATCATCACTGCCGGTGATTTCTTCGGCGAAATGGCCGTGCTCGACGACGCCCCGCGCTCGGCTTCCGCCCGCGCCGAGACCGATACGGTGACCTTTTTTCTCAGTCGCGAGCAACTGCTCTCGCTGCTCGATCGCCGCCCGCGCATCGCGCTCAACCTCATCCGCGAATTCAGCAACCGCATGCGCGCGCTGAATCAGAAGTATCTCGACGAGATCATCCAGGCCGAGCGTCTCGCCGTCGTCGGTCGCTTCGCCGGAACCATTGTCCACGACTTCAAGAACCCGCTCCAAGTGATCGGCCTCGCTGCCGAGCTCGCCTGCAGCGAGCACACCGCCCCGCCCATGCGGGCCAAGGCGCAGAACCGCATCGCGCTCCAGATCGAGCGCATGACCAACATGCTTCACGAGCTCATCGAGTTCACCAAACCCTCGGGTCAGCGCCCGGTGCACTCGCCCGTCAGCTTCGCGCGCTACATGAATCCGCTCGCCGAAGAGTTCCGCTCCGAGATCGCCGACCGCGGAGTGAAACTCGAAATCGCCACCCCGCCTCCGACTGTCGACGTCCGCATTCAGCCGCAGCGCCTGACCCGACTCTTCTACAATCTGCTCAACAACGCCGTCGACGAGATGTCCGGCGGCGGCACGGTATTTCTCCGCTTCTTTACCGACGATACCACGCTTCGCGTCGAAATCGAAGACACTGGCAGCGGCATCGCACCCGAAATCGCGCAAACGCTCTTTCAACCGTTCGCCACTCACGGCAAGGCTCACGGCACCGGCCTGGGCCTGACTATTTGTCGACGCATCGTCGAGGACCACGGCGGGAAAATCTCCGCCCGGAGCGAGCCCGGCAAGGGCGCGACATTTATCTTCACATTGCCGCTCGCGAAATAGGGCGGACCATAGCCCGCCGCGCTCGCCGTCGCACAGGTCTGCTCACTTCGCCGCAACGCGCCCGAGCCCTACTTCGCCGCCACCGGCATTTTCCAATACTCGTTGTCCACGCGGGCCGTGCGCATGAGTTCCGTCGCTCGCGCTACCAGCGCCGGCTGCTTGGCGGCGACGTCTTCCCGCTCGCCTGGATCCGTCGTCAAATCGTAAAGCGCGACCGGCGCCGTCGGTTTCTTCAGGCGGAGGCCCTTCCAACGCCCGTCGATCAATACGGCCTGACTCATCCCCTGCTCGTAGAACTCCCAATAAAGATACTCATGACGGCGCTGCTCTCCGCGGCCGAGGAGGGTCGGCACGAGGCTGATGCTATCGAGCTTCACCGGCGGTTTCCCACCTGCGAGCTCCGCCCACGTCGCCATCAAATCGCCGAAATATCCCACGTGCCCGCTCACGGCCCACGCTGGGATCTTGCCGGGCCACCGGGCCAGAAATGGCACACGAATACCACCATCCCAGAGATCACGCTTGATCCCCCGATGCGGGCCGCTCGCTTCGAAAAACTCCGGCGCATAATTCGGTCCGCCTTCGCGATGGGGTCCATTGTCGCTCGAGAACATCACCAGCGTGTTCTCCTCGAGTTTTTCGTCGCGGAGAAATTTCATCACCGCACCGATGCCTTCGTCCATGCGTGTGATCATGGCGGCGTGGTTCTTCTGTGACTCGTTCCAGGCCCGATCCGCGTAGACCGTGTGCTCCGGCACTTCGTTACCTTCACCGAGTTCGCGGGAGCGCTCGTTGTTCCCGTGCGGAGTGGTCAAGGCGAGGAAGAGAAAAAAGGGCCGCGTCTTGTTCTTTTCCACGAACGCCCGGGTCTCTTCGAAAAAGAGATCGCTCGCGTAGCTCACACGTTTGGTCGCGTAGCCCGCGCCGGGCACCTCCCCGACGGGTTTCACCTCGTTGGGCAATTTCACGATCGTATCGTTGCGCCAGAGAAAGTCCGGGTAGTGGTTGTGTGCGTGGGTCTGGTTGATGAACCCGTAGAAATAGTCGAAGCCCTGCTTCCACGGCGCCCCCACCGAATCCGCTTCGCCCAGGCCCCACTTGCCTACGAGGCCCGTCGTATAGCCCGTATCATGCAGCACACGGGCCACCGTCACTTCATCGGCACGCAGCGTCTGGGCCGCATGGTTGCCCTTGCCCGCATTACCGCGCACGGTCGTGTGTCCCATGTGCTGGCCGGTCATGAGCACGCTGCGGGACGGCGCGCACACCGTGTTACCAGCATAGAACTGCGTGAACCTCATCCCTTCGGCCGCCATGCGGTCGAGATGCGGCGTCCGGATTTGCTTCTGCCCATAGGCGCCGACCTCACCGTAGCCCAGGTCGTCGGCGAGGATGAAAATGATATTAGGCTTCGTCGCTGGTTGCGCGGATGCGCACACGATACCGGCGAAAAACAGGAAGATCGCACGTGGGGTCATAGGTCAGGGCAGCTTGGTGCCATGGAGGAACCTTGACCACCCTTTCCTCTGCGCCCGGCCTTGTGCCCCGTGCCTTCCCCGCCCAACTTCTCCGCTCATGCGCGCCCCTCGCCTCTTGCTTCTCTTGGCCCTCATCACGTCGGCCATCACCCCTCACCTACACGCGGCCGACGCTACCGGCCTCTCCGTCGCCACCGCGCAAACCTACCGCGGCTGGAAAGACGCGATCATCCTGCGCAATGGCCTCGTCGAGGCCGTGATCGTCCCTTCGCTGGGCCGCGTGATGCAGTTTCGTTTCGTCGGCGAGACCGATGGTCCGTTTTGGGAGAACGAAAAACTATTTGGGCAGCCCATGCCCGCCGATCCCTGGAAAGCCGCCCACGGGAGTTTCGGCGGCGACAAGACGTGGCCCGCCCCACAGTCGCTGTGGAACTGGCCGCCGCCCGACATCTTCGACCGCACCGCGGTCAATGCCTCCGTGAGCT
The DNA here is from genome assembly GCA_947453695.1 of Opitutia bacterium. Lineage (GTDB taxonomy): Bacteria > Verrucomicrobiota > Verrucomicrobiia > Opitutales > Opitutaceae > GAS368. The sequence continues at coordinate 24,266 of CANGHW010000045.1, forward strand.
CCGACCGCTCGGTCACTCTTGTCTCCGAGACGAGCCCGCGGTTCGGCCTGCGCACGATTCGCCGCATCACCCTCGATCGCGGTGCTCCGGTGATGCACATTTCCACCACGTATCAAAAAGCCGCCGGCGATCCCCTCGCTGTCTCGGTGTGGATCATCACGCAGCTCCGCGAGCCAGTCGCCTCGTTTCTGCCCGTCCCGCTGGATTCCAAATTCCCCACCGGCCTCGCCCCACAGTGGTCCGCACCCGCCGGTGCCATGCAACGCCACGGCGACCTGCTGCGTTTCGTGCGAGATCCCAAAAAATCCTACAAGGTCGGCAACGATGCTGCCGCGATCATCTGGGTCGGCGAGAGACACGTGCTGCGTATCTCCACCGACCGCCTCGCCGGCGCCGATTATCCGGACGGCGGCTGCATCGCCGAATTCTATGCTAACGCCGATCCCGTCCCCTATGTCGAACACGAGACCGTCGGCCCCCTCAAGACCCTGCGCCCCGGTGATTCCGTTTCCGCCACCAACCACTACGTCCTCGCCCGCCGTTCCTCGAAAGATCCCGTCGCCGACGCTCGCGCGCTTCTCACTCCGAAGAAATGATCTTCGTCCCGCGCTGCTTACTCCGTCTGCTCGGCGTCGCGTGCTTTGCCGCGATCCTTGCGACGGCGACGGCGCAGGAGGTCCAACAGCATGGTCTCGTGCTCGAGGAGTGGGTGCGCGATACGTTTTTCGACGGTTACAAGCCCACGAGCTATACGCAAAAATGGGACATCCCCGCTTCGGCCAACACCCGCTTCGGCGGCCTTCCCGTCAATCCCAAGGCCGCGAAATACGGCACGCCCGTCGATCTCGGCGATGCCCTCCGCCAGCGTCGCATCGATGAGCCGTTCATTCTCGTGATCGGTTTCTGGAAACAGGAGGGCGATGAAAAACGCTTCGTGCAGATCGTCGCGCCCCGCATTGAGCCTGCCACTTGGGCGAAACTCTGGGGCCCCTTCACGCTCGCCGATCTCCAGCACCTTGATGCCGTCATCAAAGACAAATCTCTTACGCCCGAGCAGGCCCGCGCCGCCGCCCTCAAACTCAAGCACGCGCCGCCTTTCACCGAGTCGATCATCGTCGTGAATCCCAAGATCGACGCGAAGACGCAGCGCCGCCTCCAGTGCAGCCTGCGCTTCGACGATGTCTTTCGGCATCTCGTCCCCGACGCCACTCCCGCCCCGCAGGAACGACCCCTGCTTTGGGGTGTGGAGTTCCCTCAACCCGTCGCCTCCAAGCCCCGCACCTTTACCAAGTAGCGCCTGCCCGCATGCACGACTCCCTTCGCCTCCGCGCCGTTCAATCGCCCATCATCCCCGTGGTCGCTGATCTGATCCGCGCCCATCCGGGCACCATCTCCCTCGGTCAGGGCGTCGTGCACTACGGCCCACCTCCCGCCGCGCTCACCGCACTCGCGTCGTTCCTCGCCGAACCCGCGCAGCACAAATATCAGGCCGTCGCCGGCATCCCCGCCTTGGTCGCCGCACTCGAGCAAAAGCACGCCGCCGAAAACGGTGTCGCCATTGGCAATGCGCACGGCAACCGCCTCATGGTCACCGCCGGGGGCAATCAGGCGTTTCTCAATGCCGTGCTCGCGATCGCCGATCCTGGCGACGAGGTGATTCTCCCGACGCCCTACTATTTCAACCACGAGATGGCCATCACCATGGCGAACTGCCGCCCGGTGCTCGTGCCGACGGACGCCAACCACCAGCTCGACCTCCCGGCCCTCGCCGCGGCGATCACGCCGCGCACGCGCGCGATCCTCACGGTATCGCCCAACAATCCCACCGGCGCCGTCTATCCCGCCGCGGCGCTCCGCGTGGTCAATGCGCTCTGCGCCACTCACGGTCTCTTCCATCTGCATGACGAGGCCTACGAGTATTTCACCTACGACGGCGCCACTCATTTCTCTCCGGCTTCGATCCCCGGCGCCGCCGCCCACACGATTTCACTGCACTCCCTCTCTAAATCCTACGGGTTCGCGAGCTGGCGCATCGGTTGGATGATCTACCCGGCCTCCCTCGAAGCCGCGCTGCGCAAGATCCAGGACACCGTCATCATCTGTCCGCCTGTCATCTCCCAACACGCCGCGGTGGGCGCCCTCACGGCCGGTTCCGCCTACGTGCGTGAAGGCGTCCGCGCCATCGCCGAGGTGCGCACGATCGTCCAGGCCGCCCTCGCCCCCCTCGCCGCCGATGGCCTCTGCGAGATTCCTCCGGCCGAGGGTGCTTTTTATTTCTTCCTGCGCGTGCGCTCATCGGAGCGACCCCTCGCGCTCGTCGAGCGGCTCGTGCGCGAGCACCGCGTCGCCGTCATCCCGGGCGATGCCTTCGGCGTCACCGGCGGCTGCCCTCTCCGCGTCGCCTATGGCGCCCTCGCGAAAGACACGGTCGCCGAGGGCATCGGCCGTTTCGCGACCGGGCTGCGGGCCCTGCTGAAATAATTGCAGCCCGGCTCGGGAGAGCCGGGACATCCGTCGAGGGACCGCCGTTGGTGCCCCCTCGCGGCGGACCACCGCCGCCCGTTGCCTACTTCACGACGCGCCCAATCCCAAACTGATCGCCCGTGCGCACCGGCACGCCGTTCGCGAAGTCGATCTCGAGCAACTTCTCGCTGTGCACCGCCGCGCCCGTTTCATCTGTGAGCGTCGCCACGATCTTGCGCGTCGCCACGTCGAAGACTTCGCCCGTCGAGGGATAGGCTAGTTTGCCATCGAGACTAAACGTCACCCAGCCGGGGTCGTCCCGCACCACGAGGCTCGCGACTTGTTTCGGCGGCATTACCGTGGCGTCGAAAATGTGCATCCGTTGGTTTGGCCCGTCGCAGAGCCACAGCTCGCGCTCATCCGGGGTGAGGCCGATGCCGTGGCTCGGACACCCATGGCGCTTGGGCACGCCAACCGGGAAGCCCTGCACTTCCACGCGGTGCAGCATCTTGCCCGTCGTGAGATCGCCCACCTCAAAGCCGAGCAGCGCGTTTACATTCACAAAGGCCAAAGTCTGCCGCCCGTTGATCGTGAAGGGGCGAATCGCCGAGGAAAACGGCCCGACTTCTTTTCCGATGGTATGCGTCGCGGTATCCGCCACGCGCAGCAGCGGCGACCTCAGACCCGCAAGATAGGCGTGCCGTCCGTCCAAGCCATAGAGGGTGTTGTGCGCCCCGGCTTTCAGCTCGAGCCGCTTGATGATCTCGCCCGTCAGGGCGTCGACGATGTGCCAGTGATCCTTCTCCAAAGAGGGCAGATACATCACTTTTCCGTCCGGCGAGAGCGCCATGCGATCGCACCCCCCGTCGTAGGACTTCTCCCAGAGAATCTGGTCGGTCAGCAAATCGAAGCAGGTGACAAACTGCAGCGTGCTCACGTAGAGCCGCCGCGTCGCCGCACTCGCCACCACACCTTTTACATTGAGCGGTTTGTCGTCAGCCCCGAGACCGCGGGCCGCAATGCGTTTCACGAAGGCGTGCCCGTGATCGATGTCGAACACCAGCACACCGTGCCCCCCGCGCTCGAGGTAGTTGCGAATGCCCGGCGCCGCCACGTAGAGCAGCCGCTGCTCCGCGGCGCCCAGCACGGCGATCCAACTCACGAAGATGAACAACGCTGCGACCAAAAAACGTCCGGGGCGGGGACCAAGGGGGTTCATCGCGCGAACGTCATCCCGTCTGCCCTCGCGGCGCAAGCCACCAATCCCCGCCCGGATTTAGCGCTTCCCCACTGCCACGCGCGGTCGCGCCAGCGCCACCCACCACACCGCCGCGATGAACACCGCCTGAAACGGCAACCGCGCCCACAGCACCGTCGGCGAGAAGGGCGTGCCCGGCATTTTTCCCTGCAGTGCGACGTGCACATTGGCCGGAAACACCGCAATCAAGAGCGCGATCAGGCCCCACCCGGCCGCTCGTCGCGCCCAGCCCGGAGCCACAGGCCATCCCGCGTTCGCGGGCCACACGAGCCCGAGGCCTCCCGCAATTTCGGCCGCGCCACTAATCGCGTTCATCGCTTCCGGCCAGGGCAACCAGGCCGGCATCATTCCGAGATAGATCGCCGGCGAGCGAAAGTGATTCGCCCCTGCGGCGACGAAAAAGAGCGCGAGCACCCACCGCACGATCGTCCGTGCCGTGGTCGCAGCGGCGCTCATACGACTTGGTTCTTCGCCGCCCCGCCGCCGAAGAGTTCGCGCAGCAGGCTCCAGGCTTTGCGCAGGCCCGCCTCCTGCACTCCGCCGCCGAGCCGGTAAGCTCGCACCAGCACGTCCTCATGTCCGCGGTAGCGCGGCGGCAGCAGGAAGAGCGTGCCCGCCTCCCCGGCGGTGACGGTGGAGAAAAACAGTCCCCGGCCCACCGCGATCTGGGCGGCCGACACTGGCACCGCGGCCTTGCGCTCCGGCAGCCACAGCCACGGGCGGTAGAAAAACTCCAGTCCGCCTTCCGTGCGTTGCACCAGGCGACCATAGGTGCGCACCGGCACACCGGGGAAGTTACCCCCGGCGAAGACCGCATTGTCGTTCTCCTTCGGAGAAAACCGTCCACTCCGGCGCGTAAAGAAATCCCAGCAGAAGACCGAGCCAAACACCGTCAGGCGAAACGCCCAGCCCGCCACCAACCACGCGACGATGATCACGACCAGGGACAACGCCGCACCCAACCACGGATTGATCGTCGCACTGAGCGTGAGCAGTCCCAGCAACGCGGTGCGCATCCCTTTCAACGCCGCATCGATCGCACCCCACGGACTGAGCAAGATGAGCACGTTAATCGCGTGCGACGCCATCCAGACGATGACAAACACCGCGAGTCCGAAGGGCACCGTGAGCACATTCAACACGCTGGAGAAATCCAGGGCGCCCACATGAATCATCGCGAGTCCGTCCGGCGCCAGCGCCGCGCCCGCCGCCGCCGTCTTGCCGCTCAACACCATCTTGGAGAGCGCATCCATGGTGAAGGGCACCACCGCCCCTGCCGCCACGAGGCCCGTCGCCTTGTTCTCGATCGTCTCCAACACATCGAGCGGCTTCTTCAAGCCCGGCGGCACCATCGCGCCCAACGCATCTTTCGCCGCACAGGCTCCCACCAGGAGCAGGGCCGGGCCGAAGAAACTCCACTGCGCATACCACGGCAGGGCCGCCCGCGCCGCTTCGTCTTTTGCCGCCATCCACTGGTAGGCGCCATAGGCTCCGGTGCCGAGCAGTGGCGAAATCGCGATTCCGGTTACCGTGGAAAGCGCCGTGGCGATCGGCGCCGCGGGGGAGCGATCCGCCGCGGCCGCCGGCGCAGCCGAGGCACCAAAGGCAAACGGAGCGACCACCAGCGTGAGCGTCAGGCTGAGTAAAAACAGCGGGGTAAGGCGTTTCATGCGGGCCGGAAACTACGCAGCCGCAGTCGGGCTGCAAAGGCATTTTGACCGTGTTTACCACTCGGGCGCACCCGGGTAACCACCCCGTTACACTCCGGCCCTTTTCACGCCCGGAAATTTTCGAGAACCTTTTGGTCAAAACTCGCGTCCTATCCCGCCGCGCCTCTTCGCCTTGGCGCGCCAAAAACCCTTGGTCTCCCTGATCGCATGTCTGGTTCGCTCCCTCTTTCTCCTCTCGACTCAAACCGCTGCCTGACCGCGCCGGCCCGTCGGCTGTGTCGGGTCCCGGGGTGCATCAGTGTTACCCCCTGCGTCGGTCGTTGAGCGCGCGCCTCGCTCCATGGATCGATTTCCCCGTCTTCCCGCCTATCTGCGCAGCGAGCGCGCGCTCGTCGGTGCGCTCGCCGTGGTGGCGCTGCTCCCGGTGGTCTACACTTTGGTGTGCGCCTTCTCGGTCGCCCGCGACGTCGCTTACTGGGATGAGCTGGGCACCGTTCTCCTGTTCTTGCTCCGGCTGGATCACGGCTCGAACTGGCAGGATACCCTGAGCCAGCTCTTCGCCCTCGGCAACGAGCACCGCACGTTCACCAGCCGGCTGCTCTTTGCGCTCAGCTACTGGTTCACCGGCACGGTCAACTTCGTCGTGATCGGGGTCATCGGGAATCTCTTCATTTGTGGCCTCTGCGGTCTGCTGGTTTACTACGCGGGCACCACGGCCCGGCGCATCCGTTTGGGTCTCGTGCTCGGCTTTCTGCTTTTCCAACTCGAGCACTATGAAAACTTCCAGTGGTCGGGCTCGTCCATTGATCACTTCCAGGTCGTGCTGCTCGCCGCGGCCAGCATCGTAGGCCTGGCGCGGGGCAGCCGCGTCGGCTGGTTGGTCGCCCTGCTGTTCGCGTTTCTCGCTTCGTTTACCCTCGCCCACGGGTTGGTCGTCTGGGCCGTCGGCGCCCTGATGCTCGCCTATGGCCGAAGCTGGGCCCGCTTGGGCGGCTGGCTTTTCGTCGGCGCCCTGACCGGGCTCGTTTTCTTCTACGGCTTTGAGTTCAACCCCGGCCACCGCATCGACGTGCAGCACATCGCGATGCTGGGTCGCATCATCCACTATTGGCTCGCCCTGCTCGGTGCGCCGCTGGCCTTGGGCGAAGATGCGGCCGAGCCGTTTCTTGGCATTCTTCTCCTCGCCCTATGGGGCCGGGCCCTTTCCCGCGGCGCCTTCACCCGTGAGCCCATCGTGCTGCCCCTTTCTTTGTGGGCCGTCGGCTCCCTGCTGCTCGTCGCCATTGGTCGCACCGAGGTGGCACAGGGCCATGTCTACTCCCGTTACTACGTGCTGGGAGCACTTGCTTGGGCCCTGATCATTTTTCTCCAGTTGGAGGAACGCCACACCGAGGCCCGGCCCTACCATTCCTTGCGCTGGCTCGTGCCGTTGCTCGTGTTGTTCAATGTCACGGCCAACGCCCGCTTCGCCCACAATGCCCAGAGCTGGGTGATCTGCCGCGACAATGCTGCCGACTACTACATGCGTTACGGGAAAGACGGCGTGGGCCGCTTCACCCTTCACCCGGATCCCGTCTACGCCACCCAACTCATTCGTGAGGTGGAGGAGTCCGGCATTTATCGCATGCCACGGCTGTGCCAGCAGCGTTGGTTTCCCCAGGCTCGCCCGGCCGCGTCACTCGCCTACTTCGTCGACCGAATCTCCGTAGCGGATGAACTGATTTCCATCGAGGGCTGGGCCGCCCGCGGGGGCGTGGTTTCCAAACCGGGCGAGGTCCATCTGATTCTCCAATCCAAGCAGTCCCAGCAGATCTTCACGACGCTACCCGTGGATCGCGCCGACGTCGCCGCCGTGCACTCCACGGAAAACTGGAAGCAATCGGGCTTTCAATTCCTCCGCCGCCGCTGGCTGCTGCCCGCCGAAGATTTTCAGATCGGCTTGCTGATCTACTCCCAGGGCCGCGCTGAATTTATCATGACCGCGCACCACCTCGATATGACGGGTCGCGGCGTCGGCGTGCTCGCCAACGCGGATTGAGCCGCTTCCCGCGCGCCGGGAAGATTGTCCAAAAAACGTTTCTCCGCCGCACCGGATCTGCGCTAGCGTGCTCCGATGCTGACCAAAGCTGCGGCTCAACACCTCCGGTCCCTGCGCGAAAAGCGCGAACGCGAAGCCCAGGGTCTCTTCGTGGTCGAGGGCGAAAAGGTCGTGGCAGAACTACTCGCCGCCCGTTTCGCCTTCGTGGAGGTCTATGGCACTCCGGCGTGGACCGGTTACAAAACCCACTCCCTCACGGCCGAGGAGATGGCGCGCGCCAGCCACTTTCCCACCCCTTCCAGTGTGCTCGCCGTCGGTCGCATCGTCCGCCCCACCTTGGCCGCGGGTGAGCTCGACCGCGGCCTCACCCTCGCCCTCGATGGCGTGCAGGATGCCGGCAACGTCGGCACACTGATTCGTCTCGCCGACTGGTTCGCCTTCGACCGCGTGCTCCTCTCCCCCGACTGCGCCGATTTTTTTCACCAGAAAGTCATCAACGCGAGCATGGGCTCCTTCGCCCGCGTCCGGACCGTCACCACCCCGCTCGCTGCCGCCCTGGCCCACACCGTCACTCCGCGGCTGGGTTGCGATCTGGCCGGCACCGATGTCCACACGCTCGCGCCCCTGCCCCACGCCATCGTCGTGATCGGCAGCGAGGGCCGCGGTCTCTCCGCTGCGGTCAAAGCGACCCTCACTCAAACGGTCACGATCCCCCGTCTCGGCGGCGCCGAATCGCTCAACGCCGCCGTCGCCGCCGCGATTGTGTGCGACAATCTCCGCCGCGCACAAACGGCCCGCTAGTGCCGCGTCCGCGCGGCCGACTTCATTCTCCGCCCGACAGCCTCGCGGTTACTTGTCCCGCGAACTGGAGCTCTTCTTCCCGCCTTTGTCGCCGCCTCCACTGTGGAGCATCGTGCCGGCCAGCACTCCCACCGCGAAGATCCCGAAGTAGATCAAGGCCGCCGATTGATGGAGCGGTGTCTTGGCCGTCGTGCCGGCCACCGGGAAGTGGAAGTCGATTTCGTGGGTATTGTTCATGCCCACGTAGAGCATGACGAAGAGAATGATGAGCAGGGCAAAAGTCTTGAGCACGGCCTTAAACATAGTGGCCGCAACAAAAGGCCGGCGCGCGACCTTGGCGAGCCCACAACGATTTCGTCTTTGCGCCCCGTCCCGCGCCTGCGCGACGCTTCCGCCATGTCCGCCACCGCCGCCGCGCTCGACGCCGCCGATCCCCTCGCCCGGTTCCGCGCCGAATTCTTTCTTCCGCCCGGCAAGATCTACCTCGACGGCAATTCCCTCGGCCTCCTCTCCCGCCGCGCCGAGACGCACCTCGCCCGCGTCATCGCCGAGTGGCGCACCCTCGGCATCGATGGCTGGACGGAGGCTTCGCCCCCGTGGCTCACGCTCGCCGAGTCCACCGCCGAGTCTCTCGCTCCGCTCCTCGGCGCCGCCCCCGACGAGCTCTGCCTCACCGGCCAGACCACCGCCAATCTCCACCAGCTCCTCGCGACGCTCTACTCGCCCAACGGCTCTCTCCTCGGCAGTGGGGCAGGGTTTACTCCTGCCATCACCGCCCCCCGCCCGCGCCTCGCCCCTCCGCCCCCGCGGCGCACCGTGATCCTGGGCGACACGCTCAACTTCGCCTCCGATGCTTACGCGCTCCAGTCACACCTCCGCCTCCGCGGTCTCGATCCCGCCGCCCATCTCCGCCTCATCCCGTCGCGCGACGGCCGCGTGCTCCGCCTCGATGATCTCCTCACTTCGTTCGCCGCCCCCGATGTCCAGCTCGTCATGCTGCCGTCCGTCGTCTTCACCAGCGGCCAGCTGCTCGACGTCGCCACCCTCACCCGCAAGGCCCGCGCCCACGGCCTCCTGATCGGCTGGGATCTCTCGCATAGCATCGGCGCCGTGCCCCACTCGCTCGGCGGCGAGGACGGCCCCGACTTCGCCTTCTGGTGCCATTACAAATGGCTCAACGCCGGCCCCGGCGCCGTCGGCGGCCTCTTCCTCCACCGCCGGCACCACGCCCGCGCCCCCGGACTCGCCGGCTGGTGGGGCGTGCGCGCCGATCGCCGTTTTGCCATGGCCGCGCAGCACGAGCCCGCCGCCGGCGCCGCCGCCCTCCACGTCGGCACGCCGCACCTTCTCTCGCTCGCCCCGTTGCTTGGCTCCCTCGAACTCATCGCCGAGGCCGGCGGCGTTACCGCCCTCCGCACCAAATCCCTCGCGCTCACCGATTTTCTCCTCGCTCGCATCGACACCGATCTCGCCCCACTCGGCTTCACCGTCGCCACACCCCGCGGCGCCCTCGCCCGCGGCGGCCACGTCTCCCTGGCCCATCCGGATGCCTGGCGCATCTGTCAGGCGCTCAAAGCCGCCCAGGTAGTGCCTGATTTCCGCGCGCCCGACCTCATCCGCCTCGCCCCGTCGCCGCTCTACACGAGCTTCACCGAGTGCGCCGAGGCCATCGCCCGCCTGAAACATATCGCCCTCACCCGCACCCACGAGAAATTCCCCTCCGCCCCCGGCCTCGTGCCGTAATTTCATCCTATCCCCGTCCTCGCGCTCCCTTCGCACTGCGCCCCATTCCCAGATTCTCCTTCCGTGTATTCCGTGTGTTCCGTGGGCCCTCTCCTATGCCCAGTTTTTTTTCGTCTCGTTCGTGTGTTTCGTGGTTCCTTCCTCCGTTCCTTCGTTTCTTCCTGTGAGATTTTCTGTGTAGTCCATGTCTTCTCGGGGCCGGTCACGCGCGCCCTCCGCAGTTGAAATCCCGCCTCTCCTTTCTCCATGCCCCTCCTCGACATCACCCACCCGCTCTCGAATTCCCTCGCCCCCTGGCCCGGCGACACCCCGTTCAAATTCGGTCCGGTCGTCCGCATGCGGGACGGCGCCCCGTGCAACGTCGGCGCCCTCTCCTGCGGCATCCATAGCGGCACGCACATGGATGCGCCCTACCACTACAACGAAGCCGGCCTCACCATCGACCAACTCGACCCCGCGCTCTTCTTCGGTCCCGCCCGCGTGTTCCTCGCTCCCGGAACGCTCACGCTCACCCGCGAGCACTTCGCCGGCCTCGACGCCACCGCCACCCCCCGCGTCCTGGTGCGCACCAACCATTGCGACGACAAGTCCGTCTTCCCCGCGCGTATTCCGACCCTCGCCCCCGACGTCCCCGCCTGGCTCGGTGCTCAGGGCGTAAAACTCATCGGCCTCGACCTCCCTTCCGTCGACCAGACCGACAGCAAGACGCTGCCGGTCCACCACGCCCTCGACGCCGCCAACATCATCATCATCGAAAACCTCGATCTCCGCGCCGTCGCCCCCGGGGTCTACGATCTCATCGCCGTCCCGCTCAAGATCGCCGGCGCCGACGGCTCCCCCATCCGCGCCTTCCTGCGCACGCCGTAGCCGCGCGCCCGCCCTCGTCAGGAAGTTTCCACCGGACGATTGCCCCACCCGCCAGAGGCCGCCGGACGCGCCACGACGCTAAACGCGGCGCGAGCCCGCGCCCGCGCCCTTCGCGCTCCACCGGCCCGGGTTACGGCCCGGTCGCGAATCCGTCTTCGGTGCCGATCTGCGCGTGATAGGCGCCCGTGCGCGTGGTCCCATTGCGGGCGTTGTAGAGCTCGATCACGCGCGTCAGTTCAAACACCGAGAGGCTGCCCTCCGGCGTGGTGCCCGCCGTCGCGCCGCGAGTATCGGCGGAGTGATACTTGGTGAGCGTCGCCGCGACGCCACTCGCCCGGGTGGTCTCGGGCGCAAACCCATCCTCCGTGCCA
>CANGHW010000046.1 GCA_947453695.1 Opitutia bacterium
CAAAAAACACCACTTCGACCGTCGCCGGACCTTTGACCGCATCGAGTGCCTGCGCGGCACCGGTGAGACCGAGCATCAAACCGAGTAAACCAAGCATTCGGGGAGTTTTCATGATGGGAGCTGAGACGAACGATAGCACAAAATTGTTCCCACGCGAGCGCGGGACACCGGCATCGGGTTACGGGACCGACGCTGCCGCGATTGTCACCACCACGAACTTGCTCGTCGGCGTGTTGCTCTTTGCCGCCGTGCTGCCGATGGGCACGAGCACGTTGGCCTCGGGGAAATACGTCGCCACACAGCCGCGCGGGATCCGATACGGCGCCACCATGAAGGCCCGCGCCACGCGCTCCACCCCGCCATGGCGGTTCGTGAGATCGACGTATTGGCCCTGCATCAGGCCCCGCTCACGAATGTCCTCCTCGTGCATGAACACCACCCGCCGCCCGCCAAACACCCCGCGGTAGCGGTCGTCGAGGCCGTAGACGGTCGTGTTGAACTGATCGTGTGTGCGGATCGTCATCATCACGAATTCCCCCGGCGCCACCACCGGCCGCGGAATCGGCGCGACGGTAAACTGCGCGCGTTTCGTCGCCGTGCGCCACTCCCGCCGGTCGCGCGGCGCATTCGGCAGGTAAAACGGACCCACTCGCACGCGGGCATTGTAGTCCTCGAATCCCGGCACCACCCGCGCGATGCGGTCGCGGATCAAATCATAGTTCCCCTCAAAATCTTGCCAGATGGAGGCACCAAGCGTCCCCGCCAAGCCAAGTAAAACGGCCGCCGCTATCCCACACACGATCGCCACTTCGCTCCGCAGCTGCGCCGAGGCCGGCGCCAGCCGCCCACGCGACGCGTTGATGATCCCCATCGAGTCCTCCGTCGTGACAAACTGTTCGCCGCTCGCCTGCACATCGCGCTCGGTGCGCCCGAGACAGGGCAAAATCAAGGCCGTGCGGCCCGTCACGAGATGCGCACGATTGAGCTTCGTCGCCACGTGCGCTGTGAGCGCGCACTTCCGGAGTGCCGTCGCCGTGAATTCCGTGTCCGGAGTCGCGGAGAGAAAATTCCCACCCATCGCCAGAAACACTCGCACGCGCCCGTCGTGCATCGCCCGGATCGCCTCCACCGTATCGAGCCCATGCGCCCGCGGCGCCTTCATCGCAAACTCCGCGTCGAGTCGGTCGAGCCACCAATCGGGCATTTTCTCAAAAATCCCCATCGTCCGGTCACCCTGCACATTCGAGTGCCCGCGCACCGGGCACACGCCCGCGCCCGGCCGCCCGAGGTTGCCGCGCAACAGCAGGAAATTCACGACTTGCTGGATCGTCGCCACCGCCGCCGGCTGCTGCGTGAGCCCCATGGCCCAGCACGCGATGGTCGCCCGCGACCGCGCCGCGATGCCGGCCGCCGCCTCGATCTCCGCCCGCGCTACGCCACTCGCCGCGACGATCTCGTCCCATGCTGTCGCCCGCACATCGGCCGCGAGCGCCGCAAATCCATGGGTATGGTCGCGAATGAACTCATGGTCCAACACCCCCCCGCCGGCGTCCTCCGCCGCCAGCATGGCCTTCATCAACCCTTTCAGCAGCGCGAGGTCGCCGCCGATCCGCGGCTGGAGCCAGACCTCCGACAACCGCGCGCCTTCGCCGAGCAGTGTCGGCAGCGCCTTCAGCGGATTCATGAAGTGCTGCGGATTCTTGAACTTCTCCGTGCCGATCTCCGGCAGCGGATTGATCGACACGATCTTCGCGCCGCGCGCCTTCGCCTCTTCGAGGGCCGAGAGCATGCGCGGGTGGTTGGTGCCGGGATTCTGCCCGATCACGAAGATCGCGTCCGCCTTTTCAAAATCCTCCAACTTCACCGTGCCTTTGCCTATGCCGATGCTCTCGCCGAGCGCCGCGCCGCTCGATTCGTGACACATGTTGGAGCAGTCCGGCAGATTGTTCGTCCCAAACTGCCGAGCGAAGAGCTGCCACAAAAAGGCCGCCTCGTTACTCGTCCGCCCCGAGGTATAAAACGCCGCCGCATCCGGCGTCGGCAGTGCCCGCAGCTCACCCGCGATCAGCGCAAACGCCTCGCCCCACCCGATCGGCGCATAGTGCGTCGCTCCCGGCCGCAGCACCATCGGCTCCGTCAAACGCCCCTGCGCGTTGAGCCAATGATCGCTCTGCGCCGCAAGCTCCGCCACGGAGTGCCCGGAAAAAAACGCCGGCGTGATCCGCCGCGTCGTCGCCTCATCCGCCACGGCCTTCGCGCCATTCTCGCAAAACTCAAACGTATGCCGCTCCCCATCCGGGCTCGGCCACGCGCAACTCTGGCAGTCGAAGCCATCTTTCTGATTCACCTCCAACAGTAGCTTCGCTCCGCGCACCGCGCCCATCTCGCCTACGGCCAGCCGCGTCGTCACGCCCACGGCCTTAATCCCCGCCGCCGCCGCGCTCGGCGAACGCAATTCCACGGCCCCCGTCGGCTCCAACGGAGGTTGGGCAGCGGGCGTATTCATCAAGGGAGAAGCGGCGGACTCGGCCATCCCGCCAACGTGGGCACTCGCCCGCCGCGGTTCAACTCTCCGCACGCAGTCCCCAGCAGTTCTCCCCACTCACTTCCACACGGCACCCACGCACCGCTTTGCTTTTTGCCTGCGATGCATACGGTGCGACTCCCCGCGATGTTCGCCAACCTCCTCCAACTCCTCTCCGACCACCCGCGCCCATCGGATCAGCCCAATGTCTTCGTGGAGGAAGTCGTCGTCGTGCCCGACCACGAACCGCGCAATCCCCGCACCGAGCGGCTCATTCTCGTTTGCTGGGTCCTGATCGCCCTGAAACACGTCGCAATCATCTGGGTGTGTCACCGCTACCCGGTCCCGTTTCACCAGTTGTGGATCAACTTCCCCACCTGGCTCCTCGGCGCGCTCGCCACCGCGATGTATTTCGTCCGCGTGCGCCGCCGCTAGCGTGCCGCGCGTCTTCGCTCGACCGCCCGGTCGTCAGGCGCAGTCACCTTTGGCGCGAGTTTTGTGTTCCGGACGCGCGCGTTTTCCCTTCACTTGCTCGCCATGCCTCACGTTCCCGGTCTCCGCAGTCCCTACGCCAAAGTCGGCCGCATCGTCTACTTTGGCCGGATGCTCGACAAAATCCGCCTCCACGCCTCCGGTCGCCTGCCCGCCGACTACCTCGCCAACCTCGGCGACGCGAAACCAGGCATGTTCGATACGCGGTGCTGCTCGTTTCTCCGCACGCCGTTCGCCGCTCTTCAGGCGCACGTCCTCGCGCATCCCACCGCCACCGATGAAGCCCTGCTCGACTGGTGCTTCGCCGGCGGCGGCACTCGCACCGACGAGGAATGCCTCATCTGGAATCACTTCATGGGCAAACGCGGCTGGCGCGACGACGCCCTGCCCCGCCTTCGCCAGCGCATCGCCGAGAGCGGCCTCGAATCGCAGCCTATCATGACGATGTTTGACTACATCGACTTCGACGAGGGCCGCGACCCTGTCGCCACCCGGGCCTGGGAAACGTGATCCCTCTGCGGCTCTACTTTCCTTCACCTTTTTCGACTCTCCCATGGTCATCGTCCTGATGGGCGTCGCCGGCAGCGGGAAAACCACCGTCGGCCAGCTCCTCGCCACCCAACTCGGCTGGAGCTTCCGCGACGCCGACGATTTTCACCCGCCCGAAAACGTCGCGAAAATGTCCTCCGGCGTCCCGCTCACCGATCGGGATCGCGCCCCGTGGCTCGCCGCCATCCGCGCCCACCTCGCCGAGAAACTCGCCCGCGGCGAAGGCGCCATCGTCACGTGTTCCGCCCTCAAGGAACGCTACCGCGCAGTCCTCCTCGGCGATGGCTCCGGCGTCCAATTCGTCCACCTCACCGGCACGCCCGAGCTCCTCGCCGCCCGCATCGGCGCCCGCCAGGGTCATTTCATGAAGCCCGAGATGCTGCCCTCCCAACTCGCCGCCCTTGAGCCGCCGACCGACGCCCTCGCCGTCGATATTGCCCCGCCGCCCGACGAGATCGTCGCGCACATCCGCCGCCTGTTGGCCTTGTCGTAATCGGTGCGCGACCCGGTTCACTCCGGCCATCGCCCTCACGTTGGTCCGGATTTTTCCTCGCGCCGTTTCCACCCCTCCGAAAGGCTCACTGCCGCAGAACGATTTGTGCGACTGAGCTGTCGCCGCCCGTTCGATTCGATTAATGGCCCACCCCTATCCGCTGCGCTATTCCCTGCCGATTGGCTTCCTGCTGGTCGGCCTGGCCATGATCGGCCTCAGCTACGGATTCAACTACACCGACATTCGCCGGCGCAGCGAAGCCTCCATGCAGGAGCGGGCGATCGGTCTCGGCCGCGTGATCGCGCCGGATCTGCGCGAAGAACTGGAGCTGCGCGCGTCCGCTGCACCGGAGAAGGCCGTGCAACGGCTCCGCACGGTGCCACAACTGCGCTCGGCGGTGATCTGCGACGACACTGGCCGGATTCTAAGCGCCACCAACCCGGCGTGGGCGGGACAGTCCGCCACTGCCGCCGCCCCCTGGGCCGCCCACCTCATCGGCCGCACCTCCGACGGCACCGCTCCGCAGCTTAAATTCTCACCGGAACGCGACCGCCTATGGGCGGCGTTTCCCATCTCGCTCACCCCTGGCACCACGGCCTTCTGGCTTTGCACGGAATCCGACGTGGCGGCTGTGAACGCCCCCGCCGTCGCCGCGCTCAACCGCCGCACGGGCGTGCTCGCCGCCGTCGCATTCACGATCTGCACGCTCGTCTGGCTCTATTTCTCCCGCACCGTCACCCGCCGGGCCAGGGCGCTCGTCCGCATCACCGAGGCATTCGCCGCCGGCCGGCTCGGGCCTCCGCTGCCCATCGGCGGTTCCGACGAGTTCGCCAAACTCAACGCCGCCTTCAACAAGATGGCCCGCGATATCCGGGCCCGCGACGAAGCCATCCGCCTCAGCGAAGAGCGCCTCGCCCAGGCCATCGATGCCAGCGAACTCGGCACTTGGGACTGGAACCTCGAAACCGGCGACTGCGTCGACAACGACACTTGGTGGCGCATGTTCGGCTACGAGCCTGGCGAACTCCCCGCCCGCGGTGAAACCTGGCGGCAGCTCTCCCACCCCGAGGATTGGACCACCGTGGCGGCGGCCCTCGATCACCACTTGGCCGGTCAGACCGTGCACTTCGAGTGCGAACACCGCATGCGTCACAAATCCGGCCGCTGGGTCTGGGTGGTCGAAAAAGGCCGCCTCACCGCGCGCAACGCCGCGGGCAAACCCGTCCGCGTCACCGGCACCACCCGCGACATCACCGCCCGCAAGGAGGCCGACGCCGTCCTCGCCGCCCAGCGCAATCTCCTCGAGGGCATCGCCCAGGGCGAGCCGCTCGCTGACTCCCTCGCTGCGATCTGTCGCTTCGCCGACGACCGCGTGGCTGGCATGGTGTGCTCGATTCTCATCCTGGACCGCGACGGTGTGCACCTCCGGCACGGCGCCGCTCCCGGCCTGCCGCCGGACTATTGCCGAGCCATCGACGGCATCGCCGCCGGACCCGACGTCGGCTCCTGCGGCACCGCCGTCTTTCGCCGTGCGCAGGTCATCGTCACCGACATCGCCACCGATCCTCTCTGGAAAAATTTCCGCGAACTCGCCCTCGCCCATGGCCTCCGTGCCTGCTGGTCGACTCCCATCTTAGGACCCGACGGCGCCCTCCTCGGCACCTTCGCCATCTACTACCGCCAGCCCCAGTCACCAACCGCGGAACACCGCCAGATCATCGCCGTCGCGACCCATACCGCCTCGATCGCCCTCCAACGCTCCCGCGCCGCCGCCACCCTTCAGGCCAGTGAGGAACGTTTCGGCCGCGCCTTCGGCTCCAGCCCGGTGCCCATGTTTGTCTCCACCCTCACCGAGGGCCGCCTGATCGACGCCAACGCCGCCTTCGTGCGGGTCTTCGGCTACGCGCAGAAATCCGACGTCATCGGCCGCACCTCTTTCGAACTCGGCCTGTGGCACGACCCCGCGGACCGCCGCCAAATGCTCGAGCGGCTCCAAGCCGGCGGCGCGATCACCGATGTCGAGGTCAAGTTCTGCCGCAAGAACGGCGAGATCGGTCACTCACTCGCCTCGGCGGAGCTCATCGAGTTCGACGGCGAGCTCTGCTCCCTGTCCCTCTTCCACGACATCACCGCCCGCAAACAAGCCGAAGCCGCCGCCGCCGAACGCCAACAGATCCTCCACGCCGTCCTCGACCACGCCCCGTTCGGCATCTGGATGCAGAACGCCACCCGCCGGCTCATCTTCGTCAACGGCGTCTTTTGCCAGGCCACCGGCATTTCCGAAGCCCGTTTCCTCGCCGCGCCCCACTACGCCGAACTCTACGACCCCGCGACCGCCCAGTCCTGCATGGCTTCCGACCGCGCCGCCCTCGCACAGTCTGGTCCACACCTCTCCCACGAAAAGCTCCGCTTCACCGACGGTCGCATCCACGACCTGGAAATCACCAAGTGCCGCCTCACCGACGCCGACGGCCGCGTCTCCGGCCTCATCGGCCTCGCGATCGACGTCACCGAGCGCAACCGCCTGCAGGCCGAACGTGTGTCGCTCGAGGAACAGTTTCGCCAATCCCAAAAGATGGAAGCCATCGGCCAGCTCGCCGGCGGCATGGCGCACGATTTCAACAATATCCTCACCGCCATCATCGTTCGCTCCGATCTCGCCTCGCTCCAGCCCGGCCTGACCGGCGAGGCGCGCGAAGCCTTCCGCGAAGTCCTCCGCCTCAGCCAGCGCGCCACCGCACTCACCGGCCAGCTCCTCGCCTTCAGCCGCCGCTCCGTGATGAACCGCCGCGCGCTCAACCTCAGCGAGGTCGCCGCAGCCGATGCCAAGATGATCACCCGCCTCGTCGGCGAAGACATCCGCCTCGAACTCGTGCTCGCCCCCGGCCCGCTCCCTATTTTTGCCGACGAGGCCATGCTCGGCCAGGTCCTGCTCAACCTCGCCGTCAACGCCCGCGACGCCATGCCCCGCGGCGGCCGCCTCCGCATCGAGACCTGCCGGAGCGAGCTCACGGGCCACGAGCCCGGCCTCCCGCCCGACGTGCCCCCCGGCCCCTACGCGTGCCTCGGCCTCGCCGATACCGGCACCGGCATCGCCCCGGAAATCCTCCCGCACATCTTCGAGCCCTTCTTCACCACCAAGGAAGTGGGCAAGGGCACCGGCCTCGGCCTCGCCACCGTCTTTGGCATCGTCCGCCAACATCAGGGCTGGATCACGGTCGCCTGCCCGCCCACCGGCGGCGCCGTCTTCCGGATCTACCTCCCCTTCGCCGAGGCGGCCGCGCCCTCTCCGACCGCCGCCCCGGTCGAGGTCCTCCCGCGCGGCCACGAAACCGTTTTGCTCGTCGAAGATGAAGCCGCCGTCCGCCTCAGCGCCGAACGCCTTCTCACCCGCCAGGGTTACCGCGTGCTGAGCGCCGACCACGGCCCCGCTGCCCGCGAGCTCTGGCGCCGGCACCGCGCCGAAATCCACGTCCTGCTCACCGATGTGGTCATGCCCGGCGGCATCAACGGCCACGAGCTCGCGGCCGAATTCCAGGCCGAGGTCCCCGCCCTCCCCGTCGTGCTCGCCACCGGCTACAGCGCCGAGATCGCCGGCCGCAACCTCGCCCTCTCGCCGCGCCAGTATTTGCTGCAAAAACCGTTCACCGCGAGCCAACTGCTCGCCACCCTCCGCCAAGCCCTCTCTTCCGTCTGACCCGCCCGTCATTTCTCGTGCCTTTGCTCACCCGTCCTACCGTCCGTCGACTCACGTTCCTATTCGGCGGCCTGCTCGCCCTGACCGTTCTCGGCGCGCTCGTCGGCGGCGGCTGGTTCTACACCCGCCTCCGCGCCAGTCTGCCCCAACTCGACGGCCCGGCCAAAATCTCCGGCCTCACTGCCGCCACCACCGTCGAACGCGACGCCCTCGGGGTCCCCACCATCTGCGGCCGCGATCGTCTCGATGTCTTCCGCACCCTCGGCTGGGTCCACGCGCAGGAGCGCTTTTTTCAAATGGACCTCCTGCGCCGCCACGCCGCGGGTGAGGTCGCCGAACTCATCGGACCGGCCGCCGTCGCCCACGACCGCCGTTTTCGCATCCATGGTTTCCGCGCCCTCGCCCAGAAGGTCCTGGCCACGCTCCCGGCCGCCGACCGCGCCCTGCTCGACGCCTATACCGCCGGCATCAACACCGGCCTCAGCGCCCTCGCCGCCCCGCCCTTCGAATACCTCGCCCTTCGCTCCGCCCCCCGGCCCTGGCTCCCCGAAGACAGCGTCCTCGTCCTCTACGCCCTCACGCTCGACCTGCAGGACAACGAAGCTCGCCACGATCGCGCGTTGATGACCCTGCGCGATCAGCTCGGCCATGAGGCCCTCGCCTTCTTCGCCCCCACCGTCGCGCCGGACGACGCCGCGCTCGATGGCTCTGTCGCCGAGCTCCCGCCCATCCCCGGCCCGGCGAACCTCGACCTCCGCAAGCGTCCCAAATCCACCGTCGCCCTACCTCCACCGATCGCCCGCGATCCCACCGCCCTCGGCTCCAACGCCTTCGCCCTTTCCGGTGCGCATACCGCCACCGGCGCCGCCCTCCTCGCCAGCGACCCCCATCTCGACCTCAGCGTGCCCAACATCTGGTATCGCGCCGTCCTCATCTGGCCGTCCGCCGCCGCTTCAGCACCCTCAGGCTCTCCCCCTCACCAACTCACCGGCGCCACGCTCCCCGGCCTGCCCGCCCTCATCATCGGCAGCAACGGCCACATCGCCTGGGGAGTCACCGTCGCCTATACTGACACCACCGACCTCATCGTCCTCCAGTCCGACCCCTCTGCCACCGCCCTCTACACCGCACCGGGCCAAAAGGACCTCCTTAAACTCGAGAAACGCCGCGAAACCATTCTCGTCCGCGGCGCCGACCCCGTCACCGCCGACTACGATTGGTCCATCTGGGGGCCCGTCGTCGCCACCACTGATAAGAAACGACCCATCGTCCAACGCTGGACCGCCCACGACCCCGCCGCCGTCAACCTCCGCTTCACGGCGCTCAACGAGGCCACCGATGTCGCCGCCGCCATCGCCATCGCCCACCGCGCCGGCGTCCCGGCCCTCAACTTCATCGTCGCCGATTCCGCCGGCGACATCGCGTGGACCGTCGCCGGCTCCCATCCCAAACGCATCGGCTACGACGGCCGCCTCCCCACCGACTGGTCGTTTGGCGACCGCCGCTGGGACGGCTTCCTCGGCGACGCCACCCCCTCGATCATCAAGCCCCCCTCCGGCCGCCTCTGGTCCGCCAACCATCGCATGGTCGGCGGCGACGCCCTCGCCGCCCTCGGCGATGGCGGCTACCACCGCGCCGCCCGTGCCGCGCAGATCCGCGACGCCCTTGCCCCTCTCGAGCGCGCCACCCCCCGCGATCTCCTCGCCATCCAGCTCGACGACCGCGCCCTCTTCCTCACCTCGTGGCAACAACGCCTTCTCGCCACCCTTACCCCTGCCGCCACCGCCGATAAAAAATCCCGCGCCGAGCTCCGCGCTCTCGTCGAAACGTGGAACGCCCGCGCCACCCCCGATTCCGTCGGCTACCGCCTCGTGCAGGAATTCCGCCTCGCCGTCGCCGCCCGCGTCCTCACTCCGATCTTCGAAATCTGTGCCGACGCCGACACGAAGTTTTCCTGGCGCCGCCTCCCCTACGAAGCACCCCTGCAGGTTCTCCTCCGCGAGAAACCCGCCCACCTCCTCACGCCCGACTACGCCACGTGGGACGCCCTCCTCCTCGCCGCCGCCGACGACGTCGTGACCAACGCCACCCGCACCGCTTCTTCGCTCGCGACCGCCACGTGGGGTCAGAGAAACACCCTGCGTCTCCGCCACCCGCTCGCCGCCGCCCTCCCCGGCTGGCTCCCTGACGCGCTCACCGGCTGGCTCCGCTTCCCCGCCACTCCCATGGCCGGCGACGTCGACATGCCTCGGACGCAAAATACGAGCCACGGCCCCAGCCTCCGCCTCGTAGTCTCACCCGGCCGCGAAGCCGAAGGCCTCTTCCACATGCCCGGCGGCCAAAGCGGCCACCCGCTCTCCCCCTACTTCCGCGCCGGCCACGACGCCTGGCTCCGCGGCGAGCCCACCCCGCTCCTCCCCGGCAAGACCGAGCACACGCTCACCTTCGCCCCCTGAACTGAACTGTAGCGGCGGTCTGTGACCGCCGTTTTCATTTTTGACCCCACCACGCCGCCACTTTCCCGTTGAGCCCTCCGCGCGCACGCCGCTTGCTCGCCCGCGACGCCGCTCCGCATGAAGAAGAAATCGCCCCGCACCTATTCCGTATATCTCGGCGGCGAACTTTTCTCGCTCAAGCACCTCATCGGCAACGGTTGGCTCGCCGAGGCCATCTACGAAAAATCCCACGGTAAATATCGCTGCCTCCTCCCGCAGGACCTCATCCCCACCGGCCGCACCGCCCGCAGCATTCGCGACCAGGATATCCGTGCGCTCGTGGGCTGCGACCTCGCCCTCTTCAACTACGACGGCCCCGACCTTGATAGCGGCACCGTCGTCGAGTTCATGTTCGCGAAGTTCGCCGATATTCCCTCCGTCCTCCTCCGCAGCGACATCCGCAACGCCGGCGATTTTCGCAACGAGCCGTGGAACCTCATGAGTAGTTACTTTCCGCGCACCGCGACCGTCCTCATCCCCAGCCTCTTCGACTACCGCACGGCCCTCACCCGCCGTCGCCGCGCCCCCGACGACGCCACCCGCCTCGCCGGCCAGCAGAGCTCCGCCGCCGCCCAAGTCGTCTGCGAACAAATCGCCGCCCAGTGCGTCCGCGCCTTCGACCGCCTGCTCGCCACCGAGCCCGCCATGCCGAAGCACCTCCGCGAAGAAGCCTACCACTGGCTCGCCCTCCTGCCCGGCCTCCGCGGCAAAGAAAAAGCCCTCCGCAAAGAATTCGAACACTACCTCGAACAGAAAGTGGAAAAGGACCTGCTCTAGTCCCGCTCTCACCTCCCCTTCAACTCTCTCCGATTTCCGATGCCCTTACACGTTCTCCAACACCCGCTCGCCGCTCACATCATCACGCACCTGCGGGACAAGACCACCAAGCCCGCGACGTTCCGCACCCTCGCCTACCAGATCAGCCTCCTCCTCGCCATCGAGGCCACCAGCGAGATCGAGTCGGAGGAAAAGCAAATCGAGACCCCGCTTGAGACCATCACCGGACGCGTGCTCACGCACCAACCCCTCGTCGTCGTCCCCATCCTCCGCGCCGGCCTCGGCATGCTCCAGCCATTCACAGACCTATTTCCCGACGTGAGCGTCGGCTACATCGGCCTCGAGCGCGACCACATCACCGCCCAGGCCCGCAGCTACTACTGCAAACTCCCGCCCCTCGCCGGCCGCCACGTCTTCGCCGTCGACCCCATGCTCGCCACCGGCGGCAGCGCCGCGCAGGCCCTCACTGTCCTCAAGGAAAACGGCGCCGTGAACCCCGCCCTCGTCTGCATCGTCAGCTCCCCCGAAGGCGTCGCCGAAGTCGAACGCCAACACCCCGGCACCGTCATCCACACCGCCGCCCACGACCGCGCCCTCAACGCCAAGAAATACATCCTCCCCGGCCTCGGCGATTTCGGCGACCGCCTCTACGGCACGTGAGCCTCCGCCTCTCCTTTCTTTCATGCACCTCACCCCTCCCCGCCTCGTCCTGGCCCTCGCTGCCCTCGCCACGGCCGGCCTCGCGTCCGCCGCCGAGACGCAGACCATCGCCTCCTACGAGCGCGCGTTCACCAAGAACATCGCTTACAAATACCTGCTCTCGCTCCCCGTCGGATACGATCCCACGGCCGGCAAACAATGGCCCGTGATCCTCTTCCTCCACGGTTCCGGTGAGCGCGGCACCGACACCTGGAAAGTCGCCATCCACGGCCCGCCCAAACTCATCCGCGGCGACGTCACCCCACCTCCGCCCGCCCCCGGCGCACCCGCCACCCCGCCCCCTGCACCCGAGACGCCCGCCGCCCGCGCCCAACGCGAAAAAGCCGCCGTCCTCCTGCGCGAAAACTTCATCGTCATCTCCCCGCAATGTCCCGCCGGCGTTTGGTGGGACGACGATGGCGTGCTCGGCCTCCTCGACGACGTCATGACCAAGCACAAAGTCGACCCGACCCGCGTCTACCTCACCGGCCTCAGCATGGGCGGCTACGGCACGTGGAGTGTCGGCCTAAAATACCCCGAACGCTTCGCCGCCATCGTGCCCATCTGCGGCGGCGGTCAGTTCCGCGACATCGTCAGCGCCTCCCGCACCAAGAAGGACGCCCTCCTCAGCCTCGGCGTCCGTGTTTTCCACGGCGCCAAAGACCCAACCGTCCCGCTCGCCGAATCCGAGACCATGGTCGCCCACCTGAAGAAAGCCGGCCTCCTCAACGTGCAACTCACCGTCTATCCCGAAGCCAAACACGACTCCTGGACGGAGACCTACAACAACCCCGAGCTCTACACCTGGCTCCTGCAGCACAAGCGCGAAGCCAAGTAGCCCGTGCTTTCGCGAGGAACTAGCGGCCGAGTATGCGCCGTTTCTGTTCGTCCGAGAGCATCGTGCCAGCAATCCACGCTTCAGCCGCCGGCCGATCAATCTGCAACCATTGCTGCGCGAGATTTTCGGTCGCATACACGCGCCTCAGAGGGTCGGTGATCGAAGCAACCAACGTTGCGGCTTCCGCAGGATTTTGGCTGCTCAATTTACCTACTAATTTTGACAGGGTGAGATTCTTGGCCTCCGCAGGCGGCTGGCTCTGCAACCATCGCGCCGCACTGGTGGGATCGGAGTTCGACCAATTCATCACAACCTCATCTACGCTTTGATTGCGTTCATCACCCGGAGACAGCTTGGCCACCCAGCCAGAAGCCGCCACCGGATCAACGAGGGACCATTGGCTCGCAATCCGATAAACCGCTCTAGTTCGGTCCGGGCCAGCCGCTAAATTCGCTATCAGAGATGCCGCCTCCTCTGGTGATCGTAAGAGAACTCTTCCCACAACTGCACCGAGGACGGCATTACGCGCCTCCCCATCCGGAAGCTGTAGGGCCCACGCTCTGGCGGCATCAGGATCCTCCCCCGCCCAATGGTCCGCGACGTTGCCGAAGAAAACCCGACGCGCGTCCCCAACTGGCAGGGTCTGAGCAAACTCCAGAGCTGTATGCGGACTGGCTGCCGCCCACCGACCTGACAATTGCTGCAATGCCTCGTCGCGAGTCCGCCCCTCCGGCAGCTGTTTCACCCACGCCAACGCTCCCTCCAAATCGCGTTGCGCCCAGCGATTGGCGATGAGGCTCGCCGTCTGTGCTCGCAACTCCCCGGTCGGAATTTGATCGAGCAAGCCAATCGCCTGCGGCACGTCGGTCGCGGCCAACTGAGTGGCGATTCGCCCCAACGCCAAATCACGCGTGTTTCCCTCGGGCAACTGACCGACCCAAACAAGAGCAGCCTTGGGATCGCGCGAGGCTAGGCTCTCGGCCAATCTGCCGACGGCATTGAACTGTATAGGTCCCGGTGGCAGCGAGAGAGAGTAAGCCGCGGCCATTTTAGGGTCTTCGCCGACAAGCGCGTTAAATACACTTTGGAGCAAGCGAGTGCGCTCAGCGTCCGACCGAACACTCTTGATAAACTCCAACGGTGCTTCCGCGTCACGTCGAGCCAGTGCACCGACGAGATTTGCTACGAGTTCAGTCCGGGCGTGGCCAACTGAAAACTGTCCGATCCTTGTAAGTGCTGCTTGCGGATCCGTGTGACCCCATTGGGTCAACACCTGCTGCATCAGTCCATCACGTGCGACGCCTGCCGGAAACGAACATGCCTGACGGAAAGCTTCCTGCGGATCCCGCGCGGCCCACTGGCTGGCAACGATCGGTAGCAACTCACCGCGCTTTTGGTCTGGTAACGACCACACATACGACATCGCTGCGGAGGGATCGGATTCCGCCCATCGACGAACGATAGCCGTCGTGGCTTTCCGCCTAACGTCTTCATGTCGAACAGAAGCGAGCCAAGCGAGCGATCCCTTCGGATCATCTTTCGCCCAACGGTCAACGATGGAGACCATCGTGCCCGGATCACGGCCGTCGGACACCATCGCGAGGGACGCATTTGCCGCTGCTCTTGGTTCTGTCTCAGCCCATTTGGTCAATGCGATGCTCTCAATCCGAGACCGCTCGGCCATATTTTCAAATGTGCCTGCCCACTTCAGCACGGCTTGCGGATCGCGTGCCGCCCATGCCTTGGCAATGCCCTGCCACGCCTGCCAGCGCTGCGGCCCCGAAAAATTCTTCTCCACCTCGGCTAATGCGCCGACGGGATCGCTCGCCGCCAACGCCGCGAAAAACGGCTGAAACAGATGTTCATACCGCGCGAGTAGCCCCGCCTCGCGCGCCACCGCCAGCGCGGCGAGTGGATCGGTCGCCACCATTTGATTCAAGACCGCTCCCAACGCCGCATCGCGGAATTGTCCGGGAGGAAGCTGCCGCGCCCACTGCGCGAGCGCGTTGGGGTCGCTATAGGCCCAACCTTGTATCGTCGCTTCGATAGCCGTTTCGCGTTCGTCCGCACGAGGACACTCACGAGCACGGGCCATTGCCGCCGCCGGGTCGCATTCTGCCCAACGGGAGAACACCGCGTTCCGCAGTCCGGTGCGCGCCTCTCCGCCGGGCAGTTTCTCCACCGCCGTGAGCACCGGCGGCATGTCGGCCGACTCAAGCGCGTTGATCAAAACTTCCCACCGCTTGTTAAACTGCCACACCCCGGTTTGGCCGACCCGCTCGATCACCGCCACCACTTCGGCGATGGATGGCTTGCGCGTGAGATCGAGCCGACGAATTGGCCCGTCGATCGGCGGAATGAGGGGCAACGGCTTGTCGTCGTAGGCCGCCGGTCGGGGCGCGACCGCCTTGCCGGCCACCGGTGGCTACTTCGGCCAATTCCGCCCTGCTCCGTAACCGGCCCCGAGGGCGCAGACCACCAGCGCGGTCGTGACGAGGGGCGATTTGAACGTCATGTGCATTCTACGGACACCAAGATCAAATCTTAGGTCCACCCTTGGCAACCACGCGCCGGTCCGGCGCTTCATCACCCGCTCAATGCCCGATCTCGCGGGCCTTCGCCGAAAAATATTTATCCAGCGGATTCGGCGTCAGCGCTTTCAGCCCGGCGATCACGATCTCCGCGTTCAACTCCGCGCCCGCGCGGTTCGGGTGCGTGTGCTCGTCGGGCGTCACCTGCGGAAACAATTTCATCACCGCGTCGCGCCCGAGCGCATCGTAGCGCTCGGCGACACGCGCATTGAGATCGATGAAGCCCACGCCCTCCGCTTTTGCCACCGTCGCTGCCCAGCCGGCGTAGGTGTCCTTGTTGCGCGAAATTTTTCCGGACTCGTCCCACATTTTGCGCGGGATGAGCGAGCACACGATCGGCGTCGCGCCCTTCGCCTTCGTGTCGGCGATAAACTTCCGCAAATACCAGCCATAGGAGTGCACGACCTCGTGTTTTTTCGTCAGCAGATTGTCGATCTCCTCCGTCTCCTCGCCGATGCCCTTGATCGAGGCCCGCGCCCGCGTCGCGTCATTGATGGCGCCATTGTCGTTGTGGCCAAACTGCATGATCACCACGTCGCCCGGCTTCACGAAGGCCAACGCGCGCTCCCAGTGTCCACCGGTGAGAAACGTGCGGCTGCTCAGCCCGCCGACGGCCCGGTTTACGACGTTGATTTTCGCCGGATCGAAATACGCCGCGATGGGATTGCCCCAACCCCACTGCCCCTCCGCGCCCTTGCCCTGCCCGTCGTCCTGCCCGTTGCGCACCGTGGAGTCGCCGATGAGAATCAACGACGGCAACGCCGGATTCGCCGGCTCCGGCATCGGCCGCCGTGCGCGCGGCGCCGACGGAGTTTGTCCAACCGCCAGGGCGACCAAGACCATCAGCCACCCGAACACCCAGCCACCGCGCAGGAGAGTTTTCATGATTGCCCCGCCAGACGCACCACCGCGCCCGACGTCACAAGCCTTTCCCGTATGCTGTGCCGTTCGCTCATCCACTTTACGCCGGCGGAACTTCCCAGCCCGCGCGATACGGGCGCGTGAGGAGGGCGTGCGCTTTCGCGTCGTTCGTGATGCGCAGATTCTCCGCGTCCCACTCGAGCACGTTCATCTCCTCCGGCTCCACAACCAGACGACCCCGCGAACTCACCGGGCGGCGCACCACGCGGGTCGCGATGTTGCCGAGCTGGGCGGTCTCACTCAGCCAGCCCGCGTAGTCGAAGCCATCGCTCGTTTTCGTGCCGTCCACGATCGCGTCGATCCAGCGGTGGTAGTGATTGAGGCCTTTGATGTCTTTCGGCGCAGCGTAGTCCTTGAAATTCTCCAACGGGTAGAGGCGCGGTCCGCCGACGTGCGGGAGCACAAGGTTGCCTTTCTCTCCGATGAACAGCGAACCCGCCCGCGGCAGGTCGAGCTCCGGCGGGAGTTGCGCGAGTTTCCGGTCGGGGCGGAGGCCACCGTCGAGCCAGGTGACTTTGAGCGTCGGACCGGCAGTGCGTTCGTTGCCGGGGAACACATAGCGCACCGTCTCCGCCGTCGGCCAGATGTGGCGGTTGATGCCGCTGTTGTCCGCCCCCACCGTCAGCGGCGCGCGCAGGTCGAGCGCGGTGAAAACCGGATCGAGGATGTGACACGCGAAGTCGCCGATCGCACCGCCGCCGAAGTCCTGCCAATCGCGCCAGGCAAACGGATGGTAGATGATCGGCGCGTAGGGTCGCATCGGCGCGCCGCCGATCCACAAATCCCAATCGAGGTTCGGCGGCACCGGTCCTGGCTCGGTCGGCTCGAGGAGGCGCGTGCGCTCGTTGCCCGCGAGCATGATCCACGAATAGACTTCCTTCACCTTGCCGATCGCACCGTCGCGCAGGAGGCGCGTGCCGAGGCGATACTCGACGGCGGAGTGGATGTGATTGCCCATCTGGGTGACGACGCCGGTCTTCGCCGCCCAGAGCCGCATCTGGCGCGCTTCCCACACGGTCTGCGCGAGCGGTTTCTGGCAGTAAACGTGTTTGCCGCGCTTCATGGCCTCAATCGCCGCGAGCGCATGCATGTGGTCCGGAATCGCGATGCACACGGCATCGACCGTGTCGCCGAGCTGCTCGAGCATGACGCGGAAATCTTTGAAATGCGGCACGCCGGGCACTCGCGCATCAGCCCGCTTGAAGCGGTTGCTGTCCACGTCGCAGAACCCCGCGAACTCCACCTTCGCATGCGAGGCGAGGCTATGCAGGTCGTTGTAGCCCTGCCCGTCGACGCCGATGGCGGCGAGGCGCACTTTGCCATTGGGATTGGCCGCGCTCAGCACCGCGGGAAACGCCACTGCCGCCCCCGCCGCCGCGAGCGCAGATTTTTTGAGAAACGTGCGGCGAGAGGTGGGCGGATTCGGTGAGGAGGACATGCGAAAATCAAAAATGATGCGATCAACGTCGGCGCGGCTCAGGAGCGGTTCAAGCCCGCGACCGCGATCTGAGGTGGTTTGAGGTTATTTGTGTTCCCGCCACGCGTCGGCCCCAGCTTTGCCCTTGGCCTCAGCAGGGTCGCGCCCGTAGACGCCATCTGTCTCCGGCGTCGGCAACCGCGGCGCGCTGCGGTCGGGCCGGTCGCGGCACCACCACCAGTTGCGCGCAAAGACAAAGGTCTCCGGCGCGGTGCCCGTCCCGATATTCACGCCGCCCTCGGCCCACTGCGCGCTGTCGAAAATCACGACATTGTCGGTAAACACACCGCCGCGCGATCCCACAAAATCCGCCGCGCGGTTCTCCTGCAGAATCCGCAGCGCCCAGCGGCCCGGCACTTCGATCGAGTTGAACCGCACCTCCGCGCCATCGACGCCCACGAACGCCATCGGCGCGACACCCCCGACAAAGGTGTTGCCTTCGACGCGGATGGCCCGCGCCTCGGCGCGCAGCCCCGCGCCGTCGAGCGGCGGCCGGAAAAACGGGCGGCCCGTGCTGCCGCCGATGTTCACCGCGCGTCCGCCGGCCTGTTCGAAGCGATTGCGCACGACGGCGATCTCCGCACTGCCGCCCTTCATCTGCACGCCCGTGCAGTTGCCCGGCGCCGGCTCACGGTGGCGGATGGTGTTGCCCGCGATCACGCCGCGATGGCATCCCACCATATCGATGGCCGAGCCGCCGCCCGTGCCCCAGCGCTCGATCACGCAGTCCTCCACGCGAAAATCCCAGAGGCCCGAGAGCTTGATGCCGTCCTGATTGCCCGTCGTGCCGACGTCGGTCACGCGGAGCCCGCGCACGGTGATATGGTGCGCCCGCCGCTCGCCTTCGCCCGCCGGTGCGGGCCCGCCGTCGTCGAGGTTGAGGCCGTTGTCGGAGAGGCGCGTAAAGGCCAGATCGCGCAACTCAACCCACGCCGGGTTCGTGAGGTGGAGGCCCGTCTTGGCGTCGGCAAACAGGGGCGGGTTCTTCGGATCCGCCGCCGCGAGCACGATCGGGCGCTCCGGTTCGCCACGCAGGTTGGCGAACAGAAATCCCCCGGTGTAGGTGCCGCCGGCGAGAAGAATCTTCGTGCCGGGCCGCGCGGCCGCGACCGCGGCGCGGAGTTCGGCCGGCGTCGCCACCATGACATCCGCCGCCCGCGCGCCCATCCCGAACAAAAAACCAAGCAGCAACAGCAACGGAAGGCGAAGGGGGCGCATGGGGGAAAAGGACGGACGAAACCGTGTTTCGGATTCGCCGACCATCGGAAAAGGATGTTCGGTGTCAGCATGCGCGCCGCCCGCCTTCTCCCCGTTTTTCTCCGCCCCAGCCTAGGTGGCCTCGCGGCGGCGGCCGGTCTCTGCGCGCAGGAGCCGCCCACGATCACTGCGCGTCCGTCGCCCAATGAAATCGCCGTCACAGCACCCTCCGACGCCGAACTCGCCGCCATCCAGCGCGACGTCGCCACCTATCGCCAAAAACTCGGTGACCGCGCCGGTGTCCCCGAGGTGGAGGATAAGTATCTTCCCATTCCCAAGACCGCGCGCTGGCTTAGCGTCAACGAGGCCGAGCCCGCCTTTGCCAAGCACCTCCCCAAGCTCGAGCAAATGCGCTGGTGGAAGATCGGTCTCGACGCCACGAAGCTCGAACACGCCTTGCGCGAGCCTGCGGCCGTCGTCTCCGGATGTGTGCGCGCCGCCCGCGCCAGCCTCGACGGCGCCCCTCGCTGCCTCGCCCTCGCACGCGAGGCGGCCGACTTTCTGATCTGGGCGCAAAGCGAAGGCGGCACCGGCGCGTTTCCGTTTCCCGCCGTGCGCGGCGTCACGAGCAATCCCGCCTTCGCCGCCGCGGATCGCTTTCTCCGTCTCGCTGACCGCGCAGGCAAACTCGACGACGTCCTGCACAATGGCTGGGTCGTCGCCGACATGGGCGACGGCGGCCTCCAGTTCGACACGGCCGAGGCGGGGCTCGCGCTGCTCGAGCTTTACGAATCGACCCACGAGGTGAAATACCTCGCCGCCGTCGGCCACGCCGCCGACTGGGCCCTGATCGCTCCCATCGCCCGCAACTGGAATTACAACGCCTTCAGTGTCTCGCTCCTCGCGGAGACGTTTCGCGTCACCGGCGAGCCCCGCTACCTCGGCGCCGCCGTCCGCAAGGCCCTCCTCGGCGTCATCCCTGGCCAGCTCACCGAGGGACCGCGGGCCGGCCGCTGGGTCGATGCGCATAACGCCCGCCCCGCCTATCACTACATCATGATGCGCGGTCTCGCGCATCTCGCCGCCGCGCTGCCCAAGGATCACGCCGCCCGGCCCGAAATCCTCCGCGCTCTCCAACTCGGCCTCCTCGCCCGCAATCAGGAGATCCTCACGCTCGGCGCCCCCAACAAGGACAAGGCCATCGAGGCCCTCCTCATCGTAAACCGCGTCTTCGCCTCCGAGCCCGCGCTGCTCCGCGCCTCCAAATCTCCGGAGGCCCTCGACGCGCTCGGGCGCCTCGTGTCGGACCAATATCGCCGCGGCAGCGCTCCGCTCGGCCCCCGGGAGTGGGGCATGTTTTTGGAATACATCGTCTGGCGCGCCGATCAGGCGGAGAAAAATCGCTGATCCTATGTCGCCCCGGCGGCGTCTTCTCCCGCTCAGCCCTTACCCCACGCATGAAACGTCTCCTCCTTCTCCTTTCGCTCTGCTCGCTCTTCACCGCGGCGACGCGCGCCGCTGATCGCGCCGCCGCCCCGGCCTACGCCGACGCAAAGCCCCAGCGCTATCACCTCACCGCGCGCGCGAGTGAGATCGACTCGCGCACGCGGGAGCACCCGGAGATCGATTTCGTGTTTAAGGACAAGGCTGGCAAACCCCAGGACGTCGAAAACGCCGTCGTCGACACCCGCGTCGCCCCGCGCGGCCGGCTCGTGATCTGGTTGATGAACTATAACGCGCCGCTCTTCGACCGCCTCGGCGACTACGGCCTCCACGCCATCCAGGTCAGTTACGCCAACAAATGGTTTGGCCTCATCTCGACCAAGGCCCGCGACGACGGCACCAGCCTCGGCAAGATGCGCCTCGAGGCCACCACCGGCGAAGACGCCTCCCCGCTCTGCACTATCCCCAAACCCGACGGCATGATGGAGCGCGCGTTTCAATTCGTGCAGCACCTCGCGAAAACCCACCCCCAGGGAAAGTGGGAACAGTTTATAGCCGCGGACGGCCAGGGCCTCCGCTGGGATCAAGTCATCATCGCCGGCTCGTCGCACGGTGCGACCTCCGCCGCCCGCTTCGCCATCCACCAACGCGTCGACCGGGTCGTGATGTTCTGCGGCCCGCGCGATCAACTCGAAAGCTGGCAGGGCTTCCCCTCCGCCACGCCCGCGAACCGTTTCTTCGGCTTTAGTCACGTCCTCGATGGGGGCTGGACCGGCGACCACTACTGTCGCTCGTGGCAGATGCTCGGGCTCCACGCCTTCGGGCCGATTACCGACGTCGACGCCACGCCGGCCCCGTTTGGCAATTCCCGCCGGCTGATCACGAAGTTCGACGTGAAGGGCGACGCCAAGCGCGCCCACAGCTCCGTCCAGCCCGGCGGCGCGGCCGGTAAGAACGCCAAGGGCGAATTTATCCACGAGGCGGTATGGAAATATCTCTTCACCCACCCGGTCGACGAGGTCGGTCCACGCACCGCGCCCGATCCCGAATGCGGCGCGAAGCTGCCGAAGCCTTAAGCTCTCGGATTCGCCAACTGTGGGGCGGGCTTTACGCCCGCCTCCTGCGCGTTGGGCGGCGGGCATAAAGCCCGCCCCACATGGAGTTCCGGCCGCCTGACCCGCTACTCGCTCTTCTTCTTGTTCTTCGTGCCCTTCTTTTTTCCCGCCGCATCGTCCACGCCGGGTTGGTCTGCGTAGACGGGCACGGTGTAGGCGACGGCTTTCGCTTCGCGATCGTAAGTAGCGCTCATCTGCGCGAGGAGCACGGCGTGGGCCGGGTCGCGGGCGAGATTGCGAGTCTCGTAGGGATCAGCCGCGAGGTCGAAGAGCTCCGTCCAGTCGTCGTGGCCGGTGTAGCGGATGAGTTTCGCTCCGGTCGTGCGGACGGCGACCATGGTAGGCGTCTGCGGGTAGCCGGTTTCCTGAAAATACACGGCGAGAAACGCCTCGCGCCAAGACGGGCGGGGCGCGCCGTCGCGGGCCGCGAAGAGGGGACGCCAGCTGCGGCCCTGCATCTCGTGGGGCACGGGCACGCCGGCGAGATCGAGGAAGGTGGGCGCGAGGTCGACGTTGATCACGAGTTCGTCGGCGATCCGTCCGCGGGCGATGGCGCGCGGGTAACGCACGAGGAGCGGGATGCGCAGCGATTCGTCGTAGAGGGAGCGTTTGTCGCCGAGGTTGTGCTCGCCTTGATAGTAGCCGTTATCGCTGGTGAAGACGACCACGGTGTCCTCGGCGAGGCCGAGCTCGTCGAGCGTAGCGAGGAGGCGGCCGAGATTGTCGTCGGCCGCCGAGACGCAGCGGAAATAGTTCAGGTTTACCGGCACCTCGGGGCCGGCCGCAGCGGCGGGAGCGGACTTGGCCGGGGCGATGTCGGCCTCGTCGCGGAACGGGGCGCGCAGCCCGAGGTTGGGCACGCGCCGCGCCTTCTGGTCCGCGAATCGATTTGCGGCGCGCTCGGGAGGAGTGGTGGGGCCATGGCAGGCCTTGAAGCCGACAATCAGGGAAAACGGTTTGTCGCGATTCTGCCGCAGGAACCCGATCGCGTAGTCGGTGGAAACATCGTCGATCCAACCCTTCGTCGGGGTGGACTCGCCGTTAACCTCGACCGGGCAGTCCACGTAACGGCCCTGACCGACGAAGCTGGCGGAGTAGTCGAAGCCGGGGCGCGGACCGCGCTGGTTGCCCATGTGCCACTTGCCGATGTAGCCGGTGGTATAGCCGGCAGAACGGAGGAGGGTGGCGTGCGTGACGCTCGCCTCGGGAAACGGCGTGTGGTTGTTGGCGATGCCGTTGAGGTGGTTGTAGCGGCCGGTGAGAAACGCAGCCCGGCTCGGCGCGCAGAGGGAAAGCGTGACGAAGGCGTTGCGGAATCGCAGGCCCTCGGCCGCGAGGCGATCCATGGCGGGGGTGGTGAACCACGGGTAGCGGCCGCGCTCACCGTGCTCGCGTTGGACGACGCCCATGGCGTCCCAGCGCTGGTCGTCGGTGTAGACGAAGAGGAAGTTGGGGCGGCGCTCGGCGGCGCGGGCCGCGGTGAGCGCGGCGACGGCGAGCCAGAGCAGCGCGAGGGCACGAAGGCGGAGAGCAGGCATGGGGGGAGGGGTTTTGGGAGGCGGAGCCAGGCGCTCACTTCGCCTCAAGCCACTGGACGGCATCGATGACGACGTAGCCGTCGGTGCCGGCGTTGGCGATTTCGACGTAGCCGGCCTTGCCCTTGGTGAAGCGGAAGGTGCCGACCGGGTGGAGAAGGTCGCTGACGGCCGGTTTCTTCTTCTGATCGAGGACGAGTTTGGTATCGCCGTCGGCGTGGTGGATGATGACGGGGACGTTGGACGCGCGGTTGGCGTTGGCGGGATAGGCGATGGCGACGGTGTAGCGGCCGTCGTGCGGGATGTCGGGGGTGAAACGCGCGGTCTGCTCGCCCTTGTTGGTGTTGCCGTCGTGGAGGTAGCCGTGGCCGACGTAGGTCGAGCTGGCGGAGCTGGCGGAGTTGAAGCCCTTGAGCTGCGCGGCGTCGTCATCGACGACGATGCCGGGGGGATTGACCTGCTTGACGCCGGCGCGGGGCGGCAGGGGCTCGCTGGCGAAGTCGAGCACCTGGCCATCCTTGAGCAGGCGGGCCTCGAGTTTTTTCGGGTCGATGTTCTGGACCGTCGTGCGCTCATCGATGGCGTGGACGGCGGCGGTGGCGGCGCTCTGGCCGAGGACCATGAACACGGGCTCCATGCGGATGGAGCCAAAGGCGATGTGGGAGGAGCTGAGGCAGGTGGGGGCGAGGAGGTTGGTGCACTCGGCGGCTTTGGGGCGGAGGCTGCGGTAGCTGATCGGATAGGGGCGCACGCGCACTTGGACGTCGCCCTCGTTCCGCACGAAACCCTCGGCGGTGACGAAGCGCTGGATGTTGTGGGAATCCATGTTGTAAGCGCCCATGCCGACGCTGTCGGTGGCGACGATCTCGCGGGTGCAGTTCTTCTCGACCATCACGTATTCGCTGATCATGCGGCGGGCTTCACGCACATACATTTGGCGCGGCCAGTTGTCGTTGTCGGTGAACTCATCCTTGGCGAGGCCGAGGCGCTGGAACTCGGCGCGGATTTTCTCCGGCACGCGCGGGTGGTGAGCGTAGGTCCACATGAGGCCCTTCTGCCAGTCGACGTGGGCCTGCACGATCTTGGCGCGGGTCGCGTAGTCGGCCTCGGGATAGTCCCAATTCTGGCCGATGAAGTCGGTGCTGATGGCGAAATTGTTGTTCGTGTCAGTCTTGCGGTTGGGCATCCAGACGGGATTCCAGGAGACGCGGTGATCGCCGGCCTCGATGTTGCGCAGGGCGAGCTCGAACCATTGCGGATCATAGTTGGCGGGCTTTTCCCAAGCGCGGCGGTTTTCCGGGACGTCGGTCGTGGTCATGCGGAAATTGTAGGCTTGGACCTTGCGGTCGCCGGAGAACTCCTCGCCGGGGCCGGCGGGATTGATTCCGGGGAGGAGACCGCTCTTGGGGTCGCCGGGCTTCACGTAGGGATCGACCTTCTTGATGAACTGGTGGCTGACGGTGTGGGCGACCTGCACGCCGTTGATGGTCTCGCCGTAGGCAGCGTTGGCCTCGCGACCGACGTGGTAGCTGACACCGGCCTTGGCGAGAAGGTCGCCCTCGTAGGTGGCGTCGATGAACATGGGGGCAGCGAAGGCGCGGCCGCTCTCCATCACGATGCGCACGATGCGGGGGCCGTCTTTGATGACGCCCTTGCCCGGTGCGAGATCGAGGCGCTCGCCGCGGACGACGGTGACCTTGGAACCGGCCTCACGGAGCATGTCGTCGTAGATCTTCGTCGCGACGTGGGGCTCGAACGTCCACATCGTCTTTTCGTCGGCTCCGGTGGTTTTGTTGCGGCGGTCGAAGTAATCGCTCGGCGTCTGGCGCGTCCATGCGCCGGGGCTTTGGTAGTGTTGCCAGACGCGGCCGTAGAACTCCCGCGAGATGCCGCCGATGGCACGCTTGTTGCCGATGTCGGTGGCGCCGAGGCCGCCGGTGGTGAGGCCGCCGAGGAACTGCGTGGGCTCGATGAGGATGGCGGTCTTGCCCATGCGGGCGGTCTGGATCGCGGCGACGACGCCGGACGACGTGCCGCCGTAGATGACGACATCGGCGGTGGTGGGGGCGGAGGCCGCGCGGAGCGAGACCAAGGCAGCGGCCAGGAGCAGGGGCAGGGTAAACACGCGCATAGTGGCGCAGAGGGTGACGACTTCACGGGCGCGCTCCAGCTTGTTTCAAATGCAACGCGCACTTGTGTGCGCGCGGCAAATCGCGACGGTTCCCGGCGCCATGGCCCGTCGCTCCACCCGCTTTCCTTTGCCGCTGCCGCGTCAGGCGGTGCGTTGGTTCCTCGCGCTGCAGTTCGGCGTGGCGGTCGTGCTCGGCGGTTGGTTTGTAGCGCAGCCCGAGTCACGCCAGCGCGAGGTGCGGCGACTGGTGGAGAACGCGTTTGCTCACGATAAGCACGTCACCGCGCTCGAGATCGCGTGGGACCTGTGGCAACTCTACTACGCCGACAGTGCGGCGGGAAGAATCGCGACGGGCGACAAAGCGCTGGTCTACGGCGGAGCGCCCAAGCCCGGGCCGCAGCCCAATGCGCCGACTTTCCGTGTCCTCACCAACATCGGTTACGCCGTCGGCTACAGCGATGCGCTCGGCAACCCCGTGTGGGCTGCCTACCACGTGCGCGACCTAGCGACCATTCCCGTGCCGGGCGCGCGGCCGGAAAAATTCGAGGTGGACCGCCGCACCGCGGCGCGCGTGGCACCCGATGACTACGCGCGCAGTGGCTACGACCGCGGACATTTGGCGCCCAACTATGCGATCGCCACGCGCTACGGTGCCGCGGCCCAGCGCGAGACGTTTCTCATGTCGAACATCACGCCGCAGCTCCACGCGCTCAACGCAGGACTGTGGAAGGACCTCGAGCTGCGCATCGCGACGAATTACCCCGCACGCTACGGGGAAGTCTGGGTGCTCACCGGGCCGGTCTTCGGCGCGGCGCCGCAAAAACTCCGCGGCGGGGTGGTCGTGCCGGAAGCGTTTTTCCTAATCGTGATCGACGAGAACGAAGGAAAACTGCGCACGCTCGCGTTGCTCGTGCCGCAGACGGCGCCACCCGGCGCGGACCCGGAACGTTACCTCACCAATATCGATGAAATCCAGCGGCGCACCGGGCTGGATTTTCTGAGCGAGCTGGACGATGCGGCGGAGCGCGAAGTCGAAGCGCGGCGGGCTTCGAGCGTGTGGTGAGGGATCGGGCCGCGGCGATAAGGCTGCGGTGCAGATAACCGCGGTCTTACGGCGCCGAATTCACCAGCGGCTGCGTCCAGGCGGTCTCGACCTCGCCGATGACGCCAGGATTGGTTTTCACCTTCGAAGAAACGATCTTGGCGCGCACGTAGAGTTCGTCGCCCTTTAGAGTGTAGGTGGCTTTCGGGCCCTTGACCTCGGCGAGCACGGCGCCGACATCTTTGCTGTAGCGGCGGTGCGGCAGGGTTTTGCGCGGGGGCTTTTCATCGGCGGGGGCCGGGATGAGTTGGCTGGTGGGATCGTAGCCGCGGCGCGTGCCGATGAACTGTGTGGTGTAGGTCACGCCGGGCTCGACCTGGATCTCGACCGTCAAAGATTTCGCGGTGCGGACGACATCGGTCAGCATGACGCCGGAGGTGGAGTAGAAATCGCCGGCTTCCATGGCGTGGATGATGGACTCAGGCGTGAGGTGACGGGCGCGGACCATCACCCAGCCGCGGAAGGGGTTGGCCTTGCCGAGGATGAGGTTGTGGTAGTCGTGGGAATCGTCGGTGCCGATGCCATACATCACGTCGAGCTTCAGCTCGGCGAGGCGGCGGGTGAGGATCGCGTCCCACATTGCGTCGGTGGACAGCCGAGTGGCGTCGCCCTCGTTGTGCACGGTCGGGTGGCCGTTGTAGACCTCGAAAAACTTCTCGTGGTGGACCTGCATGAGCTCCTCGGCCGTCACGCCCCAGACGAAGTTGGGATGGTTGAGGTGGAGGAACATCGGCTGGCCGGTTTTCTCCCGCTGGGCGACGACGGCGTCGACGCAGCGTTGCATGATCTCGAGGGCGTTGTCGGCGGCGACGGGGGCGATCGCCGAGACGGGGTTGGTGAAGTTCATGTGCACGGGACCGCCGAGCTCGGGCTCGGTGGCGGTCTTCGGGCGCTTCCAGTTCGAGGTCACCTCCATGCTCGGAATCATGAGGAAGCGGCCGGTCTCTTCGACGAGCGTGCGGTATTCCGCGAGGGGTTTGAGACGCACCTCTTTCTTGCCGTCCACTTCTCGTTGCTCGACCCAAGCGGCGCCGAAGCGGGCGAGATATTTTTCCAACACGGCGCCGCCGCCGCGCTGCACGAGTTCGCCTTTCGCCGCCGTGGGTTTTTTGATCTCGAACCACCGCGTGCCCTCTTCGAGGACGTTGTGGTCGGACATGGCGAGAAAGTGATAGCCGGCGCGCTTGTAGCTGTCGGCGATCATCTCGGGGTAGTCGTTGCCGTCGCTCCAGAGCGAGTGGGTGTGGAGGTTGCCCTTGAACCAGCGCGGGGTGGATTCGGCGGCGAAGGAGCACGAAGCGAGAACGAAGAAGGCGAAACGGACGCAGGTGCGCGGCGTGGCGAGGGGCATGGCGAAAATTCGAGACGGTGGAGGACAGCGGTGCAACCGGGGAGATGGAGAAAAGACGTTACGATTGACGGGCGCGCCCCGCGGGCGTTTCTCGAAACAGCCCCCTCCCCATGAAATCCAAGACCGCCCTGTTGTTTTCCGCCCTGGTCTGCGCCGTCGCCGCCCGGGCTGCCTCGATCGCCTTCGTCGACGTGACGGTGCTGCCCATGGATTCCGAACGCACGCTCGCTCACCACACCGTGGTCGTGGACGGCGACCGCATCGTGCAGGTCGGTCCGAACTCTGACGTGAAGATTCCGGCCGACGCGCAGCGCATCGACGGTCGGGGGAAGTTTCTGATCCCTGGCCTTGGTGAGATGCACGGGCACAACCCGCCGCTCGGTTCCGCGCAGAGCTATGTGGAGACGATCTACTTCCTCTTCGTCGCGAACGGCGTGACCACGGTGCGCGGCATGCTCGGCTGGCCCGGCCAGCTCGAACTGCGCGACAAGGTGAAGTCCGGCGAGATCCTCGGGCCGTCGCTCTATCTCGCAGGTCCGAGCTTCACGGGCACCGGGGCCAACGCGGTGCTCTCGCCTACCGCCGCCGAGACGCGCGTGCGGCAACAGAAGGCAGAGGGGTGGGATTTGCTGAAGGTGCACCCGGGCCTGAAGCGCGAGGTCTACGATGCCATGGCGAAAACGGCGGACGAAGTGGGCATCCGGTTCGCAGGGCACATCCCGGCCGACGTCGGTCTCGTGCACGCCATGGAAAAACGGCAGGAAACCGTCGATCACCTCGACGGCTACATCGAGGTGCTCAAGGCGGACACGGCGCCGGTAGACCGCGCCAAGCTGGCCGAGATCGTGAAACTCACGCACGACACCGGCACCGCGGTGGTGCCGACCATGCCGCTCTGGGAGACGATCATCGGCGCGGCCGATCCGCAGGTCATCTACGCCTATCCCGAGCTCGCCTACTTGCCGACCAGCGTGGTCAACGGTTGGAAAGCCTCCTACGAGCGCCGCCTCGGCAATCCGAATTTCAATCGGACCCGCGCCGCCCAGATCGCGACCAACCGCAAAGTCGTGCTCAAGGCGCTCAACGACGGCGGCGTGACGATTCTCTTCGGCACGGATGCGCCGCAGGAGTTCAGCGTGCCGGGTTTTTCGATTCACCGCGAGATGCAGGCCAACGTCGCGGCGGGCCTGACGCCCTACGAAGTGCTCCGCTCCGCCACGAAGAACGTCGGCGAAAATCTCGGCCCGCGGGCCAAGGATAAATTCGGGCTCGTCGCCACCGGCCACCGGGCGGACCTCGTGCTGCTCACGGCCGATCCTCTGGCGGATATCGGCAATGTGGCCAAGCGGGCCGGCGTGATGGTGCGCGGTCGCTGGCTGAGCGAAGTGGATATCCAGACGCGACTCGCGAAGATCGCGGCCGAGCGGAAATAAAAAAGGCGGGCCGGGTGGCCCGCCTGGAATTTTTAGAACGAGCCCTTGACGCCCGCGGTCCAGAGCGACCCGCCGTAGTCGTCGCGCTGGCGGAATTTGGCGTAGGCCGGGGTGTTGGGGCCGTAGGTCTTTTGATCCTCGGTGGCGCCGTTCAGGTTACGCATGGCGAAGAACACGCCGAGGTTGCGACGGAGGTAGTATTCGCCGGTGAGGTCGATGTAGAGGCGCTTGGGGCGGTAGTTGTAGGTGCCGGGCTCGATGGAGGCGCCCGTAACGAGGGCGCGTCGCTGGATGCCGCGGTAGTTTTCGTTGAGGCGGATATTCCACTTTGGCCGCGAGATGCTGAAGCCCCAATTGCAGGTAAAGGGATTCATGTCTTGGAAGTTGTCAGTGCCCTTCGCGCGCTGGGAGCTCACATTGGTGAAGAATTGCACGCCGCGGGCCCAGTTGGGCAGGAAGGTAAGGGCCTGCTTGTAGTCGATTTCGAAGCCCTTCATGCGGATCTTATCCGGGGAATTGAACTGGGTGACGACAAGGTATTGGCCATAGGACTCTTCATCGAGGCCGTAGGCGGCGAGGAACTCGGGGGTCGAGCGCGAGGTGACGTTTTGGAAGAAGTTTTCGAAGTCGCGGACGAAGTAGTTGAACGAGAGCTGGCCGACGGTGCCGAAGTAGTATTCGAGGCGCGCCATGTAGGTGCGGGCCTGCCACGCCTTGATGGAGACGTTGTTTACCGTGATGCGGTCGTTGGGGTTGAAGACCTCGATGTTCGGGACAGTGAGGCCGCCGGCGTATTGGTTGAAATCGGGGCGGCCCACGGTCTCGTAGTAGGCGAGGCGGCCGATGAGGCTCTCCTTGATATTGTAGCTGGCGTTGAGGCTGGGGAAGAGGCGGAGGTATTCCTTCTGCGCCTTGTAGCCGCGGTCCTTGAGGGTGAGTTGGGTGTAGGCCAGACCGGCGTTGGTGGGCTGGAGGAGGATGGGAGCACCGTTGGCGCCCTTGACGACGTTGCCGGCAGCGTCGCGCTGGTAGGCGAGCGTTGGGTCAGTGAGCGGGCCTTCGGCGTCGATGTTGGTCTGCTCGGCGCGGACACCGCCGACGAGTTTCAGGCGGTTCTGGAAGAAGGCGGCGTCAGTGCGGAAGTAGAGGGACGAGATGATCTCCTGGGCGCGCTTGGAGGCGTTGGTGACCGAGGTGTATTCGGTGTTGGCGTTGCGAGTCCAGTAGTTGGGGTGGTCGAGGTAGGCCTGCCAGAGCTTGCCGTTGTCGACGTGTTGTTGCTTCGGCATACCGAAGTCGGGGATGCGCTCAGAGTAGACGGAATCGAGGTAGGGCAACGGGCTGTCGTCGTTGACGAGGCCGGCTTGGGTGGTGGGGGTGGTGCTGGCTCGGCCGTCGGCGCCGACCCAAGTATAGGTCTCGGTGCCCACGCCGCGGAGATCACGGATCTTGGTCTTCACGTCGGCGCCAAGTTTCACCGTGAACGGGATGTCGCGGAGGTAGAAGTCGCGGCGGATATTACCGTAGGCTTGGCGAGTGGTGTCGTAGGTGCGCTGGCGGATGCTGTTGGCGGAGACGATCGAGTAGTTGTCGAGCTGAGTGGGATCGACGGGGCGGCCGAAGGGGTCGTTGACGGTGATTTTGCCCGGACGGAGGTAAAAGATGTCGTCGAAGTTGATGGAGACGTTGTTGCGCTGCACGGTCATGCCGTTGAAGAAGCCCTTATCGATGTCGTTGTAGTCGATGCGCGAGGTGCCATAGCTAGCGCCCATGTCGGATTTCCAGACCGGGCCTTCGTGGAGCCAGCGGAGCGACGGGCTGATGGTGCGGCCGGGGCGGATGCGGCCGCCATTTGCGATCGTAACCTGGCCGGCATTGATGGCGGTGCCGGTGGTGGGGAAGGTGCTGAACTGGCCCCAGGTGTGATCGGGGCCCCAGTTCAGGGGCATCACGCGGTTGATGGTGAAGGTCTGGGTGCGGGTGGCGAAGTGCTCGCGGAGCATGCCGTAGGAGAAGCTCAGGGAGAGGCGGTCGTAGCGCGCGGGCTTCCAATCGACGGTGGTGGCGAAGGAGTAGCGTTTGGTGTTCTTGCCGGAGTCGCGCCAGGAGAAGATGCCGAGGTAGGGATTGTCGGGGGTAGTGGCCGGGAGGCCGGTGGTGACGGTGGCCGCGACGTTGGTGGCGGCGGCGGCGCCGCGCCACTGCATGGCAGTGTTGGACTGGGGGGTGTATTGAAGGGAGTAGCCGCCGGAGACGGTGAAGCCAAACGTCTTGGAGACGGGGACGACGGCGGAGACATCGTAGCCAGGATGGATCTTGTAGTCCATCTGGCCCCAGCCGGGACCGGGGGTTTTACGGCCAAAGGCGCGCTCGGCGTCCTTCATAAGCCAGGAGACACTGTAGTTGTAGGAGGGACGGTTGCGCTCAAAGGCGCTACGCGGAACCATGTTTACCGAGCCGGCGAGGGCTGAGCCGGCGGTATCGGGCGTGGGCGAGCGGTTAATCTCAATGCGAGAGACGTTGTTGATGGAAACCTGATCGAGCTCGATCTGGCGGCCGGTGCCGGCGCCGGCGGCGCTGGCCATGTCGAAACCGCCCATGGAGATCGGAACGTTGCCAGCGGGGGCGCCATTAATGGAAAAACGGCGCGCATCGCCACCGGTGTAGTCGCTGGTGATGCCGGGGAGGAATTTCATGAACTCACCCACGCTACCGTCGGCGATCGTGCCAAATTCATCGGCGGAGACGACGTTGGTGATGTTTTTCGCGAAGCGCTGCTCGTTGATGGCAAGAGCGGCGCCGTCCATTTCTTTGGAGGAAGCGACGGTGAAGGCGCCGAGCGCGATGACTTCGCCGGTGGCGCTGGGGGTCGACTTAGGTGCGGCCGCGCCGGAAATGGTGATTTCAGCTTGGGTGGTCTGGCCAGGGGCGAGGGTGACAATCTCGGTGTGCACACCGAGGCCGGTATAGAAAATCTTGAGGGTCACCGTGCCCGAGGGCACGCCGTCGAGGCGAAACTGGCCGGTGGAGCCGGTCAGCGTTTCCTGCTTGGAGCCGTCGACGGTGATGCGGGCCTTTTCGAGGTATTCGCCGCGGCGGGAGTCAAACACGCGGCCTTCGATGGTGCCGGTGGAGACGGCTTGGGCACACAGCGTGGCGGCAAACGCCATCAGGCCAAGGAGCGCGCACACGCGGCGCAGCAGGGGTAGGAACGGGACAGCAGTAGCCATGGAGGGTGAGGTAGTTCAGGGTCAGGGTAAGGTATCGGCGGCGGGCATTCCGCTAAACCGACGAAGGGGTGAAACGACGGGTGAAAATCGCGCCGGTTACGCTGTGCAGGCGAGATAAATAATCAGTTACCTGACGGACCGGGCCGGGGTGGTGAAAAATGCAGGCGCTTGCATGCGGAAAGACCCCACGCCACGTTCCGCGCCGTGAGCGCACCCACCACTCCCGCCGATCCTTCGTCCACCCCGCGTCCCGGACTCATGCGTCGGCTTGGCGCGGCAGGACCGGTAGCAATCATGTTGTCCTTTTGGCCGCCGCTCGGCGGTTTCGTGCTGCTCGCGAGCCTCACGGCGCTCGGTCCGTGGTTGCGCGACCACGGCATGACCGGCTGGGTGATCTACGTGCTCGTAACCGGATTGCTCATGGGGCTTTCGTTTATCCCCACCTATTCCTGCGCGATTTTGGCTGGCTGGGCCTTCGGCTTCACCATCGGTTGGCCGCTGGCGATGATCACGATCACGATCGCGGCGCTGATCGCTTACGGCATCGCGCGCTGGATCGCGAAAGATCGCGTGCTGGAGGTCATCCTGGAACGGCCCAAGTGGGCCGCCGTGTATCGCGCGTTGTTGACCCAAAATTTTCGGCGCACCCTGCTGGTCGTGACCCTGCTCCGCGTGCCGCCGCAGTCGCCCTTTGCCATCGCCAATTTTGCCCTCGCGGCGGCCAAGGTGCCGTTGCCGGAATACACCATCGGCACGCTGATCGGCATCG
Source organism: Opitutia bacterium (assembly GCA_947453695.1). Classification (GTDB taxonomy): domain Bacteria; phylum Verrucomicrobiota; class Verrucomicrobiia; order Opitutales; family Opitutaceae; genus GAS368. Next base: position 32,860 of record CANGHW010000046.1, read on the forward strand.
CCCCGCGCACGGCGCTCGCGGCCTTGGTCGCGGCCCAACTCGAGCAACTCCGCCTCAAGGACATCACGCTCGATACGTGGATGGTGGCTGCCGGCATCGTCGCCACCCTCGTGGCGTGCAGCGTCCTCGGCGTCATGGCCAACCGCGCGCTGCAGCACGTGACGGACGAATCCCAACGGACATGAAAAAGGGCCGGGAGTTAACCCGGCCCGAGTGTAGGTGACATGCGCCGCATTGCGGCCCGCCAACGGCGGTGGCTCAGAACTCGAACGAGTTCGTGAGCGTCCACTTGTTCGGCTGCGGGATGCGCGCGCTGGCGACCTGCCCATTGGGCTGCGCGGTGACGGCGATGAGTTCGTCAGAGCCGAAGATATCGCGGACGTTGAGTTGGACGCTCCACTTGATGCGGTCGCTCAGAATCTTCCGGCTGTAGCGGAGCCAGGCGTCGTAATTGATCTCGTCGCTGCCGTAGTAGGGCTTGGAGACGTCGTAGACCCAGACGCCGATCGCATTCTTCTTCACCGGGAACCCGGTTGCGACCTTGTCCTGCCAGCGGGCCGCGCCGCCGACACTGAAGCCCTTGAGCGGGCCGGTGCGGAAATCGTAATTATTCACGATGTTGAAGCGCCAGCGGCGGAGCTCCTGCACCGGCGAGCCATCGGCGGCGACGGCGTTCAGATAGGGAACATACATGTTGTTGATCGCGAGGACGCCAAGCTGGTTGGTGAAACCGCCGAAGTAGGGGATGTCCTCAAAGCCATTCATTTGGCGTGTGTTGGTGGCCTGGACGCCGTCGCCATCGGTCCAGAGCGGGAGATTCTTCTTCACGAACTCGGCGAAATCGGCGCCGACGTTCGTCTTGCGCGCTTCCTGCATCGCGGCGTTGAATGAGACACGCCAGTTCTTGGTGGGGTTGAGCGTGCCCTCGAATTCCCAGCCTTCGGAGACGGTGTCGGCGACGTTGCCGACATTGGGCGGGCGGGTGGCGCTCCACGTGCCACCATTAGGAGCTTGGAGGAAATTCCACGTCTTCACGAGTTCGGGGTCGACGGGGCGGAGCCATTCGGCGGCCGTGCGGGCATTGAACCATGCGGTGCGCGCGGTAGTCTCGGCGGCAGTCAGGGTCGGGTTGACGTTGTTGGCCTGCGCGGGATCGGTGAGGCTAGCGCGCGGCTGCAGGTAGCGCGAATCACTCGGGGTGAAGCCGAACCATTTGTTGATGAGGTTCTCATTCACCTGCGTGCCGCGGAGTCCATTCATGGCGCGGACGACGTCGTTGCCGGGCCAGAAGGTATTGTAGAAGGTGGCGCTGTCGTTCGATTGCGTGGTGCGGTAGCGATTGACGCGCAGTGTGAGCTTTTGATCGAGGACGGAGATGGTGACGCCGAGGTCCTTTGTCTTACCCGCGGGCGGGCTGAACGGGCGGCCGTAGACGTCGGCGAGGGCGGAGTTGGGGCGAAAGTTTTTCGAGACGTTGTAAGAGAGGCTAAAATCGGTGCCGCGAGGCAGGACCCGCTTCACGAAGTTCGGCGCATGGAGGACACCGCTCCAGCTGAGCGTGGAATCTTTCGCGTAAATCGAGGGCGTGGAGGGGAACACCCAATTCGGATCGTAGGGATTGGTCTCGCCGGTAAGGGAAGCAAGGCGCGCGGGCCCGGCGTCGCGGAGATCGAATTCATCTTCGCGCCAGCCGACGAGGCCGACGAGCTTGTCGGTGAAGAGGTAACTCTGCCAGACGAGGGATTTGCTCTTCGTCTTATTGGTGTTCTTCGAAGCGCCGGAATAGAGCTTGCTGATATCGCGTTCGCTGGCGCTGAGGGTATTGACGGTGGCGCGGACGAAGCGGTTGATGCGCGAGTCGAAGAGAAGAGCGGTGCCAGAGGCTTGCGGGGTGTGGAGAGCGGTGATGCCGGGGATGTTTGCGCCGGCAGCGGAGGTGGCGGACGTGAGCGAGCCGCCGAGGTAGTGGATCGCCGCGTAGCTGGGATATTGGGTGGTGCTCGGATTGTTGGCGTAGGCATTCAAATCGAGGCTGTAGGAGTAGCCATTGATGCTGCGATTGAAGTTATCGACGCTCTGGTCGGTGTAGGAGCCGGTGAACACGTGCTTGCCGAGCCAGGCCTGCCATCCGTCTTTCTTGCGGAAATCGAGTGTGGCATAGGCGGTGGCGCGGGCGGCTTCGCGCGTGGTGTCGGCGAAATTGTTGCCGATGGAATCGGACGCGACGTAGGGGCGGCCGAAGTTGCCGTTGGGCGTGCCGTCGACGAGCTTCGAGTTCATATCGACGAAGATCGTGTAGGCATCGAAGCCGAACATACCGAAATTTTCGCGGCTAAAGGTCTGTTTATCGTAGGCGAGTTCGAAACCGACGAGGTCGCGGAGAAAGGTTTGTCGGAAGGTGGCGTTGAGAGCGCGGAAATCGGCGGACTCGCGCTTGTTGGGACCGTCGAGGAGCTGATCGTAGAAATTGAAGATGCTCGGGTCGCGCAGCTCTTGGTAGCGCCAGAGGCCCTTGTAGGCTTCGCCTGCGGGTGCGTATTGCTGGTTGAGGAAGAAGAG
>CANGHW010000047.1 GCA_947453695.1 Opitutia bacterium
AGGCGGGGGCAAGGGCGGCGAGTGCGAGAACGACGGCAAGCGAGCGGCCGACGGTATTGGTGGGGTGGGGTTTATCCCCGCCAGGCCGAGACGACGAAACGCCGATGGCGGGCATAAAGCCCGCCCCACAATTTCTGAGGGCAGATGAAAGCAGGTTTTTCATTTCCGTTTCGTGAGAAAAACAAAGACGCCGAGTTTGGAGGCGGTGAGGACGTCGGGGATGCCGTCGCGATTGACGTCGATGGCCTCGACCTGGGTGCCGAGGGCGGAGGCGTCGTCGATGAGTTGGGGGAGAAATTTTGCGCCGCCGGGGGCGGAGGGGTCGCGGCGGAGGAGGAAGGCGTAATTGACGGGCGTAGCCATGGGCTCGATGTCGCCAGTCGGGCCGTGGGCCCAGCGGCGCTTGCCGGTGACGATGTCGGGGAGACCGTCGCCGTCGAGATCGGCGAGGGTGAGGGCGTGGGGCTGGGAGAAGGCGACGCCGTAGGTTTTTTCCTCAGCGCGCGTGCCCATCAACTTGTGCTCGACGAAGGTGATCGCGCCGGTGGCGTCGCGTTTTTGTTCGAACCACGCAAGGCCCCAGCCGTGGGCGTTGAGGGCGGTGATGACGTCGGCGCGACCGTCGCCGTTGACATCGGTGACGAGAATCTGGGCGCCGCCGCGGTCGGAGCTGAACGTGAACGGGTGTTTCTTCCAGAGCGTGCCGGGCGGAGAGTTTTTCGGCGGCTGCTCCCACCAGCCTTCGTTGAGGACGAGGTCGGCGCGGCCGTCGCCGTTGATGTCACCGATGCCTTCGCCGTGATAGTAGTGGTTGAACTCGGCCTGCTCGGTGATGGGGACAAATTTCCACGGTTTGGTGGGCTCGGACCAATTGGGCGCATACCAGCCCCACTGCTTGAGTTTGTCTTTGTCGCTGGAGCCGGAGATGGAGAGGAGCTCGGGTTTGCCGTCGCCATCGACGTCGAGAAAGAGCGGGGCCTCGCCGAAGACGCGCTGGGAGACGAAGTGTTTTTTCCAGCGAGCGTCGGGCTTCTTTGCCTCGGCGGCGCCGGGGTTTTCATACCAGTAGGCCTCGTGGAAGAGCACGCGGCCGAGGACAAGGATGTCGGGGCGGCCGTCGCCGTTGAAGTCGGCGACGAAGGAGAACATCGAGTTGGTCGGATTTTTCTCGAGGGCCTGCGGGACGGGATCGAAGAAGGTGTGGCGGGTCTTGAAGTCGGGGCCGGCATACCAGAAGGGACCGGCGATGACATCGACGTGGCCGTCGCCATCGAGGTCGGCTGCAGTGACGCCGTCGCACCAATATTCGGAGGTCAGGGTGATTTTCTCGAAAGCGATCGGCCGGGGGGCGGGTGCGGCCGAAGTGGGGAGGGCGGCGAGAGCGCCGAGCGCGCCAGCGAAGACGGAGCGGGGAATTTTCATGGGGCGGGGGTATGATGAATAACGCCGGCTGGCGGGTGCGCGGCGAGCGGATTGTTTCTCGACGCGGGGGCGGCGCGGCACACAGTCGCGGACGTATTTCTTTCCCCATGAAAACCTCACGTGTGGTCCAGGTGGTGTTGCAACTCACTGCGCTCGTCGTGGCGCTCGGTAGCGCGGGCCGGCTGGCCGCGGCGCCCAACGAAGCCTTCCTCGGTCGCTGGGCCCTGACGCTCCCGAACGGGGCGGCGGGCTGGCTCGAAGTAAGGAAAGAAAAGGGCTACTACGACGGCGCTATTCTCTGGGGCGGTGGCAGCGTATTGCCGTTGTCGAGTGTGGTGATCAGCGACGACACGCTGATCGTGACACGCACGAACGACGTGCCGCGCAAGGATGCGGCGGGCAAGGTGGTCCGCACGCAGCAGTTTACCGAGGCGATCACGGCGAAGCTCGGCGAAGGCGACGCACTGAAGCTCACGCGCCTCGCGCCGAAGCTGAATGGCACGGGCTATGATTCCGCGGAGTTTGCTGGCAAGCGCATCCCGGCGCTCCCGCCGCGTCCGGACCTGAGCAAGGTGAAATTCGGCGAGCCGATCGCGTTGTTCAACGGCAAGGACCTCACCGGCTGGAAAGCTAAAGAGCCCAACGTCGAAAGCGCCTGGGTGGTGGAGGCGGGCGTGTTGTCCAACCGCGTGCCGAAGCACGCACCGGGCACACCCGCCAAGCGCACGGCAAACCTGCGCACGGAGCGGGAATTCGAAGACTTCAATTTGAAGGTCGAGGTCAATGTGCCCGACGGCAGCAACAGTGGCGTCTACCTGAAGGGCATCTACGAGATCCAAGTGGTCGACTCCTTTGGCAAGGCGCTCGATTCGCACAACATGGGCGCGCTCTACAGCCGCGTGACCCCGAGCTCGGCCGCGGAGAAGAAGGCCGGCGAGTGGCAGACGATGGATATCACGCTAGTCGACCGCCACGTGACGGTGGTGCTCAACGGCACCAAGATCATCGACAATGCGGCGATCCAGGGTTGCACGGGCGGCGCGATGTGGTCGGACGAGTTCAAGCCCGGCCCGATCTACCTGCAGGGCGACCACGGCTCCGTGTCGTATCGCAACCTCGTGCTACGGCCCGTCGTGAAGTGAACCGGCGTCGGCCCTGAACCTGCTGCGTCCCGGTGATCCCCCTTCCTTGTTTACCCGCATGAAAACCCTCCTCCGCTCCACCTTGTCCCGGCGCTCGTTTCTTGGGCGCGTCTCTGCCGGTGCCGTCGCCCTCGCGGGCGCGCCGGCCATCCTGCGTGCGCAAGGCGCCAAGCCCCGCAAGCTCGGCGTCGCGATCGTCGGCCTCGGCAACTACGCGCGTGGCCAGATCGGGCCGGCGCTCAAGCTGACGGAAAACTGCGAACTCACGGCGGTGGTGACCGGCTCGCCGGAGAAGGGCCGCAAATGGGCGCAGGACTACGGGTTCTCCGAAAAGTCCGTCTACGGCTACGACCGCATCGCGGACCTCGCGGATAACAAGGCCGTTGATATCGTCTACGTCATCACGCCGAATTCGATGCACGCGGACGGTGTGATCGCGGCGGCGAAGGCGGGCAAACACGTGATCAGCGAGAAACCGTTTACGACGAATGTCGCCGATGCGGTGAAGGCGATCGCGGCGTGCAAGGCGGCCAAGGTGAAACTCTCCATCGGTTACCGCCTGCATTTCGACCCGATCCACCAGGAGTTCATGCGCCTCGCGAAGGATCCTTCGTTCGGGCCGTTTACGAAGATGAACGGAGAGTTCAGCTTTGTGATGAAAAACAAAGTGTGGCGCGCAGAGAGGAAATACGCCGGCGGCGGCCCGGTCATGGACCTCGGCGTCTACGTGATGCAGGAGGCCTGCATGGCGGCGGGTGGCGTGGCGCCGATCGCGATCACGGCCAAGGCCGCCGAGACGACGAAGCCGGAGATTTTTGCCGACGTGGAGCAGACGATGAACTTCACGCTGGAATTCCCCGGCGGCGCGGTGTGCGAGGCGGTGACGAGCTACTCGCAGAGCGCGAATCGCTTCCGGGCCGAGAGCGCGAGCGGCAACTGGGTCGAATTCAAGACGAACGCCTATATGTATACGGGAGTCGGCGCGGTCTCGAATCGCGGTCCGCTGACGTTTCCGCCCGTGAACCAGCAGGCGAAGCAGATGGACGATTTCGCCACCTGCATTCGCGAAGGGCGCGAGTCGCGCGTCTCCGGCGAGATGGGCCTGCGCGACATGAAGATCATCGAGGCCATCTACGAAGCAGCCCGCACCGGCAAGAAAGTCGCTCTGCGCGCCTGAGTTTCCGCCGCCGTGCATGCCCGGCGGGCGGACCGAGACCGAATCCTTTTCTCCCAGACTCCCCTATGAATACCCCGTTTCCCTCTCCTTCCACTTCTCTGACCCGGCGCCGTTTCCTTTATCGTGCTTCGCTCGGCACGGCGGCGCTTGCCGGTGCTCCATATATCCTGCGTGCGCAGGGCGGCGCGCAGCCGCGCAAGCTTGGCGTGGCACTCGTCGGCCTCGGCAACTACAGCAAAGGCCAGCTCGGGCCGGCGTTGAAGGTGACGGAGCATTGCCGCCTGGCGGGCGTCGTGACCGGGTCGCCGGAAAAAGGCGCCCAGTGGGCGAAGGACTACGGGTTTTCTGAAAAAGCCGTTTACGGCTACGACACCATGGTGCAGATGGCCCACAACAAGGACATCGACATCGTCTACGTCGTCACGCCAAACGGCCTGCACATGCGCGACGTGATCGCGGCGGCGAAGGCTGGCAAGCATGTGATCTGCGAGAAACCCCTCGGCAACACGGTCGCGGAGTGCGATGCGATGCTCGCGGCGTGCAAGGCGGCGAAGGTGAAATTTTCCGTCGGCTACCGGCTGCATTTCGATCCCTACCATCGCGAACTCATGCGGCGGGCGAAGGATCCGGCGTTTGGGCCGTTTATGCAGATGACGGGTGACCGCGGTTTCTCCCTGCGTGCCGGGGCGTGGCGCGCGGACAAGGCGCTGGCTGGCGGCGGGCCGATGATGGACCTCGGTGTCTATCTGATCCAAGGCGCGTGCATGGCCTATGGTGGCACGACGCTCGGTGGCGGGGCGCTCGACGCGGCGCCGAGCTTTGTGACGGGCAAGGAACGGCCGAAGACGAAGCCGCAGCAGTTTGCCGATGGTGTCGAGGAAACGATCGAGTGGACGATGGAGTTCAAGAACGGCGCGAAGGCTGACTTCGTGACAAGCTACGTCGGCGGTAAGGACACTTTCCGCGTGGAGGGGCCGAAGAGCTGGTGGGAGTTTAAGCAGAAGGCGTTTACCTACCGCGGCACGATCGTGGAAACGAACGCGGGCCCGGTGTCGTATGAGCCCTTCGTGAACCAGCAGGCGCTGCAGATGGACGACTTTGCGCAGTGTGTGCGCGAAGGCCGCGAGTCGCGCGTGCCCGGCGAGATGGGCCGGCGCGACAACGTGATCATCGCGGCGATCTTTGAGGCGGCGAAGACGGGGAAGAAAGTCGCGGTCAAAGTCTGACGGCGCCCGGCGCATCCAACCCCATGAAAAACCAACCCCGTTGGCCGTCGCCCGCTGTTTCCCGGCGTGAATTTATCCAGCGTGCCGCGGTGGGCGCGGCGGCGGTAGTGTGCGCTCCCTACGTGCGCACGGCGGAGCTCCCGCCGCCAAAGCTCGGGATCGCGATTCTGGGGCTGGGTGGCTACGCGAGCGGGCAACTCGCGCCGGCGCTTAAGCTCACGCAGAATGTGCAGATCACGGGCGTGATTACCGGCACGCCGGAGAAGGGTCGCAACTGGTCGCAGGTGTTCGGGTTTCCGGAGAAGGCGATCTATTCCTACGACACGATGGCGCGCATCGCGGATAATCCGACGATCGATGTCGTCTACGTCGTCACGCCCAATGCGCTGCACCGCGATCACGTGATCGCGGCGGCGAAGGCGGGGAAGCACGTGATCACGGAAAAGCCGATGGGGGTGTCGGTCGCCGAGTGCGATGCGATGATCGCGGCGTGCAAGGCGGCGAAGGTGAAACTCTCGGTGGGCTACCGTCTGCACTTCGATCCGTATTTCGCCGACGTGGCGCGCCTGGCGCAGGATCCGGCGGTCGGGCCGTTTAAGCGAATGAGCGGCGGCTTCGGTTTCACGCTGACGCAGCCCCAGTGGCGGGCGGAAAAGAAGCTCGCGGGCGGCGGACCGTTGATGGACCTCGGGATTTATTCGCTGCAGGCGGCGGGTATCGCGACGGGCGAAAAAGTGCCGGTGGCGATCGCGGCTAAGGAGCAGCCGAAGAAGCGGCCGGAGTTTTTCAAAGACGTCGAAGAGACGATCGAGTGGGCGATGGAGTATGCCGACGGCACGCGGGCGGATTTCATCACGAGCTACAACGGTGGCATCAACCGCTTCCGCGGTGAGTCGGACAAAGGCTGGGTGCAGATCGAGCCCGCGTTTTCCTACAACGGCCTGCAAGGCGACTCGAGCAAGGGTAAGATTAGCCACGAGCCGGCCGTGAACCAACAGGCGCGGCAGCTGGATCACATCGCGCAGTGTATGCGCGAAGGCCGTGAATCGGACGTGCCCGGCGAGATGGGGCGCCGCGATATGATCTGCATCGAGGCGATCTACAAATCGGCCGCCGACGGCGGAAAGCCGGTCGCGATTAAGGTTTAGGCGGGGCCGGCTGGAATCCGCCGAGGTGTTGCAGCGCGGTGGTGGCACCGGCGTGATCCGGCTTGAGGCGCAGGGTGGCCTCAAGGTGTTCGCGCGCTTGGTGCTTCAGGCCGTCTTCATTGAGGAGCAGCGCGAGATTGTAGTGGGTTTCAGCGTGGCCGGGCTGCACCTGCAGGAGCGCCTCGAGCTGGGTGCGGGCTTCGGCGCGCAGACCAAGTTGAAGCAGGACGACGGTGAGGTTGTTGCCGGCGTCGATATTGCCGGGGTTGAGGCGAATGGCGGTTTCGAGGAGCTGGCGCGCGGCCGGTAGCTGGCCGGCCTGAAGATGGATGATGGCGAGGTTATTGGCCGCCTCGGCATTGGCGGGGTCGAGGCGCAGGGCGGTTTGAAATTGGATGGAGGCGTCAGAGGTGCGGCCCAATGCAACGAAGGCGTTGCCTAAATTGTAGCGCGAAGTGGACGAGTCGGGGCGGAGCTCGAGGGCGCGTTGGAAATGCGGGATGCCCTCGGCGGGCCGGCCCAGTTGCATGAGCGCCTGGCCGAGATTGTTGTGCGCGTCGGGTGAAAGGGAGTTGAGGGCGAGCGCCGTGTGATAGCGCGTCACGGCCTCTGCCGGGCGACCGCTTTGGAGCAGGACATTGCCGATGCCGGTGTGGGCTTCCGAGAGCTTGGGATCGAGCTTCACGGCGGACTCAAAATGAGCCACGGCCTCGTCCGGGCGTCCGGTTTGCGCGAGGATGTTGCCCAAGTTGGTGTGAGTGTCGGCGCGCCACGCTTCGATGCGCAGGGCGGTCTCGAGGTGATGCACGGCTTCGGCGAGACGGCCGAGCTTAGTCAGTTGCGTGCCGAGGTTGTTGTGCGTTTCGGCGAGTGTGGGGTCGAGACGGAGGGAAGCCTGGTAGTGGGCGATGCTCGCGAGCGGCTGATTCCCATTGGCCAACGCGAGGGCGAGGCTGTTGTGGGCGCGCCAGTTTTCCGGACGTTTTACGACGGTGTCGGACCACAGGGAAATTTCGGAGCGGTAGTCGCGCTGGCGCTGAACCGTGAGAGCGATGAAACCCACGGTGACGAGGGCACCGACCGGGGCGGCGAGGCGGCGAGGAAGGACAAGGTAGACGCTGAGGACGACGAGCGCGAGCGGGGCGATGAGGGGAAGGTAGAGCCGGTTTTCTGCGACCATCTGGCGGACGATGGGGACGACGCTCGAGGTGGGAGCGAGAATCACGAAGAACCACGCGCCGAGAAATCCGAGCAAGGGCCGCCGCCAGAGTGCCCAGAGAGAAAGACCGACGAGCAAGGCGACGAGGAGGGCGTAGGGGGTGGCCACCGTGGTTTCGGCGACCGTGGGGCCGTAGTCGAACACCAGCGGGTGAGGCCAGAGGGCGAGGCGAAGGTAGGTGATGACCGAGTAACAACTCGCGGCCGCGTAGCCCCACCACGTGAGGCGAAAGCCAAAGCCGACACCGCGTGCCCCGAGGCCGATCATCAGCCATCCGAGCAGAATCCACGTGGCGGCCAGACCGAGGTAGAGTGGCCAGCGGCGACGCAGGGCGGCGGCAAAACTGCCGGCGAAGAAGGTGCGATCGTAGAGGGCGACGACGACCGGGGCGGTGACCATGACCTCCTTGCTGGCCATGCCGAGGGCGCATGTGACGACGGCGAGCGAGTGCCAGCGATAAGGGTGGGCCGGTGCCGTCGCGCCGCGGACGAAGGCGTAGAGCGTGAGCAGATAAAAGAGTCCCATGAGTGCTTCCGTCCGCTGCGAAAGGTAGGTGACGGAGTTGGTTTGCACGGGATGCACGGCCCAGAGGGCGGCCACGGCGAAGGCGAGCCAGGTGGCATCGGTGCCGAACCGTGCGGATAAAAGCGGGCTAAGCAGCGTGCGCCGCAGCAGGCCGAAAAGCGTGAGCGCGCCGAGCGTGTGGATAGCGACGTTGCCGAGGTGGTAGCCGAGGAGGGAGTGGCCGGAGAGCGCGTAGTTGAGGGCGTAGCTAAGATTGGCGACTGGGCGTCCGCCGACGCCGGCCGAGGCGGGGGGCGAGAGCACGGCCCGCCAATCGGACAGGTCGCGCAAGGTGGCGTTTTCGAGCAGCGATGGAGGATCGTCGAAGACGAAGGCGCCGGAAAAACTGTTGGCGTAGGCCAACCAGGTGCCGAGCACGAGCAGGACGCCCGCGGTCCAAAGTGCGGCGCGAGAAGGGGCCGAGCGGGGCGGGAAAGGAACGGCCGAGGCGATGCTCATGGGGCCTGCGGGGAACGGCCGGGCGGCGAGCGCGGAGAAGAGAGCGCTAGTTCGCGCTTTCTTCTTCGGCCGGCTCCACGGTGATGGCCGTGGCGAGGGTGTGGGCGCCGCCGCCGGTGAAGAGGCCCTTGACGGGGCTCACGTCGGAAAAATCGCGGCCACGGGCGACGACGATGTGGCCGGTGGCGACGAAGCAGGTGTTGGTCGGGTCGTAGTCGATCCAGCCGGTGCCGGGGATGTAGACCGAGACCCAGGCGTGCGAGGCGTCGGCGCCGCGGAGGCGAGGCTTGCCGGGCGGGGGTGTGGTGAGGAGGTAGCCGCTCACGTAGGCGGCGGGCAGACCGTGCTGGCGGACGCAGCTGATGAACGTGTGCGCGAAATCCTGACACACGCCGCGGCGGTGTTGCAGGACTTCGGCGAGGGGCGTCGAGACGGTCGTGGCTTTCGGGTCGAAGGTGAAATGTTTGCCGAAGCGGGCGCCGAGGGCGGCGAGCCACTCGAAGGCGGGTGGGTCACCGGCGTCGAGGCCCTCGGCGAGGGCGCGGGCGGCGGGAATCAGCGGGACATAGGGCGAGGCGTGGAGGAATTGCTCGAGCGCGAAGTTCGAGCCGGTGTCGATGACCGCGGTGACGTCTTCGCGGGCGGAGGAGAGCGGCGGCGTGGTGCCGGCGGGCGGGAAGACGGGTTCGTCGCGACGGACGAAGCTGCGGCTCGTGATGGAGAGATCGGCGTGGGGCTCGCGGAGGGTGAAGAGATGGTGCTTGTTGCCGAAGAAATCGGGGCGCGTGGTGAGATCGCCGGGGGGTGGGCGGATCTCGAGTTCGAAGTCTTCGCAGTGCTGCGTCGTTTCGTCGCGCGGCTGAAGGTGGAGCGATTGCCACGCCGCAGTCGCCGACGAGGAGTGGCGGTAGCGGGTGTGGTGCGTGACGTGATAGAGGGGCATGTTCGCGGCGGGGGCGAAGGGTGGGCTGAAGTCCGCCCTACTTCGTGTTCTCCGTGTGGATGAAGTAGACCTGCGTGAGGCGGTCGCTGAGCTCGGCGAGGAGGGCGGACGTTTCGTTGAGGAAGGCGGTGGTCTGCGCGGGGGAGGCGGCGAGGGCGGTGGCGTCGAGGTGGCGCACGCGGCTCACGAGACGGAGCGCAGTGGCGCCGAGGCCGGCGACGGCGCGCGGGGAGAGATCTTCGGGGAGAACGAGGAGGTGTTCGTTGAGACGGTCGGCGATCCAGCGCAGGCCGCGGGGATTTTCGGCGGAGGCGAAGAGCCACGTCAGGACGGTGGCCGGCTGAAACGCGCCGTGGTAAGTGGTGCGGTAGCTGAAGAGCGAATCGGCGAAGTGAAGGAGCGTCTGCAGGCGAAACTCGGTGGGCGCGGAACGGCCGAGGAGATGACGCGTGAGGAAGATGAGTTGCTGGCCGCGCTCGAGGTGGCGGCCGAGCATGAGGAAGCGCCACGCGGTATCGTGCGCGAGGGTTTCGTTGGCGATGGACTCGAGGGCGGACAGGTGAGGCGCGAGGTCGGCGGGCTTGGGCGGCTCTTTGGCCTCGAGGGCGACGCGGAGATGGCGGAGGCTGCGCCACGCCTCGGGAGGCAGGCGGACTTTGGCCTGATCGAGATTGCGGACGAGATTGGCGAGGTTGGTCGAGAGGCTGCCGTAGAGGGCGCGGTTACCGATCGAATCGCGGAGGAGCGTTTCGATTTGTTCGAGGGACGCCTTGGGCGGGATCGTGGCGCCCTGCGCTTCGAGGAGGAGACGCACGGCGGCGTCGGCAACTGTGGGATCGAGCGCGGCGATTTCGTCGCGGAGGAGCGGGTCGAGTTTATCGAGGAGACGCGTGAGCTGCGTGGTGCGCTCGAGGTAGCGGCCGAGCCAGAAGAGATTGTCGGCAAGACGGCTCGGGGTGTCGTGCGGGCGGTGCACGATGTCGGCGAGCGCGCTGACCGGCGGGGGCGGGGTGGGCGTGCCGGTGTGGAGGACCCAGGTGTCCTTGGTGACGCCGCCGTGCTGGAGAGTGACGATGGCATCGTCGCCGGCCGGGTGATAACGCGTGAGGCCGCCGGGCATGACGCGGTAGTCGCCGTCTTCCCACGTGACGAAGGCGCGGAGGATGTAGGGCGCGGCGCGGAGGGCGCCGTTAATCCACGCGGGCGTGGAGCCGAGGTGAACGCGTTCCTGGCCGCAGAAGGCCCACGGACGCGCGCGGATATCGGCGGCGAGGGCGGTGCGCTCGGCGGCGGTGAGGAACGAGCTGAAGCGCGTGGTGGAGAGGTTAGAGGCGCGGAAGGTGGGTTTGACGACGAGGGTGTCGAGATGCTCGAGCACGTAGTCGCGGGCTTCTTCCTGGCCACACCACCACGTGGCGACACTGGGCAGCGCGAGTCGCTCGCCGAGGACTTCACGGCAAAGCGGGCCGAGGAAGGCGAGGAGGGCGGTGGTCTCGAGGGCGCCGCTGCCGAGCTGGTTGGCGAGGGCGACGTTTTCGCTGTGGGCGGCGTGGACGAGGCCCGGGACGCCGAGGAGCGAGTGGCCGTGGAGCTCGAGGGGGTCGCAAAACGCGGAATCGACACGGCGAACGATCGCATCGACACGGCGGAGGCCGCCGACGGTGCGGAGGAAAACCTGGCGGTCGCGCGTGGTGAGATCGGCGCCTTCGACGAGCGGGTAACCGAGGTAGCGGGCGAGATGGGCGTGTTCGAAGTAGGCCTCGTTGGCCGGGCCGGGGGAGAGGAAGACGACGCGGGGATCCTCACCAGCCCGGACCGGCGCGAGTTGCTCGAGGGAGACGCGGAAGCCGCGGAGGAATTCGTAGAGCCGCTGGACCGGGGCGCTGTGGAAAACCTGCGGGAGCGCCTGCCGGGTGAGGATGCGGTTTTGGAGTGAGTAGCCGAGGCCGGACGGGGCATCGAGGCGGTCGCGAAGGACCCACCATTGGCCGTCGGGCGAGCGCGCGAGGTCGACGGCGTAGGTGTGGAGCATCACCTCATCCGGGCGGCCGAGGCCGACGCAGGGACGGAGGAATTGCGGGTTGGCCATCGCGAGCGTGGCCGGGAGCGAGCCGCGGCGGAGGAGCTTTTGCGGGCCGTAGAGATCGCGGAGCATCTCGTTGAGGAGATGGGCGCGCTGGCGGAGGCCGGTGGTGAGCGTCGCCCAATCGTCGGCGGCCAGGAGGAGCGGAACGACGTCGAGGGGCCAAGTCTGCGCGGCGGAGCTTTCGCCGGCGTAGACGTTCATGCTCACATCCTGCTCGATAATGGAGCGCTGGCAGGTGGCGTGGGCGGCGCGGAGCGTGGCGGCGGGGTTGGGGCCGAGGAGGCGAAAAAATTCCGCCCAATGCGGCCGGATCGAGCCATCGGCCGCGCGGCATTCGTCGAAACGCCCCGCCGACGGGATGTAGCCGGGGAAAGGATCGGCGACAGGCGCGGGAGCGGTTGACGAATGGACGGCGGGCATGGACGGAGGGAGCTTTGCAGTCGTCAGGGAGACAGCAAGCCGCGAGCCGAGCTGCGGGCCAAGCAGACGGCTTTAGCGTCGGACGCCCCCGGAGTGGCGATGGCCGATGATCGACGACAGACGAACTGCTATGCCGGGCCGGGCCGCGAAAGTTCAGTCAAAAGTTTAGAAATGATCCCTTTTTGGCTCCGCGAAAAAAAAGAGCCCGCCTGTAGCAGGCGGGCTCCTGATAGGAACGAGACTAAGGAGAAGCGGGACGGTTACTTGTCCTTACCGGAGCTCTCCTTGCTGTCCTCCTTTTTGTCGTCGTTCTTCTTTTCATCGCTCTTCTTGTCCTCGTCGTCTTTGCCATTTTTCACGAACACAGGCACGACGGTCTTGGTGATCGTATTGCCGGCAGTGTCGACTGCGGTGACGACGAGCGCGAACGCCGTCGCCTTGATCTGTAGCTTGCCGTCGTCGCGTTTCACGCTTTGCGCGCCGGACTTGATGGTTTGCAGCTGGACCACCTGACCGTTGGTCACGGTTACGCCGTTCAGTGTCGCGGTGAGCGTTTTCACTCCCACGGCATCGGTGGCCGAGTAGGCGATGGTGAAGAACTGGGACGATTCGTCATCGCCGCCGCCGCGCGGGGAGAGTGTGGCGACGATCGCCGGGGCGGTGGAGTCTTTGACGGTCACGTTGAAGCTCTTGGTGGTGAGGTTGCCCGCGGCGTCGGTGGCGGTGACGGTCACGGAGGTGGTTCCGATGGCGAACGTGGTGCCGGAAGCCCTGCTGTAGGTGAGTGAGGTGACGCCGACGGCATCAGTTGCGGTGGCGGCTGGGTAGTTCACGATGGCGCCGGTGGGGCCAGTGGCTTCGACCGCAGTGACCGTGGGCACCGTTAGGGCGGGCGCGGTAGTGTCGCGCACGGTGACGGTGAAGGTCTTGGCGAGGGCGGCGTTGCCGGCGGCATCGACCGCAGAGACGGTGACAACAGTGGTGCCGATCGGGAAGACGGCGCCCGAGGCGTGGCTGTAGCTGAGTGTGACCGGGCCGACGGCATCAGTCGCGGTTGCCGCAGCATAGGTGACAGTCGCGCCGGCGGAGCTCGAGGCTTCGGCGGTCTGGTTGGCGGACACCGTTGCGAGCACGGGTGCGGTGGTATCGCGGACGGTGATCGTGAAGGATCCGGAGCTGGTGTTGTTGGCCGCATCTTTCGCGGAAACGTTCACCGTGGTGCTGCCGAAACCGAACGTCGATCCCGAGGCGGCGCTGTAGGTGATCGTCGGATTGGCGGTGACGATATCCGTCGCGCTGGCGGCGAACGTGGCGACCGCGCCGGCCGCGCTGGTGGCCTCGAGAGTCTGGCTGGTCGGCAGCGTGAGTGCCGGAGGCGTGGTGTCTTGCACCACGACTGCGAAGGTCTTCGACGCGGAGTTGTTGTGGGCGTCGGTCGAGCGGAGGGTGACGACGCTGTTGCCCAGGCCGAAGGTGCTGCCGGAGGCGGGCGTGGCCGAGACGGCAACGGTGCCGTCGACGATGTCCGTGGCGGTGGGCACGGTGAACGTGACGACTGCGCCGTTGGGGCCGGTGGCTTCGATCGGCGTGAGGACCGGTGCCGCGCCGATGGCTGGCGGCGTGGTATCCTGCACGGTGACGAGGAATGAAGCGGTGGCGGTGTTGTGCGCGGCGTCCGAGGCGGCGAGGCCGACCGCCGTGGTGGTGATCGGGAAGGTGCTGCCTGAGGCCGGGCTGGCGATGACTTGGACCGGGCCGTCGACGTTGTCGGTGGCGGTGGCGGCGAACGTGACGACTTTGCCGGCGGCGCTGGTGGCTTCGGTGACAATGTTGGCCGGGGCGGAGATCACGGGCGGCGTCGTATCGGTGGGCGGCGTGACGATCTCCAGCGCCTGGCTGGATTGCATGCTGAGATCGATGCGGAAATTAAATCCGTTCAACCCACCCCAGTCGCCGATGTTAAGCGTGATGGTGTTTTCGCCGGGGTGGACTGCTTGGGTGAAGACGGCGTCGGCATTCACTTGGGTGGCGGGGGACGACGAACCGACAATCACGTTGTTCACATTGGTGTTGTTGATGAACTGCGTGGATCCGCCGGTGGTAACGCCGTTGATAGCGACTTGCGCGAAGTTGTCGGCCTTGGCCGAGAACGTCATGCGGGGATTTACGGCATCGGAGGGAACGGTGAAACGCACGCGGTAGAGATACCAAAAGGTGCTGTTCGTGCCGTTGGCGCCGGCGCCTGGGTCGGAGGCGTTGTCGGTCTTGTAGTTGATCCAGCTGGTGGTGCCGGTGATCTGACCCCACGGGTGCGGGCCGACTAGATAGGCGGGCTGCCACAGGCCCGTGGCCGGATTGAAGTATTCCACGTTGGGCGCGAGACTACCGGTCGCGCCGGTGCCGCCGAGGATGGTAAGCGTCTGCGTGGGCAGTGTTGATGCGGAAACCGTGCGATAGGGCGAGCCGCGGGCAATCACGGTGCCTAATCCGAAATCCAGCTCTGATGTGAAGGTCAGATCGCTTTGGCGTCCGATCCGGAGTTTGCCGACGCCCATGGAGTTCGACCCAGTGAGATCGCCGCCGGACATGATGAACGTGCCGTCGTCGCCGGGAGCGGCCGAGCCGTAGTAGAAGTTAGTCGCCGGGAAGTTCGCCGCGGTTACGGCGCCATTGCTGGCGTTACGCACTCGGCTCTGCGTCCAGCCTGGCTGCATGAGGCGCGAACCGTCGGAGGTGATCATCCAATCGTAACCCCAGCCTGCGTCGCCGTCGTTGAATTGATAGACCGGCACGAGCGCGCCGCTGCTGAGATCGTAGCGCCCGACGCCGTAGCCGTGCATCATCAAGGTGTTGGCGTCCAGAAAATCGATGTCCTCGACGCCGGTAACGAGGATGTTGCTGTTCGTCGAGCGGATCAACGCTCCCGTATCTAGGTTGTGCACGTCGATACGCGCAGGCGTGACTGACGGTGAGAGATAGATCTCTCGGGTGCCCGGGCGGATGGTGAACGTGTTTGCTACCGCAGACAGCAGCGAACTCACCGCCCCGGTGCTCAGATTTACCTGCCAGATTGAGTTTGTGCGATCGAGGACCAACAGCCGATTGGGATTCGCCGGATCGAGCAGCATCTTGTCGAGGTTGGGCCGGCCGGTGTTGATTTGGCGAATGAGGGTGTTCGTCGCAGTGTCGATCTCGTAAATTGTATCCCGGGAGCTCACAAAAACCCGATTGCCGAGATTCAGCACCGACGAAATAAAAACCCGCGAGGTCAACGGAAGGGTCACGGAGGCGGTCACCGTGCTGGTCGTGGTATTAATTACCTTTACCTGCGCGTTTTGTCCGCTTGGCGGGCTCCACAGCACATAGGCGACCCCGTCGGCGAGCGCGCGGTTTGCGCCCGAGAAGAACAGGGCGATGGACAAGCTCAGTGCGGTGAGGACCGCCCGGCGGGATCTGGCTAGTAACGACATACTCATAGCTATGGAACGGATTTTGGTTAGGGTTGGCTGGAAAAGTAAGTTGGTGAGCGTGCAGTGCGGGGGCTCGGAATTCACGAAGTGCGCTCAAATGAGGGCACTGCGCGAAGACCGTTCGGGACAGGCGGCAAGAGGGGTATTTGCGGTGGCTAACTGTAGACTGAGTTCTGACGCGGGAAGAAAAATACCCAGTCAGAAGTCCGAAGATCGGACCGTGATAGAGTAATAGTGTCGATGTGAATTTAAGTAGTATTCATATACTACTTAGGAACTTTACTCAGAATGGTCCGTAGTGTGACTAGTCGAGTCCCCGTGAATTTTCCTCACGCCGGAGAGCGGTCGAATTGCCTCAGGTTGTGAGAGCAACAGCCTTTCGGAGCTGACGCACGGAAAGCAGTTTGAGGCAGCAAGGTTTCGACCGCCTTCGACCCGCCGCTCGGCTCGCTCTCACTCGCTGTTGCTGGAGGTGTCGACTTCGTGACAATCGAGCGGTCCCGGCGCCCTTGGGCCAGGCTACGGGAAGCGAGATCAGCGTTTGGTTTTTTCCGAGGCGATCCACTCGTCGATGGCGGTGGCGAGGACGTCGAGGGGGGACTTCGCCGGTGCGGAGGACGGCGTTGTGGAATTCTTTCAGCGAGAATTTTTCGCCGAGTTCGCGTTTCGCTTTCGCGCGGACGTCGAGGATCTTGAGCTGGCCGATTTTATAGGAGCAGGCCTGTCCCGGCATTACGACGGCTGAGCCAACGCCTCCAACGGAACCACCACCTCGTCCGACGGGTGCGCCAGCGCCTTCAAACGATCGGCGAGCGGCACCAACCAACGCGACAGCGACTCCGACGGACACGGGAGAGGCTCTGACTGACCGGCCAGCGCCAGCAACGGACCGGCCAGCGCCTCCGATGGTCGAGCCAGCGCCTCCGACGAGTGGGCCAGCGCCTTTGACGGGGCGCCGAGTGGTTCCAACCAACGCGCCAACGACTCCGACGGACGCGGGAGAGGCTCTGGCCGACGGCCCAGCGCCAACAACCAACCGCCGAGCGCCAGCGACGGACTGGCGAGATGCTCCCACCAACTACTGAGCGTCAGCAACCGACTCACGAGCAGCTCCGACAGACCTGCGAGATGTTCCGACGAACTTACGAGCAGCTCCGACAGACTCACAAGCGCCTCCGACGGACCTTCGAGCACCAGAAACGGAGCAGCGACCATGAGAAACGGAGCGTCGAGCATTGAAAGCGGAGCGTCGAGGGCCTCTAACCGCGGACCGAGCATCCAAAGCCGAGGACCGAGCATCTAAAACCGAGGAGTGAGCGGCTCAAACCAGACTTGGAGCGCCTCAAGCCAAGTATCGAGCGAGGAAAACCGAATGCGGAGCACGGAGAACCAAACGGAGAGCGTCTAAAACCAAGCGCCGAGCACCTCAAACCAGCAGCGAAGCACCTCAAGCCAGCCATCGAGCGTGGCAATCCGCCGCGCGAGCGCCTCAAACCGAACCACGATCCGCTCCATCCGATACGCGAGAGCCTGAATCCGGCGTCCGAGATCGACCAACCGAACTGCTATCTCCGCATTGCAATGGCCGGGTTGGAAAATGGGGCCATGGATGGATCTTGCGAAAGCGAGGGGGCGGACCTGGACGCGGGCGATCCCGGCTCTCACGAGCCGGGCTACGGGAAACGCGCGGTGGGCGCGGGAGCACGGTCAGGCTGACCGTGCTACGGGCGGGCGGGTTAGCGCATGGCTTTTTCGGTCGAGATCCACTCGTCGATGGCGGTGGCGAGGACGTCGAGGGGGACTTCGCCGGTGCGGAGGACGGCGTTGTGGAATTCCTTCAGTGAGAATTTTTCGCCGAGTTCGCGTTTCGCTTTCGCGCGGACGTCGAGGATCTTGAGCTGACCGATTTTGTAGGAGCAGGCTTGGCCCGGCATCACGACGTAGCGCTCCACTTCGGAAACAGAAATGCCGTAGTCGATGGCTTGCTGGCGCGTCCATTTTTTCGCGTGGAGGCCCGTGTCGACGACAAGGCGGCGGGCGCGGAAGAGTTCCTTGTCGAGCTGGCCGAGGAGGCCTTGGGGGTCGCCTTCATACCAGCCGAGTTCGACGGCGAGTTGCTCGGCGTAGAGGGCCCAGCCTTCGGAGAAGGCGGAGAGGCCGCCGAAGCTGCGGCGTTGGCGGAATTTTGGGATCTCGGGGAGCTCCTGTTGAAGCGCGATGTGGAAGTGATGGCCGGGGACGCCTTCGTGATAGACGAGCGTGCGCATGGAGATGACGTCGAACTTGGGGCCGGGGAGCGGGGCCCAGAAGACGCCTGGGCGAGTGCCGTCGGGGGCGGGGAAACTGTAGTGGGCGGCGGCGCTTTTTTCGGTGAAGGGCGGCTCGCGTTTCACGACGACGGGGGCCTTGGGGCGGAGGTCGAAAGCGGACTCGGCGCGGCGTTCGGCGTCGCGGAGGATCTCGGTGAAGCGCGCGAGGAGGGCGGGGCGCGGGTCGGGCTCGGCGGGCGGCTGGGAGTCGGCGGTGAGTTTCGCGTAGCGGTCTTTGACGGAGCCCTCGGTGTAGCCGAGGGAGCGGAGGAGGCCGTCCATGGTTTGCTCGATGCGCGCGACTTCCTTCAGGCCGATCTCGTGGATCTGGTCGGGCGTGTAGTCGGTGGTGGTGTTGGTCGCGAGGGCGGCGGCGTAGGCGGCGGCGCCGCGGGGGAGGCGCCAGAGGCCGGCGTCGTCGGTGGCGATTTTGTGATGCTCGACGAGGAGGGCGCGGATGCGTTGGAAGGCGGGGATGATGGCGGTGCGGACGATCTGCTCGGCGTCGGCGAGGGCGGCGGTGCGGGTGGCGGCGGGGAGGTCGGTGAGGGCGGAGGCGCGTTCGTCGAGGGAGGAGACGAGGACGTTTTTCGCGGGGGCGGGGGCGAGGAAACGGTCGAGGCCGTCGAGGGTGGCCTGGAGGATGAACTTGGGCGGGATGATGCCGGCTTTGGCGCGGGCAGAGGCTTCGGCGATGCCGGCGTCGAGGAGCGGGGCGAGTTGGCCGAGGCGCGCGAGGTAGTTTTCGATGTCGCGCGCGTTGCGGATCGGATGGGTCTGGCTGAGGAAATTAACGAAGCCGACCTGGAGGCCGCGGAACTGGTCGAAGACGAAACGGTGGTCGGAAAAATCGTTGGCGCGGAGGGTGTCGGCGAGTTTCCAAGTGAGCATGGCTTGGGACACGCGCTGCACGGAATCGAGTTCGCCGGGGGTGAATTTCTTCAGCGAGGTGAGGGCGGAGCGGGCGGCTTCGGCGCGGCGGGCGCGTTCGGCGAAGTCGAGGGGCGTGCCGTATTGGAAATCTTTCGCGATGAGCTGGCGGTCGAGGGCGTCTTGCGCAGCGCCGGAGAAATACTGCGAACCCGTGGCGGCGAGCGGATCGGCGCGGACCCAGTCGTCGGCGAGGGTATTGACGAGTTGGTCGAAAGCGGGGTTGGGGGCGGCGTGGGCGAGGGACGCGGAGAGGGGGAAAAGGAGGGCGGAGCAGAGGGAGAGGACGAAAGCGCGGAGCGGAGAGGGGCGGGTGGGCATGGAAGTGGTGGGAGCGGAGGTGAGGGCGGTGGGGTGGAAGAGAGACAAGCCGTTGCGACGCGAGGTCGCAACCCACGGATGATGGCAGGCGTAGAGCTTGCCCCACAAAAAGTGCAGGGCAGGTGTAGTGCCTGCTCCACACTCTTTGAACGCGGTCAGGCTGACCGCGCTACGGGCGGGCAACTTTGAAGGGGTCGCGGAGGTCGAGGGTGTGCGGGTGCTCGGGCGTGATCTCGCGGGCCGGGATCGGGAGCGGTTGACCGGGCGTGTGGCCGTGCGGGATGAAGCGCGCGAGGCGGCGGCTTTCGGCTTCGTAGCTGTTTACCGGGAAGGTCGCGTAGTTGCGGCCGCCGGGGTGGGCGACGTGATAGGCGCAGCCGGCGAGGGCTTTGTTGTTCCACGCGTCGACGAGGTCGAAGACGAGCGGGGCATCGACGCCGATGGTCGGGTGCAGGCAGGACGGCGGTTGCCACGCGCGGTAGCGGACGCCGGCCACGAACTCGCCGTTGACGCCGGTGGGCTGGAGCGGGACACGCGCGCCGTTGCAGGCGACGAAGTAGCGCTCGGGCGTGAGGCCGGTGACTTTGACCTGCAGGCGCTCGACGGAGCTGTCGACGAAGCGGACGGTGCCGCCGGGGGCACCTTCTTCGCCCATGACGTGCCAGGGCTCGAGGGCGTGGCGGAGCTCGAGCTCCATGCCTCGGGTGTGGATGCGGCCGTTGAGCGGGAAACGGAATTCGAAGTGCGGGGCGAACCACGCGGTGTCGAACGGCAGGCCCCAGGAGCGGAGGTCAGCGGTGACGTCGGCGAAATCCTGCTGGCAGTAGTGCGGGAGCAAGTAGCGGTCGTGGAGATCGGTGCCCCAGCGGACGAGGCGCTCGGGCGTGTAAGGATTATCCCAGAAGCGGGCGACGAAGGCGCGGAGGAGGAGCTGTTGCGCGAGACTCATGCGCGCGTGCGGCGGCATTTCGAAGGCGCGGAGCTCGAGGAGGCCGAGGCGGCCGGTGGCGCTGTCGGGCGAGTAGAGTTTATCGATGCAGAACTCGGCGCGGTGAGTGTTGCCGGAGACGTCGGTGAGGAGATTGCGGAAGATGCGGTCGACGAGCCACGGCGGCGTGGCGCCGAACTGGGATTGGTTTTTCGCGAGTTCGCGGAAGGCGATCTCGAGCTCGTAGAGAGAGTCGTTGCGGGCCTCGCCGACGCGCGGCGCCTGGGACGTCGGCCCGATGAAGAGGCCGGAGAACAGGTAGCTGAGCGACGGATGATTGTGCCAGTAGCTGAGCAGGCTCTGGAGGACGTGCGGGCGACGGAGGAGCGGGGAGTCGGACGGGCGCTCGCCGCCGAGGATGAGGTGGTTGCCGCCGCCGGTGCCGGTGTGGCGACCGTCGAGCATGAATTTGTCGGTGCCGAGGCGGGTTTGGCGCGCGGCCTCGTAGAGGAACTCGGTTTTCTCGGTGAGTTCGCGCCACGTGGCGGACGGGTGGATGTTGACCTCGATGACGCCGGGATCGGGCGTGACCTTGATGCTGTTGAGGCGTGGGTCGTGCGGCGGAAGGTAGCCTTCGATGACGACGGGGAGGTTGAGGTCGGCGCAGGTGGCTTCGAGGGCGGTGAGCAGATCGAGGTAATCCTCGGTCGTGCGCACGGGCGGCATGAAGACGAAGAGGTGGCCTTCGCGCGGCTCGACGCAGAGAGCAGTGCGGACGATCCACGGGGTGCTCTCCTGCGCAGCGGGCGGGCGGTTGGCGGGAGGGAGGGATTGCGGACGCGGATCGTGATCGCCGGGGAAGCCGGCGGAGCGACGGAGGTCGGCGAGACGCTCCGCGGCGGCGGTGCGGGCGGAAGGCGAGCCAACGGTCTGGCGGTATTGGCGGGCGAGGGCTTCAGCGTCGGGGAGCGGCGGAAGGTCGAGCGTGGGATCGGGCGAGACGAGGTGGCGGGCGTCGGTCGGTGAAACCCACGGCTGGGAATCGAGCGGGAGGCGGAGACCCATCGGGGAATCGCCGGGGAGGAGGAAGAGGTGATCGGGGCGGAGGAACCACGGGCCGCTGGCCCAGCCCCACGGGGCGGCACGCTCGAGGGGTAGTGCGTAGCCGACGATGTGATCGAGGCCCTGCTCAAAGATTTTCGCGAGGCGGACGCGTTCCTGGGCGTCGGAGAGTTTGTTTTTGAGCGGGTCGACGTTGACGGGGAGACGGCGCTCTTTCCAGAGGTGATACCACGTGTCCTCGTAGCCGGGCATGAGGTATTGGTCGCCGACGCCGAGGTGGTGGGAGAGACGCGACGCGAAGCGCTGGGCATCGGCGGCGGTGCGGCCCGTGGGCTGCGCGATGTCGGCGAGGAGGGCGGGATTTTTCCAGACGGGCTGGCCGTCGCGGCGCCAGATCGCGGAGAAAGCCCAGCGGGGGAGTTGTTCGCCGGGATACCATTTGCCCTGGCCGTAGTGGATGAAGCCACCGGCGCCGTAGTGGTTCCAGAGGCGTTTGATGAGGCCTTCGGCGAGGGAGCGTTTCTTGGGGCCGACGGCGGCGGTGTTCCACTCGGGGCCGTCCATGTCGTCGATGGAGATGAAGGTGGGCTCGCCGCCCATGGTGAGGCGGACATCGCGGGCGCGGAGGGTGGCGTCGATTTTTTCGCCGAGGGCGTTGATGGCGGCCCACTGAGCGTCGGTGTAGGGATAGGTGACGCGCGGGGACTCAAAGATGCGCGAGACGGACATCGCGAAGTCGAACTTCACTTCGGATTTGTCGACGCCGCCGGAGATAGGCGCGGCAGAGGACGGCTCGGGGGAGCAGGCGAGCGGGAGGTGGCCTTCGCCGGCGAGGAGTCCGGATGTGGGGTCGAGACCGACCCAGCCGGCGCCGGGCAGATAGACTTCGCACCACGCGTGGAGATCGGTGAAGTCCTTCTCGGTGCCGGAGGGGCCGTCGAGGGATTTTTGGTCGGCCTTGAGCTGGATCAGATAGCCGGAGACGAAGCGGGCGGCGAGGCCGCAGTGGCGGAGCGCTTGGACGAGGAGCCAACCGGAATCGCGGCAGGAACCGGAGAGTTTCGTGAGCGTTTCCTCGGGCGTCTGCACGCCGGGTTCGAGGCGGATGACGTAGCGGATGAGGTGGTTGAGGCGGAGATTGAGGGCGACGAGGAAATCGATGGTGCGGCGCGGCGTGCGATCAATGCCGGCGACGAATGCGGCGAAGGCCGGGGTGGCGGCGGTGAGGGCGTCTTTGCGCAGGTAGGGCGCGAGCTCGACGGCGAGTTTGTCGTCGTAGGCGAACGGGAAGTTCTCGGCGGCCGGCTCGAGGAAGAAGTCGAACGGGTTGTAGACGGCCATCTCGGCGACGAGGTCGACCTCGACGGAGAAGGAAAAGGTGGGCTCAGGAAAGACTACACGGGCGAGGTAGTTGCCCTGGGGGTCCTGCTGCCAGTTGAGGAAGTGAGGCTCGGGTTTGACCTTGAGCGAGTAGCTCAACACCGGGGTCCGGCAATGCGCGGCCGGGCGAAGGCGAATGACCTGGGGTCCGAGGCGGACGAGGCGGTCATAGTTATAGGCGGTCTTATGGTGGAGAGCGACGTGGATGGCCATGGGCGAGGTTTTGCGAGCGGCGCAGGATGGTTAGCACAAGCCGGGCCGCAACGCAGGTGTGGCGTGAAACGCGGATGTCACATTGTGGACCGAGAGCAGACGATTGACCGCGAAGGCTTTCGGCAACGGGCGAAACCGGGTGATGCGGCGTCGGCTGATGACCGGCCGGAGGACGAAAAGGGGGCTGGGTTAAGTGGACGGGGCGAAGTGGAGGAAACATTGGCCGGTTTCGGCCGTCTGAGCGAGGGTATGAAAATGGACCCCTTCCCCGGCAAGATGCGTGCGGCCCACTGGGGCGCGTCGCTTGGCATCGTGTTAATGGCGGCCGGTTTGCAGGCTGCGGACAGCGGCTTTCCGGCGATTCCGGATGCCCCGACGGTGCCGATGGCGCCGACTTTGCCGGACGCGGCCATCCTGCGGGAGCCGATGCCGCCGCAGGTGAGCCAGGAAATCATCGAGGAGCGGCCGTCGTCGCAGCACGTGTGGATTTCAGGGCATTGGCGCTGGCAGGAAGGGCGCTATGCGTGGATCGCAGGGAAGTGGGATTTGCCGCCGCGGGCCAATGTCGCGTGGGTCGAGCCGCGCTGGGAAAAGAAGGGGAATGGCTATGTGCTTGCGGGGGGCTACTGGCAGGAAGCTTCGGCCTCGGCGATGGTGAGCAGCGTGCCAGCGACCGCGCAAGGGGTGACCTCGACTCCGACGATGCAGCCGGAGGTGGTCGTGGTGCAGAGCGCGCCGCCGCCGCCGCAACGGGAGATCATCGTGGAGCGGCCCTCGCCGTATCACGTGTGGGTGGGCGGTTACTGGGGTTTTCGCGCCGGGCGACACGTGTGGATCGGCGGGCGCTGGGATATGCCGCCGCGCACGAATGTCGTGTGGGTGGAGCCGCGGTGGGAACGACGCGGACATGGGTATGTTTTAGTGGAAGGCTATTGGCAGGATGCGACGCCAGTCCGGATGGGGCCGGGCGGTCCCGGTGGACGCGAAATAATCGTGGTGCGCGAACCGCCGCCGCCGCGTCGCGAGGTGATCCCGGCGCGGCCGCCCCCTGGGATGGTATGGGTGTCGGGCTACTGGGCCTGGCACGGCGACCGCCACTTCTGGGTCGCGGGACATTTCGAACACCCGCCGCGCGCGCGCGCCGTATGGGTGGAGCCGCGGTGGGAACGCCGGGGCGGGAGCTACATCTTTATCGAAGGTGTGTGGCGGTGAGGCGCGGTGCGTGGGGCTCTCGGTGGGGCGGAGCCCTGCGCGCGATAGTTACGTCGATTGATCGGGCTCCAGATAAGAGACTAAACACTAGAACCTGACCCGTTTTATCTGCTCATCGTGAGACCAGAAGCGCAATTCCGGCGACCGCGAAACCAAGGCTTAAGAACGACCACCGGCGGTAATGGCTGCTCAAGATCAATGCTGCAATCGAAGTGAGCCCGGCCACGATCCAGGCGAAGAGTGCGAAAACCGTCCCATGTCCAACGGGGCGGAGAACAATCCTGCTTTCGTCGGCCCAGCCTGCCCAAAGATGAAAAGCTAAGCCGACGAACAAGCACCCGATC
Organism: Opitutia bacterium; assembly: GCA_947453695.1. Classification (GTDB taxonomy): domain Bacteria; phylum Verrucomicrobiota; class Verrucomicrobiia; order Opitutales; family Opitutaceae; genus GAS368. The sequence goes on from CANGHW010000047.1 coordinate 23,976, forward strand.
GCGAGCAGAGGAGCGACTGCACTCATTGTTTTCTTCGTGTCGGGTGCGTCGGCCATCTCTTTTGCGTAATAGTGTTATTCGGCTGCACGGAGTGCAGCTTTTGCAGGGGGAAGCAAACTCCGGGCTCAGGTGGCGAGTTTTTCATTCAGAGTCTTGAGCGAACCAGCCACGGGTGACGATGGTGGATGGATGGTGCTCCGGGCTCGCGTGGGGTGCAGGGTGGGGCATGGTGGTGCTTGTATGAAAATCTCGTGGAATGAGCGCTTTGGGGCGGACGTTTATTTTTACGGCAAGGAGCCCAATGCGTTCGTCGCGGAGATGGCGGGGAAGATTCCGGCGGGGCCGGTGCTGTGTCTCGCCAAGGGCGAGGGGCGCAATGCGGTGTTTCTCGCGCAGCGCGGGCATGAGGTCACCGCGGTCGATCAGGCGGCCACCGGGATGGCGAAGGCCGGGCGGCTCGCGGCGGAGCGTGGCGTGGCGCTGACGACGGTGGTGGCGGACTTGAATGCGTATGCGATCACGCCGCGGGCGTGGGCGGGGATTGTGGTGACATTTGGACATTTTCCGCCGGCGTTGCGCCGGGCGGTGCACGCGCAGGTGGTGGCCGGGTTGCGGCCGGGCGGAGTGTTTGTGCTGGAGGCTTACACGCCGGCGCAGCTGGCCTACAGCACGGGCGGACCGAAGGACGTGATGCTGCTCATGACGCTCGCGGCGTTGCGCGAGGAATTGGCGGGGCTGGAGTTTTTGCACGCGCGCGAGTGCGAGCGCGAGGTGAGCGAGGGGCAGGGGCACACCGGGCGGGCGGCGGTGGTGCAGATCGTGGCGCGGAAGGCGTAGCACGGCACGGTCAGGCTGACCGTGCTACGGTTGCGGTGGTTTGGCGGGTAGGGGCAGCGCGGAGTGGGGTGAGGCGAGCGTGTGTGGCGCGAGAGGCGGGGTGTCAGGCGTAAAGCCTGCCCCACCTGAGGTGCGGTGGCACGGGGCTGCTTTTGTCGGCAGACTCATCTTTTTCGCGGGGCGTAGGATGTGCGCCGCGCGGAGCACGGTCAGGCTGACCGTGCTACTTTTTTTCCCACGCGAGGCGGACGCCTTGGGCAGTCAGGGCGGATTGGAAATCGCGGAGGAGGTCGGGCTTGGCGCGGACGGAGCGCGGGGAGGTTTTCTTCGCGAGGCAGAAGGCCACGAGTGCGCCGACGGATTCGCCGATGTTCCATTCGACCGGGTGCAGGCGGTAGCAGCCGTTGGTGATGTGCGTCACGCCGAGGTTTTTGCAGGCGGGAAGCAGATTCTCCATGCGGCGGGGGAGGAGGGCGCCGAGCGGGATTTGGAAGGGGAGTGCAGGGACGTCGATGTAGTTGTCGCCGCCGCTGCTGGGGTGGAGGTCGATGGCGTAGCTGCCGATGCCGACAGTGTCGGGGAACTGCTCGGCATGCACGGGCGCGGGTGCGGCGACGTTGAGGGCGGCGCGGCGGGCGTCGGCGCCGACATGGAGTTCGGTGACGGTAAACTCGGCTTTGATGCGGCGGCTCTCGCGGATGTAGGGATATTTCGCGAGGCCATCCTCGGTGCCGACGATGTCGGGGCGGAGGCGGAGGCCGGGCCAACCGGTGCCGCCGTCGGGGCGCGGGGCGGCGGTTTGCATCCAGTAGAGGAGCGAGAGGCTGAGTTGCTTGGCGCGGTCGACGTGGAGGGCGAACTCGGCGGCGGGGACATCGACGAGGTTGCCGAGCATGTAGTCGTTTTGCGGCCAGTTCACGAGGGTGGTGTCGCCGGCGTAGGTGCCGGGGACGAAGTTCGTGCGGTCGACGATGCGGCGGTATTTGAAGAGGCCGGTGCCCTTCGCGGGGTCCATGCCCATGGCGAACGGCTTCAAGGTGCGGGGCTGCGAATAGTAGTGGCTGAGGAGCGGGCCGGACCAGGCGGGGGTGAGGGGCGGGACGTGGTCGCGCCAGAAGACGTAGTCACGCGGGCGGTCGATCGTGTGGTCCTCGCCGGCGAGATACTCCATCGCGAAGCAGCAAGTGAACGACTGCTGGTTCTTTGGCTGATACTCCGGTTTCGCGTGGGGCTCGCCGGTGTCGCGCTGCGCTTCGGCGCCGGTGACGTATTCGGTTTTGGTGAGCGGGAGGAGGTCGCCGAGCTCGGTTGCGTCCGCGAAATACGGGGCGCGGAGGATGAGTTCGCGGCCGGACTCGGCGTTGCGGACGCGCACGGCTTCGACGCGATCGCCGGTGACGGCGGCATCGACGGCGGTGTGGCGGAGGAGAATCTGCACGCGGCTGCTGGCGACGTGCGGGGCGAGGAGCTCGGTGAGGACGGCGAGGGCGACGCGGGGCTCGTGGCAGAGTTTGGAGACGGAGCCGTTGCCGGGATTGAGGGCGGGATTGGCGCGGGCGGCGTCGGTGAGCGGGAAGTGGCGCGCGTAGTAGTCGCGCACGCCGCGGCGGAAGGCCTGGTAGCTGCGGGTGCCACCGACGGTTTCAATGAGGGCGTTTTCGTCGGGCGGGACGGCTTGGGAGGTGAGCTGGCCGCCGATCCAGTCGGTCTCCTCGGTCATGATCACGCGGAGGCCGGCGCGGGCGGCGGAGAGAGCCGCGGCACAACCGCCGACGCTGCCGCCGAGGATGATGAGATCGGCGGAGAGTTCGCGGGCGGGAGCGGAGGATTTCGCGGTGGGGGCGGGCGCGGCCGGTTGGGCGCGGGTGAGGGACGGGGCGGCGAGGGCGGCGGGAATGAAGAGGCCGGAGCGTTTGAGGAAGGTGCGGCGGGTCGGGAGCATGTGGCGGAAAAGGGGGAACGAAAATGGCGGGCGTAAAGCCCGCCCCACAGTGGGGAAATCCCGGCTCGCACGAGCTGGGCTGGTTTACGATGACGGAAATGCGGGCACGGGCCCTGGCCGGCCCGCCTCAATACGTGCCCTTCATGGCGAAGGTCCAGGAGACGCCGGTGGTCTCATTGCGGGTCCAGACGGGGGCGGTGGGGGCGACCACCTGCATGTTGATGTAGGGGGTATTGGTGAGGTTGCGGGCGTTGACGCTGAGGCTCAGGTGGTTGGTAAGGCGCCAGGCGGCGCCGGCGTCGAGGTTGGAACGGTGGCGGCGGTAGCTGAGGCCGGTGTTGGAGAGGGGGACGTCGTCAGACCAGGTCCAGTTGACGTTGGTGGAGAAGCGACCGAGCGCGTAGTTGAGGCCGCTGGACACCATGTGCGGGGCGAGGTTGATGGTGATAATCTCGGCGTAGTTGCGGGTGTAGGCGGCGCGGACGGAGAGGCGCTTGAACGGCTGCGGGAGGAAGGAGAGGGACTGGCTGTATTCGACCTCCATGCCGCGGATTTGGACGCGGGTGTCGCTGTTGCCGGTGGTGACGAAACGGTAGCTGGAGAGATCGTCGTCGCCGTTGTAGCCGAATTCCTGGGGCGGGATGGTCTTGGCGATGTGCAGGTCCTTCACGCGGTTTTGGAAGAGACTGACGCTGAGCTGGCCGACGGGCTCGAAGTAGTAGGCGAGGCGGGCGGCGTAGTTGTCGGAGGTCTCGGGGGCGAGGTTGGGATTGGGCGCGGTGACGGTTTGGTTGACGTCGTTGATGCTCCAGACGCCGACGAGGTTGGCGTAGGTGGGGCGCTTGATGGTGCTGCTGTAGCCAACGTGGAGGCTGAGGTTGTCGGAGAAGCGGTATTTCACGGATCCGCTGGGGAAGAAGTTGTCGTATAGGCCGGTGCGGTGGATCTGGGGCTGGGAGAAGTATTGGAACTGGAGGCCGGGGATGGTGGTGGCGCGGCCGTTGGCGACGGGGAAGCCGGCGGCGCGCGTCTCGGCGGGCGTGCGCGGGTCGTATTCGGTGGCGTCGGTGTTGGTCTGCTCCCAACGAAGGCCGGCGCGGAATTTGAAGGCGCCGAGGACGGTGTCGGCCATGGCGAAGCCGGCGCGGATGTCTTCCTCGTAGCGCTTATGGTTGGCGACGTAGGCGGTGTAGTAGTTGGCGGCGTTGAGATTCTGGCGGAAGGCGGTGGGGTTGGCATTGTAGACTTGGGCGACGCGCTCGAGGTCGGTCATGAAGACCTTGCCGCCCGAGATGGACGTGATGCTGCCGTTGGTGATGCCGAAGTCGTATTCGTAGCCGGAGCGGTAGTTGGCCCACGGGCCGTTGACGATGGGGGTGGTGCCATTGCCGTAGTAGTCGGCGCGGCGGGCGAGTTGGTCGTCCTCGAATTTGCGGAGCTCGTAGCGGTCTTTGATGCCGGCCTTCCAGATGACGGGGAGGAAGCGGCGGGTTTTCAGCGTGCCGATGATTTCGCCGCTGGCCATGTCGGAGCGGGAGAAGCGGCCGTCGTTGAGCGAGACCGGAGCGGTGCCGGCGGCGTAGGTGTAGCTGGCGCCGTTGGCGATATCGGGGCCGGAGATTTGGGTGAAGTGCCAGTCGTTGGACTCGGGAGAAGAGCGAGTGGCGCGGAAGTTGGCGCCGTTGACGGTGGGGCTGTTGACGTCGCGGACGGCGTTGCGGTGCGTGAGCGGGTCATACCAGCTCGTGGCATCGGAGAAGGCGAACTTGGCTTCGAGTTCGAAGTTGCCCGAGGTGTAGAAGAGCTTCGGGACGACGGTGGTGGTCTCGCCCATTTTCGACACGGCGACGGGATTGGCGACGACGCTCGCGGCGGTGGAGTTGGTGGTGAAGTCGGTGTAGGGATTGCCGGTGACGAGGGCGCGCGAGCCGGTGTTAAACGTCACGGTGCGCTGGGGGGTCCAGAGGTCGGCGTAGTTGTAGACGAGTCCGAGGGAGAGAGCCAACTTGGGGGTGAGCTTGTAGTCGGTGGTGAGCGTGGTGGCGAAGCGCTTGTTGAAGCGCGGGGCGTGCTGGAAGCTGAGGGCGGTGATGACCTCGGGCCGCGAGTCGGTGGTGGTCGGGGTGCGATTGTAGGTGAGGGTGGAGATCATGGTCTCCTGGTAGACGTTGGACTCGCTGATGTTGAGGACGACGCCGAGGCGCTTGTTGAGGAAGACATCGGAGTATTCAAAAATCCCGCCGGGGCGGAGTTTGTAGAACGTGCCGGAATCATTCGGCCCGCGGGTTTTATCGAAATTGAAGGCCTCGGAGTGGGCGGCGAAGTTGACCTGCCAGGAGACGCGGCGGCCGGCGCGGTCGAAGGCGCGCTTGGTCTTGAGGTTGATGGTGCCGGCGGAGGCGTTGGCATCGACGTCGGCGGAGACGGTCTTGGAGACCTCGATGGACTCCATGCTGTTGAGGGAGGCCATCTCCATGGTGAAGGCGCGGGCATTGCCGGCGGCGCCGGCGTTGGCATCGGCGGAGGCGAGGGAGACGCCGTCGACGGTGACGGAGGTGTATTCGGAGCCGAGGCCGCGGAGGCGGACGTTGCGGACCTCGCCGTAGAAGAGGTCGAGGTCGACGCCGGGCATGTTGCGGAGGAATTCGCCGATGTTGCCCTCGGCGTTGTCGCCGAAGGCATCGGAGGCGACGGTGTTGGTGACGTTCATGGATTTGCGCTGGTCCATGATGGCCTTGGCGGCGCCCTCGCGGTCGGTGGCGACGGTGAAGGCCTGAAGCTTAACGGTGCTGTCGGCCATGGGGCCGGAGGAGGCGTCCTGGAGCGTGCTGACGAGCTCGAAATTCTTCGTGGCGGTGGCGCCGGCGGTGACGTCGACGGTGGCCGTGACCTTGCGGTAACCGGTGTAGCTGACCTCGACGGTGACGCGACCGGCGGGGACGGGTGAGAGGCGGAAGGCGCCCTCGTCTTCGGAGATCACGGTGTCGCCGCTCTCGACGATGCGGATCTGGGCGTTGCGGAGATATTCGCCGGTGGCGGGATTGAAGACGCGGCCGACGATGGTGCCGGCGGCGGGTTGGGCGAAGGCGGGCAGCGCGGTGAGGAGCGCGGCGCAGACGAAGGCGAGCAGGGTGCGGACAGGGGTGGAGGGCATGGCAGTCGAAGGGAGAGGGTAAGTCTGGCCGGGGGAACGAACGGACGAGGGGGCGTGAACGGGGCGCGACGTTGCAAGACGCACCGAATGGTTACAAGCGCGGGGTGGTGCAGGCTGAGACGGAAAATAAAAAACCGGCCGGAGGTAATCCGGCCGGTTGTGAGGCGCTGAGCCCGGGCTGAAGCACCGGGCTACGAGTGGGGGCGGGCGGTGAGGCGGCGAAGGTTTAAGGAATTTCGTAAACTTCGACGAGGGCGGTGCCGGTGGTGGTGCCGGAGACCTGGGCGGTGTAGGCGCCGGGGGCGAGGGTGATGATCACGGCGGCATCCTTGGCGCCGGCACCGAGGGCGAAGGCGCCGGTGGCCTGCGCGGCGGTGGTGAGCTCGGCGGCGGTGGCGGCGGCCTGCTGGGTGCTGAGCGGCGTGGGCACCGACCAGTCGTCATTTTGGGCGATGACGGTGGAGCCGCTGAAGACCGCGAGGCGCGGGTCGGCGAGCGTGCCGGGGACACCGAAGGCACCGAGTCCGGGGCCGATGCCGCGGACGAGGACGCGTTTGGGGGTGTTGCCGGTGATGACGAAGCCGCCGATCAAGAGGCCGTCGGCGCCGGGTTCGACGGTGCCACGGGTCGAGATGTTGACCAGGCGCTGGGGCTCGACGGTCCCGGAGGTGTTGCCGTCGTAGATCTCGGCGAGACCGACGCCGGTTTCCGCACCCGCGGTGACCTGCATGGTGTAGGCGCCGGGGGCGAGGGTGGCGACGAGGGCGGCGTCTTTGGCGCCGGGGGCGAGGGCGAAGGCGCCGGTGGCGGCGGCGATCGCCGCGGAGTCACCGCCGGGGGCATCGTCGTTTTCGGCGATGACCTTGCCGGTGGAGTCGAAGAGTTGCAGGCGCGGATTGACGAGGGCGCCACTGACGCCGAAGGCGGTGAGGGCGGGACCGACGCCGCGCAGGAGGACGAGCTTCGGGGCGGTGCCGCCGACGACGAAGCCGGTGATCAGCGAGCGACCCGCCGCCGGCGCGATGCGGACGCGCGACGAGAGGTTGACGATCCGGTCTGTGCGGGCGACGGCGGTGGAGATGCCGGAGAAGCTGACCGTGGCTTGGTTGGGCGCGGCGATCGTGCCGGAGACTGAGGTGGTGGTCGCGTCGATCGCGCCGGCGATGGTGGCGCCGGGGGCCGAGATGGCGAACTTGCCGTCGGCGGTGATGGTGCCGAGCGCGCCGGTGCTGGCCACGGCACTGGAGGTCACCACGAGCACCTGACCGTTGGGGCCGACGACGGTGGTGGTGCCACCGCCGGAGGAGTTGACGTTCGTGGATTGGTAAAACCCGGCGAGCGCCGCGGTGTTGCCGGTGCGGGCCTGGACGGGAGTGGAGAAGGCGACCCGCAGGGCGGCGATGCGTCCCGTGAGGGTGCTGCCGGTGAGGGCGCCGGTGAGTTCGAGCGAGCGGCCGGCGCTGGTGAAGGGTGCGCTGTAGGTGCCGTTGGCATTGAGGGTGAAGTCCACGGAGACGTTGAGGCCGAGGGCGGCCGAGACGATGAGGACGGTGCCGCGGCGGGTGTCGCTGTAGTAGGCGGCGGCGATGTCACCGGTTTTGGCGGTGACGGTGCGTTCGCCGGCGGCGACGAAGAATTCGCCGCGGCCGGAGGCACCGCCGAGGACGCCGGGGTCATCGATCAGGTCGCCGAAGAAGGTGTCGGCGACGAACGGAGTGACGCGGAACGAGACGATGACGTTCGGTGCAGCCGGGATCGTGGCCGTGCCGGCTTGCGAGGCCTGGAGCACGACGGTGCCGGGGGCGCCGGTGAGCACGACCGTGGAGCCGGACAAGGTGGCCGGACCGCTGACGACGAGGAGCGTGACCGGCAGGCCGGAGGAGGCGCGGGCCACCACGGCGAAGGGCGCGTCGCGGGTCGTGTGGTCGGCGATCGGGTCGAGCTGGATGGTCTGGTTTTGGGTGTTCTCGGTGGCCACGACCGTGCGGTCGGCCGAGGCGGGGAGGTAGTTGTCGTTGCCCGCTTGCGTGGCGCGCAGGACGACGCTGCCGGCGGCGCGGAAGGAGACCGTGGTCCCGTTGACCGAGGCGGGGCCGCTCACCACGGAGAACGTGACGGGCAGGCCCGAGCTGGCGGTGGCGGTGAGCGAGAGCGGCGTGCCGACCGTAGGCGTGCCGGCGGGAGCGGTAAACGTGACGGTCTGGGTGGCCGGGGCGATCACGAGGGTGGCTGTGGCGCTGCCGCTGTAGTTGCCGTCGGTGACGACGGACGAGACGGTGTAGCTGCCGGCATTCGTCGGAGCGGCGGTGCCGCTGTTGCCGTAGGTAAGCGAGGCGGTGGCAAACGGCGTGACGGTGAGGGCGACCAGCTTAGGTGTGCCGTCGTAGACCTGCGCGAGGTTGGTCAACGCGACGGTGACCGGGGCGGGGATGATCGTCGCGGTGGCGGTCGGTTGGCTCAACGTGTAGTTGCCAGCATCGGCGCCGGTGAGGGTGAGTCCGACGATGGTGACAGTTTTGCCGGCCCCGGCGTTGGCATTCGCGAAGGTGCCGGTGGCCGCGCTGGAAACGAGAGAGACCGCTTCCGCGGGCGTGGCGGCGACGACGCCCACGAGGCTGGCGCCGGTGAAGGACAAGGTCGCGGTGGAGTTACGGTCGTAGATCTTGTTGGCGGCGGTGGCGCCGGCGACGGTGAGGGGCTTGGCCGTGATGTCGGCCGTGGTGGCGGGCTGCGTGAGGGTGTAGTTGGCCGAGGTGGCGTCGACGGCGAGCGTGAGGCCGGCGACGGTCACGGGTTTGGCGGTGCCGATGGTCTTGGTCGCGAAGGAGCCGATGGCGGCGTTCTTGACGAGGGTGACGGTGTCGCCCGCGACCACGCCCACGAGGGTCGCGGCGGCGGTGTTCAACGTGGCCACGGTGGTGGCGTCGTAAACGCGGCTGTTGGCGGTGAGGCCGGCGACCGTGAGGTTTACCTTGGCGATGGAGAGGGCGAGATTGGCGGTGCCTTGGTTACCCGCGGCGTCGGTGGCAGAGAGGACGACGGTGAAGTTGCCGCTCGTGGTGGCGGCACCGGAGATGGCGCCGCTCGTGGGATTGATCGTGAGGCCGGCGGGGAGGTCGGTGGCGCCGTAGCGCACCGCAGCGCCCGAAGCGGCCGCCGTGTAGCTGAAGGCTGCCTTGTAGGTCGTGCTGGCCGTGCCGGGGCTGGTGACGACCGGAGCAGTTTGGTCAAAGGCCACCGAGGAAGAGTTGGTGGTGGCGGTGACGGGGGTGCCGGCGTTGCCGGCGAGATCGGCGAATGAGATCGAGAAGGCAACGGGGCCCTCCGGGTCGCCGGACAGCATGGTCGTCGAAGCCGAGTAGTTGGTGAGGGCGAGCGCGGCCCCGGATTCGGCTGGGATCGCGCCACTGATAATGACCGTGGTGAGGCGACCGGCGATGGTGATGGAGGGGGTGGCGATCTGTTCGCTGGCGTTGAAACTCACGGTGACGGTGTCGCCGACTTTAGCCCAGACCGGGTTGGCGTTGCTGGACGTGACGGCGACAGGCGAAAGCGTTGGCACCGTGCGGTCGAAGGTGACGGAGGAGCTGTTGGTCGTGGTCGTGACCGCGGTGCCGGCGTTGCCGGCTAGGTCGGTGAACGAAATCGAGAAGGCGAGGGGGCCCTCGGGGTCGCCGGCGGTGAGGGTGAGGGTGGCCGTGTAGCTGGTGGGAGCGAGGACGGTATCCGAGGTGGCCGGGAGTGCGGCGTTGCTACTCACGGTGGCGGTGCGGCCGGCGATCGTGACGGTGGGCGCGGCGATGTTCTCGCTGGTGGTGAAGCTCACGGTGACGATGTCACCGACCTTGGCGCGCGCCGCGGCGATGTTGTTCGAGGCGATCGTGACGGCGGTCAGCGTGGGTGCGGCCGTGTCGATGGTGACGGGGAAGTCGGCCGAGGCAGCACTCGCATTGCCGGCGGTGTCGGTGGCGGTGGCGGTGAAGAGGTAGACCGCATCTGGGAGGGTGGTGCCGGTGTAGTCGAAGGACCAGGCGCCGGAGCCGTTGGCGGTGGTGGTGCCGAGGGCGCCGAGACCATTGCGCAGCACGGTGACCGTGGTGTTGGCGTCGGCGGTGCCGGTGAGGACGAGGGTGTTGTCCCGCGTGATGCGATCGGTGGAGCTGCTGCCGGTGTCAGTGGTGATCGCCGTGATCACCGGGGCGGTGATCGTGGTGTCGATGGTGACAAGGTAGGTGGCCGAGGCGACGCCGGTGTTGCCTGCGAGGTCGGTGGCGGTGGCGGTGAAGCTGTGTTCGCCGCTGCCGAGGGTGGTGGCGGTGTAGTCGAAGGACCAGGCGCCGGAGCCGTTGGCGGTGGTGGTGCCGATGACGTTGCCGCCCTTGGAGAGGGTGACGGTGGCGTTGGCCTCGGCGGTGCCGTTGAGGATGAGGGTCGGGTCCTTGGTGATGCCGTCGGTGGCGCTGGCGCCGGTGTCGTCGGCGATGCCGGTGATCACCGGGGCGGCGGGAGCGACGCCGTCGAGATTGACGCTGGCGGTGGAGCCGACGCTGTTGAGGGTGAGGATGGCATCGGCCGCCGAGGTGCTCTTGATCGTGCCGCCGCTGAGGGCGAGCGCGCCGACGGTGATACCATCGATGTCGAGGTCGCCGGCCTGGACGGTGTAGCGGAAGACGAGGGCCGTGGTGCCGCTGCCGGAGACGTAGCTGGCCGTGCGGGTGGTGCTGCCAACGGTGAGCGCGAGGGTGGGCGTGCCGCCGGTGGTCACGACGTTGACGGCCGCAGACCAGTTAATGGTGAAGTCGAGTGTGGCGCCGAGTTTCGCGGTGACGGCGGCGGGCACGGCGACGGAGGCGACGGTGGGATTGGAGGCCTCCGTGGTGAAGTTGGCGGCCGGCGAGTAGGTGGTGCCGACGGCGTTGGTGGCGTAGGCCGAGTAGCTGTAGCCGGTGGCGGGAGTGAGGCCGGTGGCATCGACGGTGAAGGCGCCGAGCGCGGTGCCGGTGGCGGCGAGTTTGGTGACGCCCGTGCCGCCGATTCGCGGGGCGGCATTGGTGGCGGTGGGCGCGTAGACGATGCCGCGCTCGGTGATCGCAGCGCCGTTGTCAGCCGTCAGCTCACCGCCGAGCGTGGCGGTGGTCTGGGCGATGCCGGTGCCGGTGGGAGCCGCGATGGTCGGGGCGAGGGGGAAGAAAAAGGCGTAGGCGGCGCCGGAATTCTGGGCAAAGGTGTTGAACTGGTTGCCGTTCACGCCGGTGGCGTCGCTGTTTTCCAACGGGCTGCTGGCGACGACGGTGCCGCCCGAGACGGCGACGGCGCTGCCGAATTGGTCGCCGGCC
>CANGHW010000048.1 GCA_947453695.1 Opitutia bacterium
CCATGCGCGAGACCCGCTTTCAGGATGTGCGTTTTTACCGTCGCGCACTCGCCGCGGAGGAAGTTGCGCGCCTCCCCTTCGAGGAGATCGCGGCCGAGATCGTTGCGCGGCAGCCCGATCCTCGTAAGTGGTCGACCGATGAAGCCTTCATCGCCGCCGATCGCTACTTCCTCGGCGAGGTCGATCCGGTCGCCAAGTCGCTCAACGCGGCCCTCGCCGCGCACGACTCCGCGTTTGAGATTTTGGCCAAGGACGGCGTCGCCACGCTCATCGCGCTCGAGAAACCCTCGCCGGCTTATTCCGACATTCTCAAACGCGGCGACTACTACGCTCGCTCGGAGCGAGTCGGACCAACTCTCCCGCACGTGTTGTCGCCGCTCCCGGCCGGTGCCCCCGCCAATCGCCTTGGCCTCGCCGAATGGCTCCTTTCACCTGCGCAGCCGCTGATGGCGCGCGTCGTCGTCAACCGCATGTGGCAGGAGGTTTTTGGCCGCGGCATCGTCGAAAGCGCCGGCGATTTCGGCGTGATGGGCGACCGCCCCTCGCATCCTGAATTGCTCGACTGGCTCGCGGTGGAGTTCCGTGAAAGCGGCTGGGATGTGAAGAAGTTCTACCGCCTGCTCGTCACCTCCTCGACCTACCGTCAGTCTGCGAGCGTTACGCCTGAGGTCATTGCCCGCGACGGCTCCAACCGCCTGCTCGCCCGCGGCCCTCGTTTCCGCATGGACGCGGAGATGCTGCGCGACAGTGCCCTCGCGACCTCCGGCCTCCTCGTCGAGAAGATCGGTGGTCCCTCGGTGAAACCCTACCAGCCCGCCGGCATCTGGGAGGAAGTCGCGATGCCCGAGTCGAACACGAAAATCTACACGCCTGACAAGGGCGAGGGCCTCTACCGACGCAGCGTCTATACTTTCTGGAAACGCGCCTCGGCGCCGGCGGCACTCGAGACGTTCGACGCAACGTCGCGTGAAGTCGCGTGTGTGCGTCGTGCACGCACCAACACCCCGCTCCAGGCCTTCGTGACGATGAACGACCCGCAATGGGTCGAGGCCGCCCGCAAGCTCGCCGAGCGTGCGCTCCTCGCCGCCCCGGCCGCTGGTGCCCGCCTCGACTTCATGGCGCGCACGACGCTGAGTCGCCCGCTCTCGCCGCGCGAGTCGGATGCGCTCACGAAAACCGCGGAAAAATTCCGCGCCAAGTTTGCCGGCAATGCCGATGCCACGAAAGCCGTGCTCGCGATCGGTGACTCGCCCGTTGAGCCATCGCTCAACCCGGCCGAGCTCGCCGAGTGGACGATGGTCGCGAGCCAGTTCCTCAACCTCGACGAGTTCCTCACGAAGTAAATTTTGCCCCAGGCCCGCCATGCACTCTCCCGATTTTCATAATTGCTCCGACCACTGCGGCGAAAATCCCACGGTCTGGGACTTGCCCGGTCTGCCCCAGAGCTTGAAGCGCGAATGGCTCACCGCCGAGACGCGCCGCCACTTCCTCGGTCGCGGCGTCAAAGCCCTCGGCGCTGCCGGCCTCGCGACGCTCCTCGGTCGCTCCGCGCCCCATTTGTTGGCCGCGGACGCGCCCGCACCCGCGGCTGGTCTGGATTTGCGCCCCCATTTCGCGCCCAAGGCAAAGCGTGCGATCTACCTCTTCATGGCCGGTGCGCCATCGCAGTTTGAGACGTGGGACTACAAACCCGCTCTCGCGCCGATGTTCGACAAGGACCTCCCCGAGTCCGTGCGCGGTGGTCAGGTGCTCACCGGTATGACGGCGAGCCAGGCGCGCCTACCGGTTGCGCCGAGTCTCTACAAGTTTGCGCAGCACGGAAAATCCGGCACGTGGGTCTCGGAGCTGCTGCCCCACACCGCCAAGGTCGTCGACGACCTTTGTGTTATCAAATCGCTGCACACCGAAGCGATCAACCACGAGCCTGCGATCCTCTCGATCACCACGGGAAATATGTTCCCCGGTAAGCCGTCCCTCGGTGCGTGGCTCTCCTACGGTCTCGGTGCGATCAATGACGAGTTGCCCACTTTTGTCGTGATGACGTCGAAGATGCCCGTGCGCACCAACGTGCAGGCGCTCTCCAACCGCCTTTGGTCCTCCGGCTTTCTCTCGCCCGAGCACGCCGCCGTCTCACTGCGCTCCGGCGCCGATCCCGTCCTGTATCTCAACAACCCGACTGGCATCGATGGCGAGGTCCGCCGCGCGATGATCGACGGCGTCAACAGCCTCAACAGCGATCTCTTCAACCGCGTCGGCGATCCGGAAATCAACGCCCGCATCGCCCAATACGAGATGGCGTTCCGCATGCAGACCTCCGTGCCTGAGTTGACGGATTTCTCTGACGAGCCCGCGTCCACGTGGGAACTCTACGGACCGAAGGCGAAGGAACCCGGCACCTATGCCTACAACTGCCTGATGGCGCGTCGCCTTGCCGAGCGCGGAGTGCGTTTCTCGCAGGTCTTTCTTCGCACGTGGGACAATCACTCCCAGCTCCCCGAGCGCATCAAAATCATGTGCGGAGACTCCGACCAAGCGACCGCCGCCCTCATCACCGACCTTAAGCAGCGCGGCATGCTCGACGACACACTCGTCGTCTGGGGCGGAGAGTTTGGCCGCACCGTTTACTCGCAGGGCACGCTCACGCCGACCAACTATGGTCGCGACCATCACCCCCGCTGCTTCAGCATGTGGATGGCCGGCGGCGGCGTGAAGCCTGGCATCTCTTACGGCGAGACCGATGACTTCTCCTACAATATCGTGAAGGACCCCGTGCACATCCGCGATCTCCACGCCACGATCTTCAACCAGTTCGGCATCGATCACAATCGCCTCAGTTTCAAATTCCAGGGTCTCGACCAGAAGCTCACCGGCGTCCTCCCGTCCCGCGTCATCAATGAAATCCTGGCCTAATTTTCTCCGCTGTCCCGCGTGGTCTGCTCTCTGCGCGTTCGGGGCCTTGGCTACATTCGTCCGGGGCGAGGATAGTTTCTATGCCCAGCGGGTCGCGCCGATCCTTGATAAGAACTGCGTCGTCTGCCACGGGGCCAAAAAACAGAAAGGCGACCTGCGCCTCGACTCGTTCGCCGAGCTCGTGAAAGGCGGGAAAAACGGCGCGGTCGTCAAAGCCGGTGATCCGAAAGACAGCGAGCTCTACGTTCGCGTGACCCTGCACCCCGAGGACGAGGATTTCATGCCGGCCGACAGCAAGCCCCCGCTAAAGCCAGCCGAAGTGAAGGTGCTCGAACTCTGGATCGCCGCCGGAGCTGACGACCGCACGCCTGCTTCTGCCGTCAAAGGTGCGCCTGCGCTCGCTGCGCCCAAGGCACCGACACCTGCGCTCACGGCTGATTGGCAACCACGTCGCGCGGAGATTGCTGCGCTGGAAAAAACGCTGGGCATACGCCTCGTGCCCCGCTCGCGTCTCGGCACGGATGGACTGGTGCTCCGCACGGCGAGCGCGCCCGGGCTCTGTGATGATGCCACGCTCGCGAAACTCGCGCCGGTCGCCGATCTGATCGTCGAGGCCGAGTTGGCTCGCACCAAGGTCACCGACGCCGGCCTCGCGGCACTCGCAACGTTTGTCGAGTTGCGCACCCTCGATCTGACTCGCACTGCCGTCACGTCGACGGGCGTGGCCAAGCTCGTTACCTTGAAGAAACTCGAGTCGCTCAACCTCACGGCGACTGCCGTGGACGAGGCGGGCATCGCCCCTCTGAAGTCGCTCCCGGCGCTCAAGCAAACCTGGCTCTTCGGCACGAAAGTCGGCGCAGCTGCTCCTTGAATGGGTCTGAATGGTCCGGTTCACCTGCAGTGGGAAGCCGGACCGTGGAAGCCGGGTTCTCGATGGCCGGAAATCGTTTACCGTCGACTTTGTCGCCGCCGCCATAGGACTGCCCCGATGAGTCCTCCAGCGCCCATTCATGCCCCCACCGTCGCTGGTTCGGGAATTGTGGTGGGCGCACTTGTGACCCTGCCGGAGGCGATCTGGGCTCCGCTCAGGGCGCCTTTGTAGATCACGAGGGAGTCGATGCGGCCCGATCTCTGTTTGCTTCGGCTGTTGTCATCTTTGAAAAACCATAGGATCGATTGGTTGGAGACCGCGTTGGAGACGCCAATATCTCCAGTGTTGCTGAAGCTGATAATCGGGGTGAAGTTGTTGCCCACGTAGGCATTTACAGTGCGGGAACTTGAGCGAGTGAGCACGACGTCGAGGCTAGTATTGGCGGTTGTGGATCCGGAGGAGCCCGAGGCGTTATAGAATTTGAAGGCGGAGTTGAGGGTGTAGAAACCGCTGTCGGAACTGAGATTTTTGAAATCGCCGATCTTTTGATAGCCGCTGAGCGAATCGGAGCTGAACCGCAGCGCTATGGTAGACACGCTTTGCGATCCGACCTCACTCACGAAACCTAGTCCCTGTCCTGCGCTGAAGGTATAGTAGCCGTTCGTGGTGGCGAGGCTGCCGCCTTAGGGATTGGTCAGCGTCGCCGAACCAACGAAGTCTTTCAGATTGCCGATGAAATAGTAGGCGTGGACGAGCGACTGAGCTCTCGCACCTAGGGAAGATAAAATGAATGCAACGGTAAGAAATGTGCGGAGAAAGTGACGACTTATAGCGAAAATCAGCGCGCTGATAAGCTCGGAGTTAAACACCCATGGATCAAGTGCCAACGGATGTTTGTTCTATGTGAAATTGCCTATAAAAACGTCCGGGCATGTAGATGTTTAAGCCTGGACAGAGCTCTCGGGGCGCCGGTTCGCTCCGTTGACATACTGAGTCGTTGGGCGCTCCCTTCAGCGGACTTCGCCATGCGGATTTTCCTGCTGATTTTTGTTTGTAGCTTCTTCTCCTCTGCCTCGCTCGCAGCGGAACCGCGCAATATCGATGAGCTGAAGAACGAGATTCGGGCCTATGTGCAGTCGGGCGAATATGCCGCGGCGATGGCGGCAGAGGCGGCGAGAGCTGATGCCTGGTTGATTGCTCGGGCGGCGCAGCGAACCAGCGGGGAGCGTCTCGCGGTCGTTTTCGATTTGGATGAGACGCTGTGGTCCAACTGGGCGTTCATCGCAGAGGAGGATATCGGCGGGAGCGATGCCCGCTGGAATGCTTGGATGGCCCAAGGCAAAGCGACGGCGATTGAGCCGGTCCGTGCGGTCTATCGCACGGCGCGCCGCCTCGGCATCGAGATATTCTTCATCACCGGCCGTCGCGAACGCCTACGCGAGGCGACCGAACGAAATCTCCGTGCGATCGATTGTGCCGAGTGCGCGGCACTCATCATGAAGCCGGACGCATGGAAGGGCACTGCGACTGCGTTCAAGACGGCGGAGCGCGAAAAGATCGTGCGCCGCGGCTTCGTGATTGTGGCCAGTTTGGGCGATCAGGTGAGCGACCTCGTGGGTGGCCACGCCGAAAGAACCTTCAAGTTTCCCGATCCTTTTTATTTTACGCCCTGAAAGCGCGATACCGCGCGAACTGGACGAGGGATACGGTTACCGCGCAGGGTGGGGTATGCCCTTGAGGGCCGATCGCGCGATCCTGCTGGTGTAGATGTCGGGTCGCTCGGTGAGGCGCGGGGCGTCGAATGGCGTTTTCAGTTTCGTGCGAGCGCGGGAAATTTAGGCGCTTTGACCGGATTGCGTGCGATATTTCGATGATCAGGACAATCGGGGGCGTTGGTGGCCGTAGGGTTGACCGCAAGCGAAGCGCGGCTTTTGCCGCCGCCGGTTGCGGCTTCTAACCCGGATGATGGCCGGAAGTTTTTGGAAAACCGTCTTGCGCGGGCCCGGCATGGCACCAACCCTGCGGACGACTCTAAACTTTGCTAACGCATGTCCACCATGGTCACCTCCAACACTGAACTGGCTTTCAACGGCAAGATTGAGGGCGAGGTCATAGTGTCTCGGGCCGATGCGGTTATTAACTGGATCCGGACCAACTCCGTTTGGCCGATGCCGATGGGTTTGGCCTGCTGCGCCATCGAACTCATGGCGGTGGGCAATGGTCGGTTCGATATCGCGCGCTTTGGCGCCGAGGTAATGCGCTTTTCGCCCCGCCAGGCGGACTGCATGATCGTCGCCGGAACGGTGACCTACAAAATGGCTCCGGTGGTGCGGCGCATTTACGACCAGATGACGTCGCCCAAGTGGGTCATCGCGATGGGCGCATGCGCCAGCTCCGGTGGTATGTATCGCAGCTATGCCACGCTCCAGGGCGTGGATCGCATCATCCCGGTCGACGTCTACGTGAGCGGGTGCCCTCCTCGTCCCGAGGCGCTGCTCGATGCGTTGATCAAGCTGCAGAGCAAGATCAAGACCGAGCACTCGGCCGGGCAGCTCTTCACCGCTTCGACTTAAGCCCGCATCGCGATCCTCCCACACTTCACGATGTCTGCTTCCGCTGACGCCATCACCGCCCTCAAGGCCAAATTCCCGCAGGTCACCGACCGTGCCAGCCGCGACTGCCCGGCGGTCGACGTGCCGACGGCCGAATTACTCGCGGTGTTGAAGACGCTGCGCGATGAGTACGCGTTCGATCTCCTTTCAGATGTGACCGCGATCGATTGGGCGGAGGGAGCCTCGCCGCGGTTCACGGCTGTGTATCACCTCTATTCTACTACCTCGAACGCCGCCGTGCGCGTGGCGACCCCTTGCACCGGCGATGACGCTGCGCCCACCGTGCCGAGCGTGGTTCCGCTCTGGCCCGGCGCTAATTGGCATGAGCGCGAGACCTACGACATGTTTGGCATCAAGTTTGAGGGGCATCCTGACCTCCGCCGCATCTTGATGTGGGACGGCTATCCCTATCACCCGCTGCGCAAGGAGTTCCCGCTGGCGGGAATCGAGACGGCGTTGCCGGACTTGGAGATCGCCGAAGAGACCAAGGCCAAGGTTATCCCAGCCCCGATGGCCGGTGGCCCCTTCGTTGCTTCGGTCGGCGAGATGAATCTCACCGAGGCCGAACCGCGGGCCAAAGACGAGAGCTGGAACGAGCGTAGCGAGAAACCCGGAGCCTGATTTATCGACGCCATGGCCACTGATTTTGCCTTTCCAGACAGCGCGGCCAAAGCCGCCGGCGCCGAGCAGGAATTCGCGCCCGAGAAAATGTCCCTCTCCATGGGGCCGTCGCACCCGTCCACCCACGGCGTCCTGCGTCTCCAGATGGAACTCGACGGCGAGGTGCTGACGAAGTGCGATCCGATCGTCGGCTATCTGCACCGCGGCGACGAAAAGATCGCCGAGAACATGACCTACAACCAGTTCGTGCCCTACACGGACCGGTTGGACTACCTTGCGCCGCTCGCCAACAACATGGCTTACGCCATCGCGGTCGAGCGTCTCGCCGGACTCGAAGTCCCAGCGCGGTGCCAGGCGATCCGCGTGCTCACGGCCGAGATGGCCCGCATCTCCGCGCATTTGATGGGACTCGGCGCTTTCGGCCTCGATGTCGGCGCATGGAGCGTGCTGGTGCATTCACTCAATCAGCGCGAACACCTCTACAAACTCTTCGAAGAGCTCACCGGCGCGCGGTTCACCACGAGTTATACCCGCATTGGCGGCGTCAGCCGTGATATTCCCGACGGTTGGTTGGGCCGCGTGATTGCGTTCTGTGACCAGTTCGAGCCGGCGCTGGAGGAAACGCTCTCGCTCCTCACTCGTAACAAGATCTTCCAAGACCGCACCGTCGGGGTCGGCATCATTACCAAAGAGGACGCGCTCGCTTACGGTCTTACGGGTCCAAATCTCCGCGGTTCGGGCGTCGCATTCGATCTGCGCAAGGACAAGCCCTACTCGGGTTACGAGCAGTATGAGTTCGATGTCCCCGTCGGCTCCAAGGGAGACAGCTACGACCGTTATCTCTGTCGCGGCGAGGAAATGCGCCAATCCGTCCGCCTTATCCGTCAGGTTGTCGCCAAGTTCCCGAGTGGTGACTGGTATGCGAAGGACGCCCGCAAGATTTTCGCGCCGCCGAAGGACAAGATCCTGACCTCGATGGAGGAGTTGATTCAAAACTTCATGATCGTGACCGAGGGTCCGCAAATCCCGGCAGGTGAGGTTTACTTCGAGGCGGAGAATCCCAAGGGTGCTCTCGGCTTCTACATCGTGAGCAAGGGCGGCGGCGTTCCTTGGCGCATGAAGATCCGCTCCCCTTCGTTCTGCAATTTGTCCATTCTGCCCAAGGTCTGCGTCGGCACCATGATGTCCGATGTCGTCACGCTGCTCGGCTCGCTCGACTTCGTGATGGGTGAGTGCGACCGCTAAGTTTTCCGCGAATCCAGCTCGATGAATCTCAAGCCCGCCACTCTCCAAAGCATCGACGAGGTAATCACGCATTACCCGGTGAAGCGCAGCGCCACGCTCCCGTTGCTGCACCTCATTCAAGAGGACATTGGCTATCTTCCTCCGGACACGTGCGAGTGGGTCGCGGCGAAACTCGAGCTCCAGCCGATCAACGTGCTCGAGGTCGTCACCTTCTACCCGATGTTCCGGCAGAAGCCGATTGGTCGCCGGCACATTAAAGTCTGCCGCACGCTCTCTTGCGCGCTCATGGGCGGCTACAAGACCTGCGAGCAGTTCGAGAAGGAATTCAACACGCACCGGGGCGAAGTCTCACCGGACGGCGAGGTGACGGTCGATTTTGTCGAGTGCCTCGCCAGCTGCGGCACTGCGCCGGTGGTCCTCATCGACGACGACCTCCATGAGAAGGTTGATTGCGCGAAAGCGAAACAGCTCAGCGATCAGATCAAAGCCGAAGCGAAGAAACGCTAATCACCATGGCCGCTCCTGCTCAACGCCGCATCATCTTCCAGCACATCGACGAGGCCGGTTACTCGAACGACATCGGCTGCTACGTCCGCCACGGCGGCTACGAAGTCCTCAAGAAGGCAGTCACCCGCAAGCCCGAGGAACTCATCGACGAAGTGAAGAAGTCCGGCCTCCGCGGTCGCGGTGGCGCCGGTTTCCCCTGCGGCGTGAAATGGGGCCTCGTCGACCGCAAGAGCGGCAAACCCATTTACCTGATCGTCAATGCGGACGAGTCCGAGCCCGGCACCTTCAAGGACCGCTACATCATGCATCAGGACCCGCATCAGTTGATCGAGGGCACGATGATCTCGTGCTTCGCGAACAACGTGAAGCAGGCCTATATTTACATCCGCGGTGAGATGCCCCACGGCGCACGCATTTTGGAGAAGGCGATCGCCGAGGCTCGCGCCGCCGGTTTCGTCGGGAAGAACATTCTCGGCACAACTTACTCCTGCGACATCTTCGTCCACCGCGGTGCCGGCGCCTACATCTGCGGCGAGGAGACCGGCCTGATCGAGTCGCTCGAAGGCAAACGCGCTAACCCGCGCATTAAGCCCCCCTATTTTCCCGCGGTCCTCGGCCTCTACCAGTGCCCGACGATCGTGAACAACGTCGAGACGCTCTGCCACGTGAAGTATATCGCGGAGCACGGCGGCGAGGCTTACGCCAAGATCGGCACGCCCAACAACACCGGCACGCGTATCTTCTGCGTCAGCGGTCACGTGCAGCGCCCCGGATACTACGAGTTCGAGGCCGGCAAGATCACGATGGGCCAGCTCCTCAACGAGGTCTGCGGCGGTCCGCTCCCCGGTCGCAAATTCAAGGCCGTCATCCCCGGCGGCTCCTCCGCGAAAATTCTCCGCTTCGGCGAACGCTTCAAAGGCAAACGCAAGGTCGGTGCCGAGATGGTCGACTACGATTGGGGCGTTGAGGATGTGCCGATGGATTTCGATTCGCTCGGCATGATTGGCACGATGGGCGGCTCCGGCGGCGTCATCGTCATGGACGACACCGTCAACATGGTCGAAGCCCTCGCCAACATTAACGCGTTCTACTCCCACGAGAGCTGCGGCCAGTGCACACCCTGCCGCGAAGGCTCGCTGTGGATGAAGAAGATCACCACGCGCATGGTTCACGGCCAGGCCCGCAATGAAGACGCTGCGCTCCTCAAGAGCGTGGCCGACCAGATTCCCGGTCGCACCATCTGCGCGTTCGGCGAAGCCTGCTCGTGGCCGACCCAGAGCTTCATCGCGAAATTCGGCGATGAGTTTAAGTCGTATCCTGAGACCAAGAAAACCGCGAAGCCCGCCGGCGCGCACGAACTCGTCTAACCTTTTCCTGCTCCGATGATCGCTCCGCCCAAACCCGACCTCGTCACCGTCAACATCGACGGCAAGGAGATCGCCGTGCCCAAGGGCACCAACGTCATCGAGGCCGCCCGCCTCGTGAACGTCGACGTGCCGCACTATTGCTACCACCCGAAGCTCTCGATCGTGGGCAATTGCCGCATGTGTCTCATCGAGATGGGCATGCCCGCCGTCGATCCCGCCACCAAGGCGCCGATCATGGACCCGGCCACCGGCAAGCAGAAGATCAACTGGATCCCGCGCCCCCAGATCGGCTGCGGCACGAACGTTTCGCCCGGCCTGCACGTTAAGACGACTTCCCCGATGGTGAAGGACGCCCGCGAAGGCGTCATGGAGTTCCTCCTGATCAATCACCCGCTCGATTGCCCGATCTGCGATCAAGCCGGCGAGTGCAAGCTCCAGGAGCAGTCCACCGGCTACGGCCGCGGTTACTCGCGTTTTGTCGAGCAGAAGAACGTGAAGCCGAAGCGCACCCAGCTCGGGCCGCGCGTCACCCTCGACGACGAACGCTGCATCCTCTGCTCCCGCTGCATCCGCTTCTCCAAGGAAATCGCCAAGGACGACGTCCTTGGTTTCGTCGACCGCGGCAGCTACTCGACGCTCACCTGCTTCCCTGGCAAGCAGCTCGCGAACAACTACTCGCTTAACACCGTCGACATCTGCCCCGTCGGCGCGCTCACCAGCACTGATTTCCGTTTCAAGATGCGCGTCTGGTTTCTCAAGCAGACCAACAGCATCGACACCGAGACCTCCGTCGGAGCCAACACCGTCGTTTGGTCCCGTGAAGGCCAGATCTACCGCATCACACCGCGTCGCAACGACGACGTGAATGACACGTGGATGCCCGATTCCGGCCGAGAGCTCTTCAAGGCCCTCAAGGCCCCCGACCGCCTCACTTCGGCCGAGACGGTTGATGCCCTCGTCGCCCGCGCGGCCGAGGTGTTTAAACAAGGGCCTGTCGCCGTCGTCGGTTCCGGCCGCAGCAGCGTGGAGGAACAGTTCCTCACCAAGAAACTCGCCGCCGCGCTCAAGGCCACGACTGCGCTCGTGAGCCGGGTAGGGCAGGGGGACAAGCTCCTCGTCTCCGCTGACAAGAATCCCAATGTTCGCGGCGCCCTCGTCACCGGTCTCATCGCCGCGTTGCCGTCGCAGAAACTCACCGACCTCGCCGCGTCGATCGACGCCGGCAAAGTCAAAGTCGTCGTCTCGGTGGGCGAAGACCTCGCCGCCGCCGGCCTCACCGCGGCCCAGCTCGCGAAAGTCGCCATCGTCTACCTCGGCACCCACGCCAACGCCACGAGCGCCGCCGCGAAGGTCGTCCTCCCGACGCTTTCCGTGTTTGAGAAGAACGGCACGTTCGTGAATCAGCAGTTCCGACTCCAGAAGTTTGCCCAGGCTGTCCCCGGTCCGCAGGGCGCGACGAACGACCTGATCGTCCTCGCCAAGCTCGCTGCCGCCGCCGGTGCCACGGTCGCCTCCGACCTCGGCTCCGTTTGGAAGCTCCTGGCCGCCGAGATTCCGAATCTCGCCCCGATCACCTACGCCAACCTTCCCGAAACCGGCCTCCTCCTCGACGCCACGCCGTTCGCGGCGCTGCCGTTCGTCGAAGGCGAGACGCTCCACTTCAAACCCGCCGTCGCTGGCGCCGCTGTGGCCGCGAAAGCCTGATTACCATGAGCCGCGCCACTCCTATCCTCGCTCTTGGCCTCATGTTCTTCTTCTGCGGCCTCGCGCTTTTCGGCTTCGCCCAGCGCATGAAGGACAAGACCGAAGCCACGACCCCGAAGCGCAAATCCGACGAGCGCACGCTCGCCATCGAGAAGCAAAATTACGCCAAAATGCGCATCGCCGGTGGCGTGCTCGCGGGTTTCGGCGGAGCGCTCGTAGCCGTTTCTTCCCTCTAAGATTCCGACATGTTCGATTTCTTCTTCCAGCTTCATCCGGTGATCCAGGGCCTGATCAAAGGCCTCGCTGTCATTATGGTGATCTTCCCGATCGCCGGCGCCTGTTCGATGGCCGAGCGCAAAGTCGCCGCTTGGATTCAAGACCGTCCCGGCCCCAACCGCGCCATCGTGCCTTGGGTCGCGTGGATTCCCTTTGTCGGCAAGTTCCTGCAGCGCCTCGGCATTTTCCACGTGATGGCCGACGGCGGTAAGATGCTCTTCAAGGAAGATTCGCTGCCGGGACACGTGAACAAGTTCTACTTCATCCTCGCGCCCATCGTCGCGATGATCCCGGCCCTCACCACCGTCACCGCCGTTCCGTTCGGCGCCTATCTTGACGCCGCCGGCAAGGTCATTCCGCTCGGCCTCGCTCCACTCGATATCGGTATGCTCGCCGTGTTCGCTGTCTCCTCCCTCGGCGTCTACTCCGCCATCCTCGCCGGTTGGGCGTCGAATTCGAAGTATCCCTTCCTCGGCAGCGTGCGCGCCTCCGCTCAGCTCATTTCCTACGAACTCTCGATGACGCTCGCCGTGGTCCCGGTGTTCCTCTGGGTCAATGCCCCCGGCCTCCCTGGCACGATGGGCTTCGCCCGTGTCGTGGAGTTCCAGAGCCAGCCCGGCTTCCTCGGCGGCATGTGGTTCGGCTTCCTGATGCCGGTCTCGGCCTTCATCTTCCTCGTCGCACTCTTCGCTGAGACCAACCGCCAACCCTTCGACACCGTTGAGTCGGAAGCCGACCTCGTCGGCAGCTTCCACACCGAATACGGTGCGTTTAAATGGGGCCTCTTCTTCGTCGCTGAATACTCCCACATGCTCGTCGGCTCCGGCGTGTTCATGCTCCTCTTCGGCGGCGGCTGGAATCCGCTCCCCTGGGTCTCTCTCGCGACGGCCGTTGAGTGGCTCGGTCACGTGATCCCCTTCGCCCACGCCCCGCTCTTCGTCGGCGTGCTCTCGATCGCCATCTTCCTGGGCAAGGTCCTCGCGATGATCTTCCTCTTCATGTGGGTGCGCTGGACGCTCCCGCGTTTCCGTTACGACCAGGTTATGAAGATCGGCTGGCAGAAAATGCTGCCGCTCTCCATCGCCAACCTCCTCTTCTACGCGATCGCGATCGCCTTCCTTCAAAAGTAACTTTTCCCGCACCGCGCCATGGCTGTCATCACCGTAGAACGTAAGCCGCTCACCCTCGCTGAGCGCACCTATCTCCCGCAGATCGTGGGCGGCCTGATGACGACGTTCCGTCACCTCGTCGCTAAGAAGACCACGCTCGAGTATCCCGAGCAGCGCCCCGCCATCCCGGCTGGCTACCGCGGAGTCCCGACCCTCGTCCGTGATCCCAACGGCCGCGAAAAGTGCGTCTCCTGCCAGCTCTGCGAATTCGTCTGCCCGCCCAAAGCTATTCGTATCACCCCCGGCGAAGTCCCGGCCGACCAGACTGACCGCGCGCACGTAGAGAAAGGGCCGCAGGCCTTCGACATCGACATGCTCCGCTGTATTTATTGCGGCCTGTGCCAGGAGGTTTGCCCCGAGGAGGCGATCTTCCTCCAGAACCAGTTTTCGATGTCCGGCTATACCCGGGCCGAGATGGTGAATCACAAAGACAAGCTCTACGAACTCGGTGGCACGCTCCCCGATCAGCACTACAAGTGGGACAAGAAGCTTGAGGCTGAAAAACACGGCAACGCCCACTAAGCCGACCCGCGCTGACCACCTTCCGCACCGACTGCCCTCATGGCTCCCTTCCTGTTCACCTTCTTCTCCCTGTTCACAATCGCCACCGCGGTGGGCGTCGTCGTGAATAAGAACGCCGTCAACGCCGCGATGTGCCTCCTGCTCTCGCTCGTCGGCGTCGCCGGGCTCTTCGTGCAGCTCGATGCCTACCTCTTGGCGTTCATTCTCCTGCTCGTTTACGCGGGCGCCGTCGTCGCGCTGTTCCTCTTCATCATCATGCTGCTCGATACCCACGACAGCAAAGCCCAGGGCCTGAACAAACTCTCCGGCGTCGCCCCGCTCGCCGCCCTCGGACTCCTCCTCGCTGGTGTCAGCACCTTCGTCGCCAAGGGTAAGCTTGCCACCTCCGATCTGCTGACGGTCCCCGCCGCGGGCGCGAACCTCAAGCTCTACGCCTACCAGCTCTTCACCACTTACCTGCTGCCCGTGCAGGTCATCGGCTTCCTCCTGCTCATCGCCATGCTCGGCGTGATCGTGCTCAGCAAGAAACACGAGGGTCTCGACGACACCAAATGAACCCCGCCACTCTCAACGACTACGTGCTGCTCAGCGCGCTGCTCTTCGCCATCGGCTTCTTCGGCGTGCTCCTCCGGCGCAACACCCTCGTCGTCTTCATGAGCCTCGAGCTCATGCTGATCGCCAGCACCCTCGCCCTCGTCGCCTTCTCCCGTCATAACGGAACCAACGACGGCAACGTCTTCGTCTTCTTCATCTTCACCGTTGCCGCCGCCGAAGTCGCGGTCGGTCTCGCCCTCATCGTCGCGCTCTTCCGCAAGCGCCACACCATTCAGCTCAACGAGCTCAACTCGTTGAAAAACTGACGCGCCGACATGACGACCACCACCGTCACCTACTTCCCGACGATCCTCCTCGTGCCGCTCGCCGCGGCCGCCGTCATCGCGCTCTTCCTGCGCCGCAAGGGCACCGCCGCCGCGGCGGTCTCGGTGCTCGCCGCCGCCTTCGTCGCTTTCGACGCCGTGCGCATGGCGCTCCGGGGTGTCCGCTTCGAGAGCTCCACCGAGTGGCTTCGCCTCGGCGACCTCGCCATCTCCATCGGCTTCAAGTTCGACGACCTCGCCGCGCTCATGCTCGTGATCGTCGGCATCGTCGGCCTCTGCGTGCACGTCTTCTCGCTCGGCTACATGCACGACGATGAGTCCAAGGCCCGCTTCTTCGGCGGCCTTTCGATCTTCATGTTTTCAATGCTCGGCATCGTCTTCGCCGACAATCTTTTCATGATGTTCATCTTCTGGGAGCTCGTCGGCTTCAGCTCCTACGTCCTGATCAACCACTACCACGCCAAGCAGTCCGCCGCCGACGCCTCGAAAAAGGCCTTCATCGCCAACCGCGTCGGTGACTTCGGCTTTCTCCTTGGTATCGTAATGTGCTTCTGGCTCAACGGCACCGTCAGCCTCACCGCCCTCGCTGCCAAGGGCGAAGCCCACACGCTCGTCTTCAGCACCCTCGTCCCGCTCCTCCTCTTCTGCGGCGCCGTCGGTAAGTCCGCCCAGCTCCCCCTCCACGTCTGGCTCCCCGACGCGATGGAGGGTCCGACGCCCGTCTCCGCCCTGATCCACGCCGCGACGATGGTTGCCGCCGGTATCTACATGCTCTGCCGCATCAACGTTCTCATGGTGCCCGACGCGCTCACCGTGATCATGTGGACTGGCACTGCCACCGCGCTCTACGCCGCGCTCTGCGCCATCACCCAGAGCGACATCAAGAAGGTCCTCGCCTATTCCACGCTCTCCCAACTCGGCTACATGGTCGCTGCCTTCGGCCTCGGCTCGCTCACCGTGGAGCACATGCACGGCACGGAGAGCCACAAGATCGTGCTCGCTGCCGGCGTCGGTGCCGCGATGTTCCACCTCACCACCCACGCCTTCTTCAAGGCCCTCATGTTCCTCGGTTCCGGCTCCGTCATCCACGGCTGCCATCACGAGCAGGACATCTTCAAGATGGGCGGTCTGCGCACCCGGATGCCGCTGACGTTCTGGACCTTCACCATCGGCGTCGCCGCCATTATCGGCTTCCCTTACCTCGCCGGCTTCTTCTCCAAGGACGCGATCCTCTACCTCGCCTTTGCCAATAACAAAGCCGTCTTCGCCCTCCTCGCCCTGACCGCCGTTCTCACGTCGCTCTACATGGTGCGTCTTTGGAAACTCACCTTCCTCGGCACGCCCCGCAGCGAGGAAGCGGACCACGCTCACGAAGGCGGTCTCACCCTCACGTTGCCGCTCGTCCTCCTCGCGGTCCTCTCTCTTGTCGGTGGTTACACCGCTTTCTACCCCAGCGCGTTTGCCGACGTCGTCGCATTGATCCCTGAGGCCCACGGCTCCGCTCACACGATTATTTTTATCACCAGTCTCGGCGTCATGCTCGTCGGTGCCAGCATTGGCTACACCTTCTGGCAATCGACGCCGACCGATACGCTCTCTGACAAGGCGCCCGGACTCTTTGCTGCGCTCTCGGCCCTGAAGAACTCGTTCGACCGTGCCTACGATTACTACGTCGCCAAGATCCAGCAGCGGTTCGCCCTGCTCGTGAATTTCTTCGAGCAGATCGTATTTGCCGGTCTGATCGTGCGTGGTCTCGCCGGGATCGTCGGCCTCTTCGGCCTCGGGGCCCGCGCCCTCCACGTCGGCAATCTCAACGTCTACGTCTACTGGTTCCTCTTCGGCCTCGTGGCCCTGTGGCTCTTTGCGACGGGCGTCGTCTCCCTCTGATCCTGCGATGAGCCAATTGCCCTTCGATCCTCTGCTCGTTTCCATCGCCGCTCCGCTCGCGCTGGCCCTCGCCATCGCCCTCGGCCTGCCGAAGCGCTGGTCCGTGCTCCTCGCCTACGGCGCCTTTGCGCTCCCGGCTCTCCTCGCCCTGCATACCTGGTGGCATTTCTCGTCGATGCCCCAGACCGCCGGCTACGCCTTTCTCACGACCTACTCCACGGGCCTCGACGGCGTCGGCATCAGTCTGAAACTCGGCCTCAACGGCATCTCCCTGCCGCTCTTCGTCCTCGCCGGCCTCGTCGGTCTCGCCGCCGGTCTCTACGCGATCCAGTCCGGTGCCGAGCGCCTCAAGATCTACCTCATGCTGCTCCTCATCATGCAGGGCGGCTTGATGGGCGTGTTCGCGAGCGTCGACATCTTCTTTTTCTACTTCTTCCACGAACTCGCCCTCATCCCGACCTTTATCATGGTCGGCGTCTGGGGTGGCCGCGACCGCGCCTACGCCGCGATGAAGATGACGATCTACCTCACGCTCGGTGCGATGGTTTCCCTCGTCGGCTTGATCGCCCTCTACGTGAAGAGCGGCGCCCATACCTTCGATCTCATCACCCTGCGGGCTCACCTCGCCGCGCACCCGCTCGCCGAGACCCTGCAGAACAACATCGCCGGTCTCCTCCTGTTCGGCCTTGGCGTCCTCGTCTCGCTCTGGCCCCTCCACACGTGGGCGCCCCTCGGTTACGGCGCCGCCCCCAGCTCCGCCGCCATGCTCCATGCCGGCGTGCTCAAGAAATTCGGCCTCTACGGTCTCGTCCAAATCGCCCTTCCGCTGCTCCCCGCCGGCCTCGCGCATTGGTCGCACCCGCTCGCCTGGCTGGCTGTTGTCGGCAACATCCTGATCGTCGGCCTAATCACCATCGCCCAGCGCGACTTGAAGCAGATGATCGGTTACAGCTCGGTGATGCACATGGGCTACGCGTTCCTCGGCATCGCTGCCGCCGGCACCATCGGCCCGGGTGGCGTCGTCCTCCTCATGGTCGCCCACGGTCTTTCCGTCGCGCTCCTCTTCCTCCTCGCCACTGCGATCCATCACCGCACCCATACCTTTAATCTCGATGAGATGGGCGGCCTCGCGCAGAAGACCCCGGTCCTCGCCGCGTTCTTCGTCGCCGCGACCCTCGCGAGCATCGGTCTTCCCGGTTTCGCCAACTTCTGGGGCGAACTCGCCATCTTTGTCGCGCTCTGGAAATTCTCGCCGCTCATCACGGCACTCGCCGTTGCTGGCGTCGTGATTTCCGCGATCTACGGTCTCCGCTCCGCCGCACGCGTCTTCTTCGGCCCATCCACGGAGCAACTTGCCCAGGTCACCGCGGCCCATCCGCCGCTCGACCTTTCGTGGAAGGAGCGCGCGCCGGCGCTCATTTTGCTCGCTGCCCTTTTGTTCGTCGGCTTCTGGCCGAAATCGATCACCACCGCTCTCGACGCCGCGCTGAAACCCGCCGCCGTCGCTCCTGCTGCTCCTGCCGCCAAGCCGGTTGGCGCTCCCATTTGACGCCTCCACTCCTGCGATGACTCCCGAACTCGTTAAAGTCGCCGCCGCTGCCGCGGACAATCAATGGGGCGCCATCTTCCCCGAGCTGATGCTCGCGTGCCTCGCGCTCGCGCTCCTCGTGCTGGAAATCGCGCTGCCCAAGAAGCTTCACGTCTACATCCCGGACTTCGCCCTCGCCGGCCTCGTTGGCACGCTGGCAGGACTGATTGTTAATTTTAACTCCGCCACCCTCGGCCACGAGACCTTCAACGCATTGCTCCGCCACAGTCCTGGTGGTCAGGTGATGCGCGCGTTTTTCCTGCTGGTGGCGATCCTCGTCTGTGTGCTCGCCCGCGTCAGTCTCGCTAAGCAGAAAATGCCGCGCATCGAGTTCTATCATATCGTGCTCGTGATTACCGGAGCGCTCATGCTCCTCGCGCAGAGCAATCACTTCGTGATGTTGTTCGTCGCCCTCGAGACCGTCACGATCGGCTTTTACATACTCGTCGGCTACTTCCGCCAGCAGTCCGCCTCACTCGAAGCCGGCCTTAAATATCTCATCATGGGCGCGCTGAGCTCCGGTATGCTCCTGTTCGGCATCTCGCTCCTCTATGGTGTCGCGGGCAACAGCGCCCTCGCTGGCCACTCTGCCAATGCGCTCCACTACGCTTCGCTCGCGCAGTTCCTCGTGGCCAATCCCCACAACTTTCTGGCCAGTGCCGGTATCGTCCTCGTGCTTGCCGGCGTCGCCTTCAAGATCGGCGCCTTCCCGTTCCAGATCTGGGTGCCCGATGTCTACCAGGGCGCGCCCACTCCGGTCACCGCCTTCCTCGCCGTCGGCTCCAAGGCTGCCGGATTTGCCGTCCTGCTCGTCCTCGCGCGTGACGTTTTCGCGTCCTACGATTGGCTCGTGATCCCGGTCCTTACCGCGATGGCGGCAGCGACCATTCTCTTCGGCAACATCGCTGCGCTCACGCAGCACAACGTCAAACGCCTCATCGGCCTCTCCGGCGTTTCTCACGCCGGCTTCCTCCTTCTCGGCGTGGTCGCCTCGATGGGACCGGCAGCGCATGTCAATGCGACGGGTGCGGTTTACTTCTACCTTTTCGCCTACTTGATCGCATCCTTCGCGGTCTTCGGCGTGATGGCCCATGTCGCCGGGGCGGACGACTCCGATCAGACCTTGGATCACTATGCGGGACTCGCGAAGGACAATCCTTTCCTCGCCACCATCCTCGCGGTCGGACTTGGCTCCCTCGCCGGTATTCCTCCACTCGCGGGGTTCATGGGGAAATTCTTCATCTTCATCGCCGCGTTCGATGCTGGTGCACGCTGGGTCCTCGCCCTCGCCGCCGTGGGCGTCGTGATCTCGATCTACTATTATTTCGGTTGGATCAAAGCCGCCTTCTTCAAAGTCTGGACGCCCTCGGGCGAGGACAACGTTCCTCGTCCCGCTCGGACTCCGGTCGACATGGTCAGCGGAGTAGCCCTTTGCCTGCTCGCGATGGCGTCGATTTTCCTCGGTTTCTACCAAGGGCCCTTGGGTCAGTGGATGTCGGTGAAGTAACTCGATCCGACGCGCGGATTCAACTTCGGGGTATTGGTTGGACCTGAATGGTCCGTTGGATCCGGTGGTAAAACGGATGAGACTTTGGCGAGCATCCTCTCGTCGTCTTCATTGTTCCGGCCGAGCTCCCGACCGACCTTTCCCTCGGGTGCTTCGTCTTGGTGGCGCGAGCAACTCAACTCCCTTCAGCCGACCCCGACACTAGATCGGTCGATTGGAGAGCACCACGTCGTCAACGTAGACCGTCTGGGCCCGGCCGGGACGTCCGTTGGCGGTGACACCGACCTGCATGCGATCGTAAACGGTGCTGGCCCGTGGCAGAGTTTTACCTGTGGCATCGAGCACCTTCTTGCCGTCCTGCCATACTTGCATGCGCCCGTCGTTGGTTTCGGAAAGCACCAAGTGGATCTTCACCTGCACCCATTGATCTTTAGGGAACTTGACCTGGGCTCCAGGCGGCTGGCGAAATTTCTTTCCGGTCCACCACTTGCCGAGATCCGACGCGAAGAACTCCCCGTCTTGCAGGTAAAGACGACGACCGGGGGAGTTGCGCAACTCGGTGGTCTCGAGGTCCCACATGAAGGTCAGCGAGGCATCTGTGTCGCCGGGGAGCCAAAAGTAGCCACTGAACCAAACGTGATCGCCTTTGGTAAACTTCAGCCCGGTGCGTTCGATATCCGCCTTGGAGACATTGTTGCCCTCGGAAGGGGAGGCCACGCACTTCAACGCCTGTCGCCCGGAGTGAGTCCGCTCGGTGGTGAGCGCCACGATATTCTTGCCGGAGGTTAGGCCGCCGTCCCGCTGGGTTCCATTCCACCGGCTCGCGTCGCTGGGAAAGAGATCTTCGGTTTTCGCGGCTGACTCGAAATCATCGCGAAACACAAAAGCCTTGGGCGTCGCGGGGAGCGGGCGGGCCGCCCAAGCATAACAACCACCGGCTGCCGCTGCGATCAGGGTAGCCGTTCCGACGAGCCACCACCAGTGGCCACGCGAAGATTTGGGTGATGAGGGAGTGTGCGTCATGGGTCCTGGGGTTTTGGACGACCTTGCAGCATGTGAACGACCCCTTGTGAGATGCTCCGGTCGGGCCGGTTTGCAAAGAAAATCGTCACCATCTGGTTACCAGATTCTCCCCGGTTGGAATTCAATGTTTTTGCAGTAGATCGAGCAGCCGGCGGTCAAGTGCATGACCTTCCCATCGTTCGTAAGTTACGTCAGCGCGCTGACTGTCGAGCACGCCGAAGGGGCCGCGGAATTCCCATAGCGCCCAGCCCCAGTTTTCGCCCTGAGCAGTAACGAGGAGATCCTCCATCCAGCGCAAAACGACCGGGTGCGGGGTATGGCGGAATGCCCCCATCTCTCCGATCATCACCCCGAGGCCGGCC
This sequence comes from Opitutia bacterium, assembly GCA_947453695.1. GTDB lineage: Bacteria > Verrucomicrobiota > Verrucomicrobiia > Opitutales > Opitutaceae > GAS368. Next base: position 21,050 of record CANGHW010000048.1, read on the forward strand.
GTTTGTGCCTCTCGCCACGCCCCGTAGCAGGTGTCGCGCAACCAGGCGCGGTCGAGTTGGCTGGGGCTCCGGAAGGCCGGTTCGGCGTCGCGCCCCAGAAATTCCACTTCGCCGCTCTGTTTCAGGCCCCACGTGTTGGTCGGGTGCAATACTCGGCTCGTTGCTCCGGTGCCGACGGTTAGGGATGACAGGGTGAGCCAGTCTCCTTCGACCACTCGCAGCTCGACGCGGCTCACCTGCGCCGGGAGGTCGATCGTATACGTCCGGTCATAGATGTTGGCGTAGCTCTTCCATTCCGCCCGATATCCGACGGTCTTCCACTCACCTTCGCCGGGGCCGGGTTGGAAGTCATGCTCCCACACTACGGTGCCATCGCCGCTCGTCGCCCGGAGTTTGGCCCGCGTCGAAACGGTATCGATGTGCAGTTGCAGCACATTTCCCCCGAGTGGTCCCGCCAGCACCAACGAAGACTGCAGATCTTGCTTCATCGGTCCGTAGAGAAACGCGCTGACCTGCGGTGCAGGCCAATCCGGGGTCGCCCAGCGATCTGAACCGGTGATCCAGTTTGCGCGAAAATGGCTGATATTCATCGGACGATAGCCGCGTGTCATCAGGCCCACGTGCAGCGCGCGCAGGCCAAGGGGCGGTGCATTGCCGTAGTCCAGACCGTCGCAAAGGATGAGTCGCTCCGGGTCTTCCCGGCGAATCGCTTCCGCCATTTGTCGCACCACAGCCACATAACCTGCCTCCGTAACTCCGGCGGGCTCGTTGAATAGATTGAAGCTCAGTCGGGCGCTTGGGATGCCGCGGTAGCGTCGCGCAAACTCCGCCCAGTGCAGCGCGCAGACCCGCTGGGCCTCGGCCTCGGTCCACAGGCTGCGCGACTCGGCCGGTTTCGCGACCGTGTAGCCGGGGGCGCGGTGGAAATTCAGCGCGACATGCACGCCATACTTGCCGCCGAGCGCGACGATGCGGTCGATTTCGACGAGTTTGGCCTCGTCGATTCGCTCCCAGTCGCCGCCGACGATCCACCCGCGGTAGTCGAGCGGGAGGCGCACAAAATTGAAGCCCAGCGAGGCGATCAGCCGGAAATCCTCCTCCATGACGTGCTCGGGCGTCGGTGCGGACTGCGCGTTGAACTTGTAGAGGAGGTTGAATCCTCGCCAGCGAGGTAGTTTCTCAGCCGCAGGTTCAGGCAACGGGCGCGGGTAGGGGAAGGTCTGCAGTGGTGCGGCGGCAACCAGGGTCGCGAACCACAGACCGGCGAAAACTCTGATCAACCCGGGCGTGCGCATGATGCGTAGCGTGTCGATCCCGGTGGGAAAAACCACCTCATTTCCCGTCTGCGGTTCCGCGTGCTGCGCCTTCCGTCTTGCACCACGCGCCGCACTTTGCGGCCATGCTGGCCGCATGAGAATTACCGGCCTCGCCCTCGTTCCGCCCCCGACTGCCGCCGATCTGCCGAAGGTCACGCCGGAACTCCTCGCCTCCGTGCTCGCGCGCTATTCGCGCAGCAATCAGGGCATCGCCACCATTCTCTCGAAGGTCGACCTCGCCAATCCCGATGCGTCCATCGATCGCATCCTCAGTTTCGTCGACTACGGCCACGCTTCCATCGGTGGCCTGACCGGCGGTCTCGCCGTCGCCCTTGATGATGTCTCGATGTGGCTGGCCTATAAACTCTTTGAGCTCTCCACGATGGCCGATGGCCAGGAGTCGAGCACGCGCTACATCACGATGGATGCGGCCAATCTGCCGACCCCCGAGGAACTCGGAATTCCGGCCGATCTTGCCCCCCGTTGGCGCGACGTCATGGCGAAGTCCTTCGCCGCCTATAATGCCGAATACGCCCGGCTCGACGCCGCGGCCGTCGCCGATCCGTCGCTCGTGCGCCTGCCGCCTGACGCCAAGCCCGCCGTGGTCACGCGCCTGCGGAAAAACTACGCCCTCGACCGCGCCCGCTACTTCATCCCGCTCGCCACCCGCACCAATGTAGGCCTCGTCCAATCATCGCGGATGTGGGCCGCGACGGTGAAACACCTCGACTCGCTGCCGCACCCCGAGGCGCGCACCGCGGCGAACCTCATCCGCGACGAGCTCCTGAAGATTTCCCCGCGCCTCATGCGGCACAGTTCGGCGGAGAAGTCCTACACGGAGCAGGCCAGGCAGGAACTGGCCGCGAGCCTCTCGCTCGGCCTCGCCCGCCTTTCCGCCGCGCCATTGGCCGACGAGGTCTGGGTGCACGTGGATCGCGCCACAGCGCCGTTCCTGCCCGAGCCGCAGCCGATCGCCGAGTCACTGCGCCACCGCGCCAATCGCTACGGCTATCAGGGCACCGCGACGCGCCGTATGCGGGTCAGCTTTGCCTGGAACAACATGGCACTGGCCGAGCTCCGCGATCTCAACCGTCACCGCACCGGTCATCGTTACACGCCGCTGATTCAGGCCGGCTTCTACCTGCCGCCGGAAATCTCCGCGGCGCCGCACGCGGCTTTGCTCAGCGAGCAACTCGCACTCACCCGCGAGCTGATGCAGCGTGGCTCCCCTGCCTACGTCTATTCGCTACTCTTGGGGGCCCAGACCCCCTTTGAGCACAGCACGCACGCCGACAAATTCATTTACGAGGCCGAGCTTCGCACGGGCATGGGGGCGCACTTCCGCTACGCCGAGCACCTCAGCGCCGTCCTCCGTGAATTCTTCCGGCAAGTGCCCGAGGCCCGCGACCACGTCGTCGAAGGCACGGCCGAGCCGGAGTGAGCATGATGGCTCGCGCGGTCGACGGCGACCGGCGATGACGATTCTTTTCGCAGCGCGGGCTTGAACCGCCTCGTTGCGCCCGCACAGTCGCGGTTTCCCCGCGGTCCGGCCGGATTTTTCCTGCCGCACCCTCCTTTTGTTTTTCTTCCCTACTCCCACCTCGTGAGCGCCGCCCCGACCGCCCCAGCCACCCTCTCGCCGCTCGATCGCGCCCGCCGCAAGGCCTACTGGCGCATCATCCCTCTGCTTTTCGTCTGCTACATCATTGCCTACGTGGACCGCTCCAATGTGGGCATCGCGAAGCTCACGATGATGAAGGATCTGCCCGCCTTCACCGATGCCGTGATCGGCTTTGGCGCAGGGGTGTTTTTCTTCGGCTACTTCCTGCTCGAGATTCCCGGCACGCTCATCGTCGAGCGTTGGAGCGCGCGGAAATGGATCTGCCGCATTATGGTCACGTGGGGCATCGTCGCCGCCGTCACGGCCTGGGTGCGGACCCCGTGGGAATTTTACGGCATCCGGTTCCTGCTTGGCTTGGCCGAGGCGGGCTTTTTTCCCGGCGTGATTGTCTACCTCACGCACTGGTTCCCGACCCGTGATCGCAGCCGCACGCTGGCCTATTTTTTCGTCGCGACGCCGCTTGCGATGATGATCAGCCCGAAGATTTCCAATCTCATGCTGAAGATCGGGACGACCGAGGTCGTCAATGGCGTCACCGTGCAGCATCCGCATCTCCTCGGCCTCGCTGGTTGGCAATGGGTTTACATTTTCTGGGGCATCCCCGCCGTCGTGCTCGGTATCATGGTGTTTTATCTGCTGCCGGACAAACCGCGCGACGCGAAGTGGCTGACGACCGAGGAGCGTGAGGCGCTTGAGGCCGAGCTCGCGGCGGAAAAGGAAAAAGCCAGTCGCGGCAAACGCATGACCGTCGGCGAGGCGCTGCGTCACCCGAAGGTCATCATGCTCTCGGCGGCGTATTTCTTCTGCGTTACCGCCAACTACGGCGTCGAGTTCTTCCTCCCGAGTATTCTGAAGGATTGGTATAAGCTGAATCTCAATGATCTCACCTGGCTGGTCGTGCTGCCGCCCGCCCTCTCGCTCTTTGCCCAGTTGGCGATCGGCTGGAGCTCGGATCGCATGAAGGAACGCCGCCTCCACGCAGTCATCCCGATCGTGACCGGGTCGCTGGCGCTCTTCTGCGCCGCATTCAGCAACGGCAATCTCCCCGTCACCGTGGCCTGCTTCATGATCGCGGCCTCCGGTCTCAAAGCTTACCTCCCGGCCTTTTGGTCGATGCCGAGCCTTTTCCTCACCTCGAGTGCCGCCGCCGGCAGTATTGGCCTGATCAACTCGGTGGGAAATCTCGGCGGCTTTCTCGGGCCGGCGCTGCTGGGCTGGCTAAAGACCAACACCGGGTCCTACCAAGTCGGTCTTTGCATCCTCGCCAGCTCGATGCTCGTGACGGCGACCATGCTCTTCTACTTGGGACTCGGGCGAAAGACGGAGTAAGGCGCGTCTGGGTCTGTTTCTGCGAGTTGTGTGCAATAAATGGTTGCCGCCCTCTCGGCGTAAACCATCCTCCGGGCCTTCCCAGCCATGAAGTTGCCCGGATTTATTGCCTTCGCTTGCCTGACCTTGACGGGGGGTGGTCTGGCAGCCGCTGCGGATGCGACCAGCCCGGTCGACTACACGCAGCGCAATTCGCCCTTTGCCCCGGCCGCTAGTGTCACACCGGACAAGCAGGTGCCCGAAACCAATGCCACGGTGCAAGACAAGCGGGTCGACAAGAACGTCGTAGACAAGAAGCCCGCGGCGGTCGGCGATCGTCGCGCCGCGATCGATCTGACTGAGACGCGCGAAAAAAATGTCCGGGAAAAGGATTCTCGCCGGCCCGAGAAAGTGGAGCAGCCCACGAGTGCCTTTAATCACCGCGAGTCGCGAATCTCGACCGCGGATGAGATGAAGAAGCCGCCGACGGTTTCGAAGTATCAAGATAGCCTCACGTCCGCCTCCGCGACCAACATGGCTCGCTTTCCCGCGCTGGATGGTGCGGCCGGAGCCAAGATCAATCGATTCGTCTTTCGTAAAAACGGTTCCTCCCCTTCGACTGCGCTTGACGGCGCCCCGGTGACCCCTGCCGGCGGTGCCGCTGAGGTGCAAAAAAAATGACCCCACTGCCGCGCCACCGATGAGCACCTTTCGCGTCCTTCAGTTTAACATGCAATTTGGGCAGATCTGGGATGACACCTACCCGGACCGAGCCCCCATCCGGCTCGAAGTCGCGCTCGACGAAATCCGCAGTCACAACGCCGACATCGTCATGCTCCAGGAGGTCGAGCAGGCCCTGCCCGGCGGAGTGCAGTTTCAGCCGCCGCCCAATTACGCGCGGCTGCAGGCCGAGTTCCCGGGCTATCACAGTTGGTTTTCGTATCCCAAGGCCGACCCTCGCGAGTTACCCTTTGGCCTCGGCCTGGCGATTTTCTCCCGCACGCCGCTCAAAGATACCATGCGGCTCGATCTGCCTTCGCCGTCCGTCGAATTTGATTTTTTCGGTAAGAAAATGACGCCGACGGACCGCCTGCTGATCGGCGCGACGACGACGATCGCTGGACGTGAGGTGCGGCTCCTCAATACCCACCTGCTCGCGTTTTTCATGCTCGGCACCAGCAGCCTGCAGCATCCGGGGCAGCGCAAGCTTGTCGGCCAGCAACTGGCGGCCTCGCGCGGGGCGACGATCCTGACGGGCGACTTCAATGTCAGTCAGCACCAGACCTTGATTTCGGAATATGCCGAACTGGGCTTTTCGACGGTGCAGGACAAGGAGATCACGTGGCGTCGCCGTCCGTTCGTGCTCGATCACATTTTCTACAACGCCCCGCTGCGCCCCGTCGCGCACCGGGTCGTGCCGACGCCGGCGAGCGACCACCACGCGTTGGTGGCCGACTTCGAGTTCGCCCCGTAAGGCGGACTGCACTCCGCCTTGCTCGTTACTTGCTGCGCCGGACCTGTTCCTTTTCCGCCTCGCGGTCCTCTTCGATTCGGGCCCGCTCGCTCACGAGTTGTTTCTGGATCTTGTCCACTTCCTCGGCGTTTTGCGCGGAGTAGGCCTCGTTGAGCTGCTTTTTCAGGAAGATCTCCCGCTCGGCGAGCTTGCCCTTGAACACGCGGTCGATCTCCGCGAGCCGGGCCTTTTTCTCCGCGGTCAGCGGTTTGCTGGCGTCGGGGTCCGACTTGCTGAGACGTTCCATCGCGAGTTCGTAGGCGCTTTTCATGGCAGTGAGTCTCTGGACGGTTAGCCAAACGTCACCCCGAAAATCAGCGTGGCGGCCACGACCGCAAACGGCGGCCACCACCAGCCGGTGCCGGCCTTGGTTTTCCAGTGCTTTGCGTAGCCGATGAAAATGACCGTCATCAGCGTGGAGAGCGCCACCGGTCCGAGCCCCGGGGTGGTGAAATGCGCGGGCAGAAACGCTCCGGGCAGTTTCACGCTCAGGCGCACGAGCCCCTCGATCGCCCACAAGGTGAGGGCCGAGGCGTGATTGCACAGCACGGCGCCCGGGCCGAAGCCCACGAGCCCGCAGAGCAGGGCGGCAAACCCTCCGAGCGTCGCGATCATCGCCGCGGGGATGAGCACCAGATTCGCGAGCAGGGCGCCGGGCGTGAGGAGCCGGAAAAATTCCAACCCGGTGAGCAGACTCACGAGCGTCGTCGCCACGCCGATGGCGAGCGTGGTCGCGCCCCAGGTCCAACTCGCGGCGCCGGCGCGTTGCCACCACGTCCAGGTGACCGGCGGCAGATCGCGCCACGGCGTCCAGTGTGCCAGCCACGCCTCGCCCAGGGGAAGACCGAGCACGAGCAGGGCCGCCACGATGGCGTAGCTCATCAGGAAACTCGCGCTGAAGATCTGCAGCGGGGCGAAGAGGAGCACCGCGAGGGCCGAGGCCGTCAGGGCGGCGAGGGGATTCGAGGGACGACGCAGCACGAAGGCCGCCTGGAAAAACACCGCCATGACGAAGGACCGCACGGCCGACGGGGAGGCGCCGGTGATGTCGACAAACAGCCACAGCAGCGCGACGCCGGTGACGAAGCGCACGGTGCCGGGCAGCCGCAGGAGGAGCAAGATGGCCTGCAGCGATGCGGCGATGACGCCGATATTCAGGCCCGAGATGGCAAACAGGTGCATCGTCCCGCTGCGCATGAAGAGGGTGTGCTGTTCGTCGCTGAGCTCGTGCGTTTCGCCCAGCATCATGGCCCGCAACAGGCCGGCGAGCTCGGGCCGTTTCTCCGCGATGCCGAGCCCGAGGATCACCTTGAAGCGCGCCGCCGCGGAGGCGCAAAAACGGTAGTAGGCGGAAGCCGGTTCCTCCTCGGCGACAATGCGACCGCGTTTGAGCCGGAAATTGATGCCCGCGCCCGCGAGGTAGCCGTCGAAGGTGTCGGACGGTGGATCGCGGGGCAGCGTTTCCAGCACCCCGACTGCCGCGATCACGGCGCTGCGGATGGGAGCGGCCTCACCCTTTTTGAGTTGGAGCGAGAAGTAGACGCGCTGCCCGCTGAGTTCGTGCAGGTGCTCGTCGGCGCGGAGCACGGTCGCGAGGCCGGTCGTGCGCCGCGGGTCGACCGGAGTAAAGACGCGATCCAACCGCAGGCTGAGCTGGGCTTCGCGGGGTGGTAGCGCATCCCAGGCCGGCAGGCGGGCCCGCGCCAGCGTGTAGCTCGCGTTGCCCGTGAGCACCATCGCGAGGCACAGCGCCGGTCCCCAGGCGCGATGCTCGCGCCACGCCGCCCACGTGGCCCACGCCGCGGCGAGCAGGGCCCCGAGGAGGATCGGCACCGGCGGAAGTGAGACGCCCAGTTTCCCCGCCGCGAGACCGGCGATCAACGGCAGCGCGAGCCAGAGGAGCGGCGCGCGGTGTCCGAGGCTGCGACTGGTCATGGCCCGAGGTTGAAACGACTAACCCACACTAATGAACACTAAATTTCTGAAGCTTTGATTAGTGGGCATTAGTGTGGATTAGTGGTTTCGGAATGCCTGTAGCCGATCAGTCCGATCTTTTTGGTGAGCCCGCCCCGCCGGCGGCGCCGGAGGTGCGCTCGACCGCGCACCAGCCGCTCGCGGCGCGCATGCGTCCGCGACAGCTCGCGGAAGTAGTCGGCCAGGAGCACATCCTCAAAGCCGGCAGCCTGCTCCCCCGCCTCGTGGCGCAGAATCGTTTCGGCTCGCTGCTCTTTTACGGACCGCCCGGTTGCGGCAAGACCAGCATCGCCGAGGCGATCGCCCGCGAAACGAAGAGCCGCTTCGTGCGCATCAATGCCGTCATGTCGAATGTCGCCGAGCTGCGCGAGATTCTCGCCACGGCCCGCCGCACGCCGGGCGATGCCACCATCCTGTTCATCGACGAACTGCATCGCTTCAACAAATCGCAACAGGACCTCCTGCTGCCGGATGTGGAGGAGGGCGCGGTGCGCCTCATCGGCGCGACGACCCATAATCCCGGGTTCTATGTGAATCCGCCGCTGCTGTCGCGGAGTCATCTGTTTCGGCTCGAGCCCCTGGCGACGGCCGCCGTGGCGGGTGTGTTGAAGCAGGCGCTCGCCGATCGGGAGCGCGGGCTCGGGGTCCGGGGCGTGACGGCCGACGACAAGATCCTGGCTGATCTCGCGGTGCTGTGTGACGGCGATCTGCGCCGGGCGCTGAACTCGCTTGAGGTGCTCGTGCTGGGCCTGCCGGAGCGGGCGGAGCTCACGGCAGCGGAGCTCGAGGTTTTCGCCCGCGAGCGCCGCATCCGCTACGACGCCGATGAGGATGAGCACTACGATACGATTTCCGCGTTCATCAAGAGCTGCCGCGGCAGCGATCCCGATGCGGCGATGTATTGGCTGGCGAAGATGTTGGCCGGCGGGGAAGACCCCCGGTTCATCGCCCGCCGCCTCGTGATTCTCGCGAGCGAAGATGTGGGCCTGGCCGATCCCCAGGCGCTGCCGCTGACGGTGGCGGCCCATCACGCCTGCGATTTCATTGGGTTGCCCGAGGCCGAGCTCACGCTCGCGCACGCCACCCTCTACATCGCGACGGCGCCGAAGAGCAATACGGCCACCCTCGCGCTCGGCGAAGCGCACCGGGTGCTGAAGGAGCAGCCGGTGCAGCCCGTCCCCCTGCCGCTGCGCGACAAGAGCGGCAAGGCGAGCAAGGAAAACGGGCACGGCAAGGGCTACCGCTACTCGCACGATTATCCGGAAAACATTTCCGGACAGGACTACCTCGCGAAACCGGTCACGCTCTACACCCCCAAGCCGGTGGGCTGGGAGGCGAAGATCGCCGATCGGCTGGCGCGCTGGAAAGACCTCAAGGCCGCGGTGAAGCGCAGCGGCTGACGCGGTATTTTCGGTTTTCCTTTACGTCGTGGCGCTTGCCGCGCCGGGCATCGGCGATAGGGTTTCCCCATGAAGACAATCGCCGCAGCGTTCTTGGTGGGGCTCGGGGTGGCCGTGGGGAGTGCGCAGCCCGCGCCCGCGACCAAGGATGGGCGCCCCGCCGCGGCGCCGGCGACGCCCGCTCCGGCCAAGAAGGACGACGGCAAGAAGAAGGAAGAGAAGATGGGGAAGATCGAGGGCATGGAGATCGCCCGCGGAACGGGATTTATCGGCATCCAGATCGTCAATGGCGTCTTCAAGCTCACGGCTTATGATGCGAAGAGGAAACCCATGGCCGCCGACTTTACCCGGGCGGCGTTGCGGTGGAGTCCGCCCAATGTGAAGAGCCCGGAGCGGGTGTTGCTCCTGCCGGGCGGGGGTGTGGGCTCGTTTACCTCTGACAAGATTGTGAAGCCGCCCTACCTGTTCCGCCTCTTCATCACCCTGATCAAGGGCGACGGCGACGATGCGCCGGTGGAAAACTTCACGGTCGAATTTCGCGCCTAGCCCGGGCGCGGGGAGCCGCGCGGAATTTGGGGTTGCGGATTGGGGATTTGGGAGAGTGTCTAACCATCCGCAATTTTCCGCGTTCTCCTTTTCCCTCCGTCATGAGTCTCGATGCTCCCTCTCAACCTGCCATCAACGGCGCCGCCTTCCGGATTGCGGTCGCTGCGGCACGCTTCAACGAGGAGCTGGCGGACGGACTGCTGGCGCGGACGCTGGCCGGCCTCCGGGCCGCCGGAGTGAAGGATGAAAACGTGGCGATCGTGCGGGTGCCCGGTTCCCACGAGGTTCCGGTGGCGGCGGCGCTGCTGGCGCGCAAGGTAAAGCCGGACTGCGTCATCGCGCTCGGCGTGCTGATCGGCGGCGACACCAATCACCATGAAATGGTCGGGCAGAGCGTCTCGCACGCCGTGCAGAGCCTGGCGCTCGAAACGGGCATTCCAGTGATCAATGGCGTGATTGTCGCCAACACGCGCGCCCAGGCCGAGGCGCGATGCATCGGTAAGATCGACCGCGGTGCGGAGTTTGCCCACGCCGCCCTGGCGATGGCGGAGCTGAAACAACTGTTTTCCCGATGAGCAAAGCCTTGTTTGCCCAACGCCGGGATGGCCGCGTGGCCGCCCTGCAATTCATCTATGCGTGGAGTATGAACACGCCCAAGAATCTTGCGGAAGACCTCCGGGTATTCTTCGAGGGCTGCGAGCAACCGCGCGAGCACTACGCCTTCGGCGAGGAGCTCATTCAGGGCGTGATTCTCAACATCGCGGACATCGATTCGCGCATCAAGGGGCTGGCCCACAACTGGGAGTTCGACCGCATTGCCAAGATCGATTTGGCGATCATGCGGCTGGCGATTTACGAGATGGTCTTCCGCAAGGACATCCCGCCGGTTGTCTCGATCAATGAGGCGATCGACCTTTCGAAACTGTTCTCCAACGCGGATGCGAAGCGCTTCATCAATGGCATCCTCGACCGGCTGAAGGATCAGCTGGGGCGCGATGCGCGTAAGGTGGAGTGAGTTGGGGATGTGGAACTCAGGAAGGCGGGAAAATGACCGAACTCGGCAACAAAGAGCTCAGTGGTCGCGTGATCGAGGCGGCGATTGCCGTGCATACTGCACTCGGGCCGGGATTTCTTGAATCGGTGTATGAGTCCGCACTCGCGGTGGAGCTTGATGCTCGGGGCATCCCGCATGAACGCCAGAAGTCCATTGAGATCCGGCACCGGGGTGTGGTGGTGGGGGAGCACCGGTTGGATTTGCTGATCGAGAAATGTCTGCTCGTGGAGCTGAAGGCCGTGAAGGAGTTGGAGGATATCTTCTACGTCATCGGCCGATCGCAGATGAAAGCGGCGGGAATTCGCGATGGCCTGATTCTGAATTTCGCGACCATGCCACTCACGATCAAACGTATCGGCGCCGGAGTTCCGGCTTCCTGATTTCCTGAGTTCCACATTTCATGTTCGGTCTATTCAAAAAACTCAAAGAAGGCCTCGCGAAGACGGTGGCGATCAAACCTATCGGCGCCTGTTTACCGGCTTCCTGATTTCCTGAGTTCCACATCTCATGTTCGGTCCATTCAAAAAACTCAAAGAAGGCCTCGTGAAGACGGTGGCGATCAAACGTATCGGCGCCGGAGTTCCGGCTTCCTGATTTCCTGAGTTCCACATTCGATGTTCGGTCTATTCAAAAAATTCAAAGAAGGCCTCGCGAAGACGGTTTCGGCCATCGCGGCGAAGACGGTGGCGATATTTGGCGCGAAGCCGATCGACGCGTCGTCCTTGGAGACCCTAGAAGAGGCGCTCTACACGGCGGATTTTGGCGTCGAAACCACCGAGGAGATTCTCACCGAGATCAAAGCGGCGTATAAGAAGGACAAGACGCTGCGCGGCCAGGAGGCGGCCCAGATTGGCGCGGCGGTGCTCAAGCGCGTGCTCGAAGGCGCGGAGGGCACGTTGGAGTTGAAAGCGGCGACGACGGGCAATCCGGTCGTGATCGCGATGATCGGTGTCAACGGCTCCGGGAAGACCACGACGTCGGCCAAGCTGGCGTGGAAGATGAAAGAAGACGGCAAGACCGTCGTGCTCGCCGCCTGCGATACCTTCCGCGCGGCGGCGGTGGAGCAGCTCAAATCGTGGGCGACGCGGTTGAATTTGGAAATCGTCTCGAGCCACACGGGCGCGGACTCCGCGGCGGTGGCCTTCGATGCCTGGCAGGCGGCCAAGTCGCGCGGCCGGGATTACCTGATCGTGGACACCGCGGGTCGCTTGCACACCAAGGCGAATCTGATGGATGAGTTGGCGAAGATCCGGCGCGTGTTGCAGAAGAATGATCCCACCGCGCCGCAGCACCGCTGGCTCGTGGTGGATGGATCGCTCGGCAGCAATTCCATCGAGCAGGCGCGGGTGTTTCACCAAAGTTTCGGCCTGACGGGACTGGTCGTCACCAAGCTCGACGGCACCAGCCGGGGCGGGGCACTCGTCGGCATCTACCGGCAGCTCAAGATTCCGATCTATTTCCTCGGCCTCGGCGAAAAAGAAGAAGACCTGCAGCCCTTCAGCGTGGATAACTACGTGAAAGCGGTGTTTGGGATCGAGGGCTAGGGCGGGAAAAGGACCCAGGTTCAAGGACCAAGGACCAGCGACTGCGGGGGAGTGCGGCGCGGTGATCTCACGGTCACGACCCGCCGTCCGTCGCGACGGGCTGGTTCAACCGGGGGCACGCTGCGCGCTAAGGCGCAGCAGCAGCTCGGGGTTAGGCCTTTTGGCTCATCGCGAAAGACGTCGAAGTAGGTCCGCATTTGAGGCACCCCACGGGCCACTTGTGTCACCTTCCTCCCAAAGGTCGCGGAGTTCCGAATTTGCGGCGACGCGTGTGACCGCTTGAATGGCGGCGGCGATCAATCCGTCGTCGATCTCGATCGGATGGCGCGCGACCCAATCCGCAATAGTTGGATTAAGGTTCTCCAGCGGACGTCCAATCATAGCGGCGACGATTTCAGCGGCTGCGAGTGCAGAACATGCTTCGTCCGTATCGATGTAGCCGTTGGCATCGGCGGATACGATGGCTTCGAACGCTGATGCTAGTGTGGAGTTATCGGCGGAGTGCTCTAGCTCATTGCTAAACCAGTCAAGCGCCTGATCATTTTCGAATGCTGTGTGGCCCCAGGTTCCCATATGGTAGTTAGTTTTGCTCAGACATTATAGCTGCGAGAACGACGCAGCGGAAAAAGAGGGTGCGTGTCCCCGGGAGCGCGGGTTTCGCCGCGGTGAACCGGAGCCGATCCGCAGGGGTGGGGCGGAAGCGCGAACCACCACCGAAACAACGAGAGACCGAGCCGTGCTCATGGAAACGACGACTAAATAGGTGCGGCTCGATGTCCACCCAGATACGACCGGGAGTGCCGTGGCGTTTCGCGCGGCGGAGTGCGCTGCGCTGATCGCGCGGTCATGGCGCGTGTGGCGCGCGTCATCGCCACCTTCCGCCGAACACAATCCGCATAAGCCGCGGTCCACGGCGCGTCGTCAGTCGAGACGGGCTGGTTCAAGCAGGGGCCCGCTGCGCTACGGTGTAACGGAGCCCTCGGAGTTACCGCACCCCCCATGAAGTCTACTACGGGCTGTCCGTCGTCCCCCGGCCTCGGGTTGCGCCCTGCGGCAAGCTCTTCGGCTCCTGTCCACGGGCGCAACCCAAGGCCTTCCCGTCAGGTTCTCGCGCCTACTTCCGCCGCCGCCAACGCTTCACTTCTGTCGCACTTCAAACCTGAAACTATTCCTTTTTCTTCGCACGGCGATACTGTGCTAGAAGCTCTGGATAGTCGCTAGTCTGAATCCA
>CANGHW010000049.1 GCA_947453695.1 Opitutia bacterium
GAATTTCGCGGACCACTTCATCAACTGTGTGAACAATGTGTGGCGACCGGGGCCGATGACGGATGTGACGCGGCAGCCCATCGCGATGAAGGGCAGTCTGCCGGACCTCGCGAAAGGCTACATGAGCGGCAACGTGTTTGAAGGGCGGGACGACTTCACGCGGGACAACTATGCGGCGCTGGATTTCAAGCGGTGGCTGGTCGGGGCCAATCCGACGAGCGGCTACAAATACGCGGGCACGGTGAAGGACTGGCGTGCGGATGCGCCGGCGGAGTTGGGCGCGGCGCTGCCGGAAACGCAGGCGGCGAAGGAGGCGATGGAACTCGTCCTGGCTCGCGCCGGAGCGTCGTGGCGGCGCGATGCGGTGGATGTGCGGGTGGTGGAGAATGTGCGGTCGAAGCAGGGCAGGGTGATCGACTCGCAGGCAGAGGTGGGCGGCTGGCCGGTTTTGAAATCAGGAGTGGCGCCGGTGGACACGGATCGCGATGGGATGCCGGATGCGTGGGAGATCGCGCACGGGCTGGATCCAAAAAATCCCGTGGATGGATCGAAGGTGGCGGCGGGGGGTGGGGGCTACACGAACTTGGAGATTTATTTGAATTCGCTGGTGAAGGAATGAGGCGCGGGGTGGCGCGGTGGGCGGTGGGTGAAGACTCCGCGTCGTAACCGCCGCGGCTACGGGAAACCGAGAGCGCCGCGGCTACGGGAGACGGGTGGGGTGGTGGGGCCGCGGCGTTCTATCAGGCTCCATGCGCCGGCGAAGCGGTGAGGGTGGCAGGCGTAAGGCTGCCCCACCGGGGAACGGCAGAGCGGCGGGCAGGGGGCAGTTGCTACGCGAGAGGGCGGATGGAGGCGCGCCCTGCGGTCGGGGGCTACTCGACGGCGAAGATTTCGACGGGTTCGGCGCGGCCTTTGACGGGGACGGTGCCGAGGGGGCGGGCAGTGAATTTCGTCGGCTCGCGGAGGGCGGCGAGGGTGGCGGCGCTCGTGATCACGTTGGTGCGATAATCGGCCGTGCGGGTGAGCGACTGGAGGCGGCTGGCGACGTTTACGCCGTCGCCGATCACAGAGTAGTTGAGGCGGCGGGCGCTGCCGATGTTGCCGGCGACGACGCGGGCGGTGTTGACGCCCACGCCGATTGCGAGGGGCGCGATGCCTTCGGCGGCGAGTTCGGCGTTGAGTTGCACGAGGGCTTTTTCCATCGCGAGCGCGGCGGCGAGGGCACGGTCGGCGGCGTCGGCTTGGGCGACCGGGGCGCCGAAGAGGGCCATGATGGCGTCGCCGATGAACTTATCGATCACGCCGCCGTGGGCTTCGATGGCGGCGCTCATCCGGTCGAGGTAGCGGTTGAGGAGGGTGAGGAGTTCCTGCGGAGTGAGTTTCTCGCTGAGGGTGGTGAAGCCGCGGAGATCGGCGAAGAGGATGGTGACCTCGCGCTCCTGGCCGCCGAGGATGGCACCGTCGCGGAGGAGGGCGGCGGCGACTTCGGGGGAGACGTTTTTGTCGAGGAGGTCGCGGACGCGGTCGCGTTCGGCGAGGCCGCGGGCCATGTCGTCGAAGGCGAGGGAGAGGCGGCCGAGTTCATCGGCCCGGTAGTCTTGGTTGCGCACCACGTAGTCGCCGCGCGCGATGCGCTGGGTGTGACCGACGAGGGCGACGACGGGCTGGGAGACGCTACGGGCGATGAAGAGGACGAGGAGGGTGGCGACGGCGAGGGCGAGGAGCGAGGTGAGCTTGATGGCGTTTTCGAGGTCGCGGGCGGAGGCGAGTTCGGTGGGCGGGCGCTGGAGGACGAGGGCGATATAATCCTCGGCGAGCATTTCCTGGAAGCGGATTAGGGTGACGTAGCGTTCCTCGGGGAGGGCGACCATCTCGGTCTCGGGGCGGAGCTCGCGGGCTTCGCGGGCGCGTTTGGCGGCGGCGGCAGCGCGGGCGGTGGGCGCGGTGCCGGCGACGGGGAGCGTGGTGGCGAGGACGCGGGGTTGGTCGGGGTCCTCGACGTTGACGTAGGTGAGCTCGACGCCGCTGATCGCGCTAATCTTGCCGACGAATTCGCGGTCGAGGGGGAAGGCGAGGCCGAACCAGCCAAAGATATTCGGATACGGGGCGTAGAAAGGCACGACGACGAGGACGTGGAGCTGGCCCTTCAGGTAGGAAAATCCGCTGTGCTGGGTGAGGTCTTTTTCGGTGGCTTGCTGGATGAGGAAGGCGAAGGGCCCGGCGTTTTCGTTGTCCATCGCGTGATCGGAATTCGCGAGGAGTTTACCGTCGGGGTCGTAGAGCGTGATGACGGGAGCGCCGACGCGACCGGTGAAACTGACGAGCGCGGAGGAGAGGGTGCGGGCATCGCCGTCGCTAAAGGTCTGCTTGAAGGCGTAGTCGCCGGTCATGACCTTGGCGCTGCCCACGAGGAACTCGATGCGTTGCTTGATGGCGGAGTCGACGAGGCGGGCGGCGAGCTCGAGGTTGGCGCGGGCGTTTTCGCGGGCGTTGGACTCGTTGGTGCTCGTGACGACGAAGTAGGTGGTCGCCAGCGCCGCACCGAGGAGGCCGACGAAGAGGACGAACAGGCGGTGACTGAAGCGCCGGAACTGCAGAAAGCGGAAAATCACGAAATGCGGGGTCGGACGCTCAGGGGCGGGAGCAAGGTCTACTTGTAGCCGCCGCCCGCGCCATCGGGGGCGCGGCGGATCCGCCGGTCGGGCTTGAGGATGACGGTGATGGACTGTTGGGCGGTGTCACCGGCGGCGATGGTGACTTCGCGGTTGGCTTCGCCGGAGAGCCGGGGATGCCAGACCTCGAGGCGGTAGCGCCCGGGAGGGAGATCGACGAGGCGGGCCATGCCGTCGGTCGCGGTTTTCAGGTAATACGGCGTGGCGACGATGACGATGTAGGCGGCCATCCAATCGTGGATATTGCAGCCGAGGGCGACGATGCCGGGACGTTCGAAGAGGAGGGATTGCTCGGTGCCAGGGCCGTAGAGCGGGATCTCGAACGGCTTGGTTTTGGAGAGCGAGTAGACCTGATGGCGGATGTTGTCCTGATTGGGAAAGTTTACGCGGGTGCCGGGGACGATGACCGTGACGTAGGGCTCGAATTCCTGGCCTTGTTGCGCGACCACGACCGGAGTGGTGGAGGGAGTGAAGACCGGGGCGGCGTCGAGTGGGATGAGGGAGACGACGGCGTCGGCGACGGAGGACTGCTTGGCGTCGGTGACGTGGACCTGCACCACCGCGGCGGCGGTGAGCCGGGCCGCGGTCAACAGGAGGGCGAAAGAAAGAGAGAGAAGGAAACGCGGCATGGTAGGGCGGCGGGTCAGAAGCGATGGAGGATGCCGAGGGTCCAGAGATCCTGCCGGTATTTCACGCCGACGAAGTTGACGGTGAACGTGCTCTCGTAACGGAGTGGCAGGGAAGTATTGGGGCCGAGTGCGGGGGCGAGCTCGAGCCACCAGAAGTCGGAGCGCGCTTTGAAACGGTAGGTGACGTAGCCGGGGCCGAAGGAGTCGGTGGTCTCGTAGCTGAGCGTGGGGTAGTAGGCGCCGACCGCGGGCGAGATGAGACCGCCGAGGGCGCGGGCCCAGATGCGCGCGGACGCGTTGGCGGTGATGTCGCCCCACAGGCTGCCGCGGCCATAGGTGAGTTGCCAGCGATCGGTGAGGTCCCACGTGACCTGGCCGAAGAGGCGGTGGTGGCGGGTGTCGAACACGGAGTGAGGCGCGTAGTTTTGCGCCCAATCGCCGGTGAGTGACGCGCGCCAGGAGTCGGTGAAGCGTTTCGACAGGGAGAGACCAGAGGTGGCGAGCCAGCTATCGGCGCCGTTGAGACGGGAGGCGCGGCGGGCCAGCGTGACATCGGTGGTGAGCACCGGAGCGAAGGCGCCGAGGCCGAACTTCCACCGCAGGGCGGTGCGGGCGCCGGCGTGGACGGTGGAGTTGCGATCATAACGCGGCAGGCTGGTGTAACCGGCATCGACCTCGGTGATCAGGCTGACGCCGGTGATGAGCGGAGTGAGAAGGCTGGCCGTGGCGCGGGCGTCGACTTGCACGCTATCGGTCCAATCGGACGGGCTGGAGGCGCGATTTATATTCTCCGCCCACGTGGTGGAGGTCTCCATGCGCGTGGAAATCGGCAAACGCAGGGGGGCGGTGGCGGCGAAAGCCGGAAGGCTCAGCACGCCAACGAAGGCGAGGCAGCGGAACGACCAAGGGACGATCATGGGGACAGGAGGGGCTTGATAACGCCCCAGACGGTCTCGGCAACCACGGCATGGCCGGCGGGGTTGGGGTGAATCTGGTCAGCCTGATTCAGCGACGCGACGCCAGCGACGCGATCAAGGAGGAACGGGATTAAGACAGCACCGGGCTTCTCGGCGAGAGCCGGGTAGATGGCGGCAAACTCGCGGGTGTAATCGGCGCCGAGCGTCGGCGGCATCATCATGCCGGCGAGGACAATTTGGGCGGAGGGATTCTTGGCGCGCACGCGTTCGATGATACGGGTGAGGTTGGTGCGGGAGATGCCTAAATCGATGCCCCGCAGACCGTCATTTGCCCCGAGGGCGAGGACGAAGAGGTCGACGGGTTGGCGCAGGATCCAATCGACGCGGCGAAGACCGCCGGAAGTGGTTTCTCCACTCAGGCCGGCGTTGACGACGCGCCAAGGCAGGCCGGCGGCGGTGATCTTTTGCTGGATGAGGGCGGGGTAGGCGTCGGCGCCGGGATTATCGAGGCCGTAGCCGGCGGTGAGGCTGTCGCCGAAAAACACGAGGGTGCGTTCGCGGGTCTCGGTGGCGCCGCGGAGAAAGGGAGTCAAAAGGCCGCAGAGAACCGCGAGACAGGTGAGGAGAGGGGAAGGAAAACGCAGAGTCATTGCTGGCTTTTGATGCTATCGTGTCTTTCGTGAGCGGCTTAACGATGAGTGTTCAATCCATGCTGAAAGTCGAGCGGCTGACCAAAACGTATGCGACGGCCGGCGGCCCGCTGACGGTCCTGCGCGAAGTGAACTTCGAACTGCTCCGCGGGGCGAGCATGGCGATCGTCGGCCCGAGCGGGAGCGGCAAGACGACGCTCCTCGGGCTGTGCGCCGGCCTCGACCGTCCCTCGGGCGGCGATGTGGTGCTCGCGGGTGAGTCGATCGGCGCCATGAACGAGGACCAGCGGGCGCTGGTGCGCAACCGGCACGTGGGCTTCGTATTTCAGAACTTCCAGCTCGTGCCGACCCTGACGGCGCAGGAAAACGTGATGGTGCCGGTCGAATTGCGCGACGAAGGCGGCGCGGCGGCCGAGGCGCGGGCGCTGGAGCTGCTGACTCGCGTGGGACTCGGAGCGCGCGCGGACCACTACCCGGTGCAACTGTCGGGCGGCGAACAGCAGCGCGTGGCGCTCGCGCGGGCGTTCATGAATGAGCCGAAGATTCTCTTCTGCGATGAACCGACGGGAAACCTCGATGGCGACACCGCGCATGCGATGGTGGAGCTGATCTTTGGGCTGAACCACGAGAAGCAGACGACGCTGGTGCTCGTGACGCATGACTTGGAATTGGCGAAGAAGTGTCAGCGGGTGATCCGGTTGAAGAGCGGGGCGGTGATCAGTGATGAGACGGCGTGAAGGGGGACGGACTTTGGCCCACGAAACACACTAAATACACGAAAGGAAAACCCATGAGAGATCTGATCTACCCGGAGGAGTGCTACAAGATCGTTGGAGCTTGTTTTGAGGTTTATAAAGAAAAGGGCTGTGGGTTTCTG
Organism: Opitutia bacterium; assembly: GCA_947453695.1. Lineage (GTDB taxonomy): Bacteria > Verrucomicrobiota > Verrucomicrobiia > Opitutales > Opitutaceae > GAS368. The sequence continues at coordinate 5,746 of CANGHW010000049.1, forward strand.
GAGGCGGTATTTCAGGAGTGTTTGGAACTGGAGCTTGGATTCCAGGGCATCCCCTTCGAGGCGCAGCAGGTATTGAAACTGAACTACAAAGGCAGCCCGCTGCAGCAGGTTTACGTCGCTGATTTCGTCTGCTATGACAAAATCATCGTTGAGATAAAGGCCGTCTCGCATCTGACCGACGAGCATCGGGCGCAAGTTTTGAACTATCTGAATGCGACGGGTTACAAACTAGGATTGTTAGTTAATTTTGGCCATTTCCCGAAAGTGGAGTGGGAGCGGATCGTGCTCTGAATTTCGTGTATTTGGTGTGTTTCGTGGGCTCCTCTTCTGAATGAATTTCATCCTTAAAATGGCCTGGCGGGATTCGCGGGCTTCGCGGCGGCGGCTCGTGTTGTTTTCGCTTTCCGTGGTGCTCGGCATCGCCGCGCTCGTCGCGATCGGGTCGCTCGGGGCCAATCTTGAACGCGCGATCGACGATCAGGCCAAGGGCCTCCTCGGGGCCGATCTGATCGTCGCGGGGCGCAATCCGCTCAGCGAGCAGGCCGTGGCGTTTGTCGATGCCCTCGGCGGCGAGCGGGCACAGGAGAAGAGTTTTACCTCGATGATGGCGTTTCCGACGGCGGAAGGGCGCACGCGGCTCGTCAATGTGCGCGCGATGGAGGGGGCGTTTCCCTACTACGGCGATTTCACGACGGTGCCGGCAGATGCGCCGGCGAAGCTGCGGGCCGGCGGCGAGGTGGCGATCGTGGAGGAGACACTGTTGCGGCAGTTCAATGTGTCGGTCGGGCAGCAGGTGAAGCTCGGGACCACGCTCTTCACGGTGGTGGGAGCGCTACAGAAGCTGCCAGGCGAATCATCAGCACTGACCGCGACGATGGCGCCGCGGGCGCTGATTCCGTGGAGCACCCTGCAGGCGACCGGACTCGCGGATCGCAACGTGCTCGTGCGGCACCGCACGATGCTGAAGCTGCCAGCGCTGACGGTGCCCGAAACGGTGGAGCGTGACATGCGGCGGCAGTTCCGAGCGGAGGGACTCGGCTTCGATACCGTGGCGGAGCGAAAGCGGAATCTCGGCCGCGTGCTCGACAACATTGAAAACTTTCTCGGGCTCGTGGGCTTCGTGGCGCTGTTTCTCGGCGCGATCGGCGTGGCGAGTGCGATTCACGTCTATGTGCAGCAGAAGATCCCGACCGTCGCGGTGCTGCGATGCCTCGGCGCGACGGCGCGACAGGCCTTCGGCGTTTATCTGATTCAAGGCGTGGCGCTGGGTATTTTCGGGGCGCTGGTGGGATCGGCGCTGGGCTTGATCGTGCAAGTGGCACTGCCGCCGATGCTCGGCGACCTGCTGCCCTTTGAGGTGAAGTTCTTCATCGCGTGGCCGGCGGTGGCGCGCGGCACAGGCGCGGGTTTCGTGATCTGTGTGCTCTTCACCTTGTTGCCGCTGCTGGCGGTGCGCCGCGTGTCGCCCCTCGTGGCGCTGCGCTCGGCGTTTGCGGAGAAGGTCAATGCGGGGCCCGATGTGTGGCGCATTGCGATCGGCGTGTTTATCGTCGCGGCCGTGGCGGGATTTTCGATATGGCAGACCGGCCGGCTGCGCGACGGGCTTGCGTTTACCGCGGTGCTCGGGGTGGGCTTCGGCATTCTCGGCGGGACGGCCAAGCTGGTGTCGTGGGCGGCGCGGCGGTGGTTTCCGCGGCGCTCGCCGTATGTCGTGCGACAGGGCGTGGCGAATCTCTACCGGCCGAACAACCGCACGGTTCTCCTGCTGCTGTCGCTCGGTCTCGGCACGTTTTTGATGCTCACGCTTTTCCTCACGCGCACGACGCTGCTGAAGGAGATCGAATTTTCCGGCGGTGGCGGGCGGCCGAATCTGTTGTTTTTCGACATTCAGGACGACCAGATCGACGGCTTGAAGAAGGCCACGGCGGCGGAGGGTGCGCCGGTGCTGGTGGATGCGCCGATTGTGACGATGAAGATCACGGCGTTGAAGGGGCGCAAAGTGGAGCAGATCCTGCGCGATCCGGCGGCGAAGCGAGAGGCTCCGGCTGAGCCTAAGCCGGAAGGGGAAGACGCGCCGACGAAGAAGCGCATGGGGCCGGGCGGCGAGCGCCTGCCGGGCTGGACGCTGCGGCGCGAGTATCGTTCGACATTTCGCGGCGCGCTCACGGGCACGGAGCGGCTGGTGAGCGGGACCTTTACCGGCAAGGTGCGCGGTGGGGAGGCCGTGGTGCCGATTTCACTCGAAGAGGGACTCTTCAAGGACATGGGCCTCCAACTCGGCGATGAGATCGAGTGGGATGTGCAAGGCGTGCCGATGCGGACGAAAGTCGGCAGCGTGCGCGCGGTGGAGTGGCGCCGGCTGGAGCCGAACTTCTTCGTGGTGTTTCCCGAGGGTGTGCTCGAGGGCGCACCGAAGGCCTACGTCGCGGCGGTGCGCGCGGAGAACGCCGAGCACTCGGCGCGGGTGCAGCGGGCGGTCGTCGCCGGGTTTCCGAGTGTGACGGCGATCGATCTCGCGCTCGTGATGCAGACGGTGGATGGGATTTTCTCGAAGGTGGCATTTGTCATCGAGTTCATGGCGGGCTTCACGGTTTTGACCGGCGTGATCGTGCTCGTGGGCGCGGTGCTGACGGGGCGGTTTCAACGCATCCGCGAGACGGTGCTGTTGCGCACGCTGGGTGCGACGCAGCGCCAGCTCGTGCAAATCCAATTCGTAGAATACGCGATCCTCGGCGTGCTCGCGGCAATCGTGGGCGGCGGCCTCGCGCTTGCGGGCAATTCGCTGCTGGCGAAGTTTATCTTCAACATCACGCCGAGCGTGCCGGTCGGCCTGCTGCTCTTGAGTGCGCTGGCGGTGAGTGCGGTTACTGTGGTGACGGGATTGCTCACGAATCGCGGTATCACGAACCATCCACCGCTCGAAGTGCTGCGGCAGGAAACTTAACGCGCGGGCGACGCGGCGACTTCGAGGAGGAAGGGTGCGGCGGGCAGGCCGTCGCGATTGTAGAGATTGGCGCGCGGGGCGCCGGCCCAGGCGTAGCGCACGGCGGTCGGGGCGGGCAGGGACTCGGCAGAAACGAGAACGTCCTGGCCGTCGAGGCGGGCCGTGGCCTCGCGCCATGCGCCGTCGGCGCCACGCAACTCAAAGCCGACGAGGTGGTCGGTGGGGAGGAGCGCGACGCCCCTGGCACGCCAGGGCGATTGACCGAGCGTGAGGCCGGAGCCGACCGAGTCGAAGCGCAGGCGGAGCGCCGGGCCATCGGGGCGGACGTCGCGGGCGGTGGGGCCGCGGGAGACGAGCGTTTCGCCATAGACATCGGCGCGGGCGAGGCGGGCGAGACGGAGGCCCACGTCGCGTTTACCGGCGGGATGGACGTCGGCCGGATCACCGAGGTCGTGGGTGACGGCAAGCGCGGTGCGCGGGCTGTGCAACGCGGCGAGACGCTGACCCTCGCGGAAGTCCGGCATTGCCGAGGCGTCGCCCGGTCGGGCCCAGCCGGGCAGCTGGACGACGAGAAAGGGAAACTCGCCCAGGCCCCAGCGGGCGCGCCAGTCGGCGATGAGACGGGGGAGCAGGGTTTCGTATTCCTTCGCCTGGCCGACATTGGCCTCGCCCTGATACCAGAGCGCGCCGCGCAAGGCGTAGGGGGCCAGCGGAGCGATCATGGCGTTGAAGATCACGGAAGGGGTTTGCGGCCGGGCCGAAGGGCTGGGGATGGCCATGGGGTCGGGGTTGACGGGCTCGGGCCGCTCGGGCTTCGGCGCCGTCTGCGTGGTGTCGCCGTTGGCGCGGGCCTGATTGTAGGCGCGCTGGGCGGCGGCGAACTTGGGGGCAACTTCCTTCTGCCACTGTTGCAAATCGGCGCGGTAGGCGGCGAGCGGCGACGGATCGGCCTGGAGGGCACGGTAGGCCGCCTCGGCTTTTTCCCACGTCGCGAGGTGGCGGGTAAACGGCGGTGCTTGCCGCAGGGCCGCGAGGCTGAGCCACGTTTGAATGGGTGTGCCGCCCCACGAGCTGTTGATCAACCCGACCGGGCGGCGCAAGGAGGCGCGGAGATCGCGGCCGAAAAAATACGCTACGGCAGAAAATCCGCGCGCCGTGGCGGGCGTGCACACTTCCCAGCGCCCCTGCAGCGTGGTCTGCTCTCGGGCAGAGGTTTGCTTGGTCACGACGAAGAGACGGAGCGAGGTGTCGTTGGCGCGCGGGATTTCCTCGTCGGCGTCGTGAGCGGACGACAGCGGAAACGCCATGTTCGACTGGCCGGACGCCAGCCAGACTTCGCCGACCAGCACATCGTCGAATGCAACTGTCGTGCGCCCGCTGACCGTGAGACGTTGCGGCGTGGCGCTGGCGGACTGGCGGGGGAGCGTGACGCGCCACGTGCCGTCGGCGGCCGTCGTCGTGCTGGCCTCGGTGGCGCCGAACCGCACGGTGATCGCTTCGCCGGCGTCGGCCGTGCCCCAGACCGGCAACGGGACCTCCTGCTGGAGCACCATGTGGGAGCCAAAGATGGCGGGCAGCCGCACCTCGGCGAGCAACGGAGCAGCCAGGGCTGGCAGGAAAGCGAGGAAGACGAGGGCGGAGCGGAGGTGCGCGTGCATCGGGGAGGCGGGAGAGGCGGGAGGGGCGAAGCGACCAAGACGGTGATCGTCTGCAGGCGGTTGCACGAGCGAGATTGCTTTGCGGCGCCGTTCCCCGCAATGACAACGGCCTTATGAGCCGACGCGTTGTCTCCTTCCACTACACCTTGCGCGATCCCGAGGGTCGCGTCCTCGACAGTTCCGCAGGCGGCGAGCCTGTGACCTACCTCGAAGGCGCCGGCCAGATCATCGATGGACTCGATGAGCAGCTCCGGGCCGTGGAGGCGGGCGTGAAGACGCGGGTGCAGGTGCCGGCGGCGCGCGCCTACGGCGAACGCGACCCGGCACAGATTCAGCGGGTGAAACGCGGGTTGTTGCCCATCGAAGGCGAGATTCAGCTCGGCGAACAGTTTCAGACCGGGCCGGACCGGCATTCACCGGTGGTGACGGTCGTGGGCGTGGAAGGCGATGAAGTGCTGCTCGACGGCAATCACCCGCTCGCGGGTGTCGCGCTGACGTTTGATGTCGAGATCGTCGCGGCCCGTGAAGCCAAGGCCGAGGAACTCAGCCACGGCCATGCGCACGGCGGCGGGGGCGGTGAGGGCAGTTGCGGACACGGCTGCGGGTGTCACTAAGCGCTCGATCGGGCGGCGGTTAGCTTGCGGGCCGGGCGGAGGGACTTTCCTTCGTTCCACGTGCCGACAACCAATTCCACCTTGGGAAACTCCGGCGCGGCGAAGTCGCGCAGGAGCATGCGGCTGAGCAAGAGATCAACCGCGGCCGCACCGATGCGCTCTGGACTCTGGCAAATGCCGGTGTAGCGGGAGGGATCCGGGTTCTTGTCGAGCAACGCCAGACCGATGTCGCGCGGGACGCGGAGCCGTTGGCGGGCGAGGTAGCGTTCGATCTCCGCGAGGTAGGCCTCGTATTGGTGCACCACGATCACGTCCGGCCGGTGTTCGCTGAACCACGTGTGAAACTCGCGCTCGTTCCACGTCTCCGCGCGCAAAATGGGAAGGTAAGGGGTCGCGCCCGACCGCTCCTGTTCGCCCAGATAGGTCGCCGAGTAAAGATGGTCGGTCCGACGATCGCCCGAAACGAGAATCGCCAAACCGGGGCGGCGATAGCCGCGCCGGGCGAGCTCCGCAAAGACGGTGCGCGCATCGGCGGCGAAGTGGCTCACCACGCGATGCATGCGGCCGGGAATGCTCGCACCCTGGGTCACCACCGCGAAGCGTTGCAGGGCCGGGGGAAAGCTCTCGTCGGGATCCAGGCTGCCGAGGCAAAACAATCCGTGAATGCCCCGGGCCTCGAGGATAGAGGCGAATCGCCGCGGGTTCATGCGCGGAGCCTTGAGCCAAAAATTATCGAGCTTGTAGCCCCGCAACGCCGCCCGGGCGCGAGCTCCGCTGAGCATGGGTTCGAGGTGACCGTAGGTGGGGGTTTGCCGCCAGGGCTCCTCTTCCGGAAACAGTGAAATCACGCCAAGGGTAGCGTGATAGCTGGGCTGGGCGGAGAGCCGGACCGCGCTCATGAGCTCGGCCAGTTTGGCATTGGGCACGTGGCCCTCGGCCTGGGCCGCATGCCGCACCTTGGCGCGCAGTTCGGGAGAGATGCGGGTGTTGTCCCGGAGCGCGAGGGAAACGGCGGTGGCCGAGATGCCAAGTTTACGGGCGAGGGCGCGGACGCTCATGGGAAGTTGACGTAAACTAAACGGGCGTTTGCGGGTGCGGGGCAATCGCCAAAAGTGCGGCGAACAAGTGGTCAACCCCGTTTGCCCGACCACGCAACCCCGCCCCGAAACTCGCTTCGCCTTTCCCATGTCACACCACCCCTCCCACTCCCTGTCGACCCAGCTGCGCGTCCTCCTCCTTTCGGCCGGTTCTATGGTTGGCCTGTCCATGAGCGGACAATCGGCGCCGAAACCCACCCCTGCTCAGGCTGCCACCGCCGGAGAGGAAACCGTGGTCCTCACGCCCTTTGAGGTGTCCACGAATCAAGACACAGGCTACGCCGGCCAGGATACGTTGTCGGGTTCGCGTTTGCGCACGAATTTGAAGGATGTGGCGGCGGCGATCAGTCCGATGACCGCAGAGTTTCTGCGGGACATCGCGGCGACCAATATTGAGAGCGCGATCGAATACGGCGTGGGCACCCGCATGGACACGGACGACGCCCGCACCGCCGGTCCGGTCGGCGACGGCTACAATGACAGCATCCGCAGCATCCGCATTCGCGGCCTGCCGGGTGGCGGGCGCAGCATCAATTTCTTCGGCGCACCGGGCGAGGTGGACATGTATATGATCGAGAGCCTGGAGGTATCGCGCGGCCCCAATTCCATTCTCTATGGCTTCGGTTCGCCGGCGGGCCGCATCAACATCGCGAGCAAACAGGCCCAGACGAACCGGAATACCTACAGCTTTTCGAGCCGGCTCGATTCCTGGGGTGGTGAGCGCTGGATCGCGGACGCCAACTACTCCCTCATCAAAAACAAGCTCGGCGTGCGGGCCGCGGTATTGAAGGGCCGCGAGGATTCGTGGCGCCGGGCGGGCTACAACGACCAGGACCGCCTCTATCTCACGGGCAAGTGGCAGATTGATCGCAAGACGACGCTCAAGGCCGATTTCGAGCGCGGCAAAGCGAAGCGCTTCGTGCCCCGGCCCTTCTTCGGCCTGGACATGACCTCGACGTGGAACGCGAGCGGGCAGCCGATCTTCAATAACTTCAATCCGGCTCTGGCCGCGGGCGCTGTCGGCACGCCGGGCAATGCGTTTCGCGATACCGGGGCGACGCAAGTGAACGGTGTGATTGAGATCACCACCAACAACTGGGTCGCCGTTTCGAACGGTTTCACCAACGCGCAGGATTTTCGCAATTTCACCCGCTCCGAGGCTCCGGCCGGCGGCGTGCAAGGGCTCGATTTTGCCCGTGGTCTGAGCAATCCCGAGGCCGCGCTTGAGGCCAACTGGTCGCGCGGGAGTTTCTCCACGAACTACGGCTCGGTGATTCTGCAACGGGAACTGTTGAAGGATCTCAACGTCGAGATCGGCCTCAACCGGCAGACCAGCCAGACCGACACTCACAATCTCGCGACGTGGAACTGGTTTGGCGTGACCGCCGATACCAACCGCTACCTGCCCAACGGGCAGCTCAAGCCTGCGGCCAACCAATACTACATCGACGTATCGCCCGATCACCGGCCGGCCAGCTCGCAGGTAACGCAGGCCCGCATGGCGCTCTCCTATGAGAAGAAGCTCCACGAAATGGCGACGCTGCGGATGGCGGGGCTCGGGGAATTAGCCTACACCAAGTCGCGGAGCCAGATTCTCCAGCAGTATTGGATGAAGGGCACCTCGCTCACGAGCGGCGGTGCGTTCAATGCGACGCCGGAGAATGCCTCCAATCAGGCTTACCAGCGTTTCTATATTAAGGATCTGAGTGTGCTCGACGATCCGAACTTTCGCATTCCCGGGCCCATCGATTTGTCGGGCGCAACCAAGTTCCAAGATCCGGCCACCGGAGCGGTGCGCGACATCTACATGCAGGAATTCAACCGCGCGCAGGGTAACATCGGCTTCGTCGATCGCGACACCGGTGCGTATATGGGAGTCTTGCAGGCGTTCCTCTTGAAGAACCGGCTCGTCGGCACCTACGGCTATCGCAAGGACCGGTTGAAGAGCTGGAACGGATTGGCCTTCCGCGATCCCGCGGCGGAGAAGGTCGCACTCAACTCGGGCGTGTGGTTGCCCGCCGATCCGCGGACTTCGACGGCGAGCATCTTTTCCGGTCAGACGCAGACGCTGGGTGGCGTTTTACACATCACTTCGTGGCTCTCCGGTTTCTACAACACGTCGAACAGTCTCAGCACCCCCGGCACCAACTTCATCACGCCGGCGGATCCGGTGAACGCGACGATCGCCGACTACGTCAAGGCTCCCTCGGGCAAGACCAACGACTATGGCGTTAAGGTGAGCCTGTTGAAGAACCGCCTCTACGTGACGGCCACGAAGTTCCACACGATCTCGAAGAACGAGTTTGGTTTCTCCGGCTTCAACAAGACGAACGTGGTGAATATTTGGAACGCCATCGGCAACTCGGGCGCGCTCGATGCGGCCGGATCGGCCTTCGCCCTGCGGCAGGGGCAGATCATGAACCAAGTCCAGGGCTACATGCAGAACGCCGAGAGCCGCGGCTATGAATTCGAGATTGTCGGTCAGCCGCTGCCGAATTGGTCCGTGTCGCTGAACTATTCCAAGAACGACACGCGCCGGAGCAACATGGCCACCGAATACCGGGCCTATATCGACAAATACAAACCCGAGTGGCTGAAGTATCGCGACCTCTCCCTGACGCAGACGGCCGCCCCGGGTGTGGAGAAAGCGGCTAACTTCAATGACTGGCAGCCCGCGGCGACGGTGCTCACGACCGGTGACGTGACCATCAACACCGACAGCGTGAACGAGGCGATCGCCGACGCCGAGGCGCTCTTCTTCGACAATCCCTACACCTTCGAGGGAAAACGCTTCGTGGGCGATCCACTGCATAATTTCAACATCCGCACCCGTTACGAATTCAAGGAAGGCGACCTCAAGGGGTTCACGGTCGGAGCGGGCACGCGCATTCGCAAAGGCCGGATCGCCGGGGCGCGTTCTGACTACACCTACACTCCGGGCAGCACGTTTACCGACACATGGAATGGCCGTGTTTCCGACAGCGTGACGATGGTCGAGGCCAAGGACCAAAGCGTCTACGACCTCCAACTCGGCTATACGCGCAGTTTCACCAATCGGAAAATCCGCTGGAGCATCCAACTCAACGTCAACAACGTCACCAACCAGCGCGAACTCGTCGTGAACAATATCAATCCCCGCACGCTGGTGCCGCTTACTTACCGCTATCAGGACCCGCGCCAGTATATCCTGACCAACACGTTTTCGTTCTAAAGCGGCGGGCAATCCGCAGGAGATTCTGATCCACGTTCCTGCGATGAATCGCCGATCGTTTGTTTACCACACAGGCCTCGGGTCGGCCGTGGCCTGTCTGGCGCCGGCTTGGCTGGGAGCGGCGCAGACGGGTGGCTCGGCGCGGCACCTTGCCGCCCGGGTCATCTCGGGGCCGGACGTGCCTTTGCCGGCGGGTAAGCGGCGTCCGTTTGGGTGGCAGACGGTGGCCGTCGCCGCGGCCGGCGGGGCGCCGCTAGTGCTGGCCTGGCCGGATTTGCCAGCGGAGCTGCGGCCGACGCACTTCCGCCTCGCGATCGGACTCGATGAGCGGGACGAGAAGACACTGGAACTCTCGCTGCCGCAGTCCGGGCGCGTGCTGTGGACGATGGAGCTGCGGTTTGTGAGTCAGTTTCAAGTCTACGAGTGGGCGCTCTCGGACGCGTATGTCGCCGCGGTGCGCCGCGAGGGGCTGGCCTTGCGGCTCACGCGAGGGAGCGATCTCGAAGTGCTCTCAACCGGGGAAGGGCTTCCGGAGGTGTTGAGCCCGCATTTGCTGGTGCCGGGACAGGTGGACGCGACGACGGAATACTTCGCGCGGATGCGGTCGCTGGCGTGTGTGCAGCAGTTCGGCTGGATGGAAGGATGCGTCCTCGACGGCTTGCTCGATCTGGCCGTGCTCCCGCAACACGCGGCGATGCGCGCAACGGCACTGCAACACCTGGGGCTCTTCTTCCGCGACGGGAAGCTGATCTACGAAAATCACCTGAGCGCGCCGAGCGATGGACGGCTTTACGGGATCGAAGGCGGCCTGCCCTTTGCCGCGCTGGCCCGGGTGGAGCCGTCGAGTCCTGTGCTGGATCTCGCGGTGCAGTTTTGGCGCTCTCGCTTACATGCGTCGGGCTCGATTCACGACGACGTCACGATGACGAGCGAGGGGGCCTACACGGTCGGCTACGCCCTCGCGGAAATCGCGCAGGCGCGGCACTCCGAGGAATTGATGACGCTGGCGCTCGCCCAAGTGCGGCTGCGACAAGCGGCGTTGTTTGACGGCAAGGAGTTTTGGCGCACGCACGACGACAAGGGGAAGCGCGGCAACCGCAACTGGGCCCGCGGCATTGCGTGGCAGATTCTGGGGCTCGCTCGGACACTTGTAGTCGCGAAAGCCCGGGCTGACGTCGCGGATCTCGTCGCGTCGCTGCAGCAGATGTCGAACTGGGCGATGCGACTGCAACGTCCCGACGGACTCTGGAGCGTATTTGCCGATGAGCCCGCGCTTACGCCCGATACTGCGGGCAGTGCGGGCATCGGTGCGGCATTGGCGATCGGCGCCAAGCACGGTTGGCTCGGGGCGGAGGCGCGGGCCGCGGCCCAACGGACCCTCGCGGGACTGGGACGGCACCTTACGGCGGATGGCCTGTTGGGCGGTGTATCCCAATCGAACAAAGGTGGAGAGGCGCTGCAGCGGGGTGACTATCGCAGCATCTACCAAATGGGGATGGGCTTGAAAGCTCAGCTCATGGCAGGTCTTGCGAAGTAGGTGTCGGCAGTTGTGATGCGGCCATGAAACGTATCGTGGCCGCGCTGAGTTTGTTCGTGGTGGGGCTCGCCTGGGGCGGGCCCGCAGCGGGCGCCGGGGATGAAATTGGGCCGTGGAATATGCGAGAGGGCGAACGCGTGCCCGGCACGTATCCGGCAGTCGAGGGAGATCAGGCGGGGGTGCGGGCGCTATTTTTTGACGGGCCGGACTTTGAGGGAAAGCCCACGCGAGTCTTTGCCTACATCGGTTTACCGGCGATGGGCGGCGGCGAGAAAGTCCCGGGTATGGTGCTGGTGCACGGGGGTGGTGGCGCGGCGTTTCCCGAATGGGTGAGGCTCTGGACGGCCCGCGGCTATGCGGCGATTGCGCTCGATACGGGCGGAAACGTGCCGGCGAAAAACAAGACCGGCCGGGAGCGTCACGAATGGGCCGGTCCGGTCGACGGCGGGGCGAGTATCGCGCTGGGCGATCAGCCGCAGCGCGACCAATGGATGTATCACGCGGTCGCGAATATCATGCGGGCGCACTCACTTCTGGCCGCGCAGCCCGGCGTAGATGCGCGACGAATCGGACTCACCGGGATTTCGTGGGGCGGGGTTTTGACGGCGGCGGTGGCCGGCGTGGATGCGCGCTTCGCGGCGTTTGTGCCGGTGTATGGCTGCGGATTTCTCGGGGAGAGTGAGGCGTTTGGCCCGCAGAGTTCCTCAGCGGCCGGGGCGGATTGGATGAAACTTTGGGATCCGAGTCACCGCTTGGCTCGCGCCGCGGCGCCGATGTTTTGGGTGAACGGCACCAACGACCGATTTTTCCAGCTCGGCATCTGGCAGCGCTCGGTGCGTTTGGCGCAAGGACCGACGACGTTACGGGTCGAGCCGAGGATGGGGCACAGCCATCCGGCGGGTTGGAAGCCCGCGGAGATCGGGGTGTTCGTGGACTCCGTGTTGAAGGGAGGCCTGCCGCTCCCGGTGTGCGACGAGCCGCGCCGAAACGGCAACGAAGTGGTGATGGCCGTGGCGACCAAGACGGCGATTGTGGAGGCGAAGATCCATGCTACTCGCGCCGCAGGAGTGGCGTCGAAGTGGCTGTGGGACGAGGCTCCCGCGGAATGGGACGCGGGGCACGGGCGCGTCACGGCGAAGCTGCCACTCGATGCGCGCTATTTCTTCGTCAGTGTGAAAGATATCCGGGAGTGCACCGTGACCTCTTTCGTAGGTGAAGTTTTCCACTGATTGTGCGTGCTGGAGATTTTTCAATGAAACCAAATCTGCGCTCTTTGTTGCTCTGTGGGCTTCTGCCTTTCGTCGGCGTGTCGGCCCGTGCCGCTGTGGCCCCGCCGGCGCCCTACGGTCCACTGCCCACCGAACGACAGCTGCAATGGCATGCGCTGGAGGCCTACGCCTTTGTGCACTTCACCGTGAACACATTCACGGATCGCGAGTGGGGCCTCGGCGACGAGTCGCCGGCGGTCTTCAATCCCAGTGCGTTTGACGCCGACCAGATCGTGCGCACGGCGAAGGAAGGCGGACTCCGGGGCGTCATTCTCACCGCCAAACATCATGACGGCTTTTGCCTCTGGCCGTCTCAGTATACCGAGCACTCGGTGAAGAACTCGCCGTGGAAGAACGGCCGCGGCGATGTCGTGCGTGAGATGGCGGACGCATGTCGGCGCGCGGGTCTCGCGTTTGGCGTCTACCTCTCGCCGTGGGATCGCAATCATCGCGACTATGGCCGGCCGGAGTATCTGACCTATTACCGCAACCAGCTGCGTGAGCTCCTCACGAATTACGGTCCGCTCTTCACCGTGTGGTTCGATGGGGCCAATGGCGGTGACGGCTACTACGGCGGAGCGAACGAGAAGCGGAGCATCAACAATCGCACCTACTATGACTGGCCCAACACCTGGAGCATGGTGCGGGAACTCCAGCCGCTGGCGTCCATGTTCAGCGATGCGGGGCCGGATTTTCGCTGGGTCGGCAATGAGAGCGGGATCGCTGGCGAAACCTGTTGGGCGACCTTGGACATGACCAAGCCCATGCGCTACCCCGGCGGCGGCTCCGAAGGGCTCAACGCCGGTGAACGGCCCGGCACCCAGTGGCTGCCAGCCGAATGTGACGTCTCGATTCGCCCGGGCTGGTTTTACCACGCAAGCGAGGATACGGCGGTAAAGTCGCCGGCGCAGCTGCTGGATATTTACTACAAATCCGTCGGTCGCGGAGCCGATCTGAATCTCAACCTGCCACCGGATCGGCGCGGGGTGATCCATGAAAACGATGTCCGGTCGCTGCGCGAATTCCGCCGCCGGCTCGACCAGACCTTCGCGACGAACCTCGCAGCCGGGGCGCGCGTGATCGCGAGCAATACGCGCGGGGGTGATGTGCAGGGCGAGTTTGCCCCGGCGCGCGTGCTCGATGGCAAGCGGGACACCTATTGGGCCACCGACGATGCCGTGACTGCGCCAGAGCTTGTGGTGGAACTGGGGGCGGTGAAGACGTTCAACGTCGTCGACCTGCGCGAATACCTGCCGCTCGGACAACGCGTTGAAGCCTTCGCGGTGGATGCGTGGCGGGAGGGGGAGTGGGTCACGTTCGCGCAGGGCACCAGCATCGGCAACCGTCGCCTCGTGCGCGGCGTCTGTGTCACGACCGACAAGGTGCGGCTACGCATCACCGCCGCCCCGGTCGCGCCGGCGATCGCAGAGTTCGGGCTCTACGCCGAGCCTGAGTCGCTGGCGGCGCCGACGATTGCGCGGAACCGCGTCGGCCATATCACCCTCGTCGCGGACTCGGCGGCGGTGACCATGCGCTACACGACCGAAGGCAGCGAACCGACCGCGCAATCGAGCGCCTACACCGAGCCCTTGCGGCTGACCCGCGGCGGTGTGGTGCGCGCCCGGAGCTTCGCGGCGGATGGAACGGCGGGGGCGACGGCCACCCTGCAGTTTGGCGCGACGAAGTCGCGCTGGCGCGTGCTCAGCCCGACCGCGGATGCGCGGCCGAAAGAGGGACCGCGTCTGATGATCGACGATTCGCCGGCGAGCGTCTGGCACGCGCCAACGGCCGGCCCCTGTGAGGTAACGATCGATCTCGGCGAGGCCCTCGCGTTGACCACCCTGCGCTATCTTCCGCCCTCGGACGGTGCGCCCCGCGGGGCGGTCGACCGCTATGAGTTTCTCGCCAGTGCGGATAACAAAACGTGGACGTCGGTCGCGGCGGGGGAGTTCGCCAATCTTCGCGCTAACCCCATCGAGCAGGTGATCCCGGTCGATCCGCCCACCTTGATGCGCTACTTGCGTTTCGTGGCGAAGCACACGCTCGATGATGCGCCGGCAGCGATCGCGGAGATCGGGCTGACGGCGAAGTGACGCGGGATTGCCAAGCGGGGGGCGGGTCTCTTCCTTCGCCCGCTTTCATGAAAACCCTCGGCATCGACATCGGCGGCTCCGCGCTCAAAGGCGCACCCGTTGACACCAAAACCGGCCAGCTTCTCGCGGAGCGCCATCGCATCGATACGCCCCGCAACCTCACGCCCAAAGAGATGGCGCGGGCGGTGGCGCACATGGCCGAGCACTTCGATTGGAAGGGGCCGATCGGCATTGGGTTTCCCGGCGTGATCGAAGAATCGACGATCTGGACCTCGGCCAATCTCGACAAAAAATTCATCGGCTGCGACGGCGCGAAGCTCTTTGGCAAGTCGACGGGTTGCCCCATTGCGCTGGTGAACGACGCGGCGGCCGCCGGCATCGCCGAGATGCATTTCGGCGCGGGCCGGGACTTCATGGGCAAGACGCTGCTCCTCACACTGGGCACCGGCGTCGGGTCGTGTCTCGCCTACCAAGGCGTCGTCACGCCGTTGGAGCTCGGTCATTTTCCCTGGGGCAAGCATGGCGACTCGGCGGAGAAATTTCTGGCCGCATCGGTGCTCGAGCAAAAGGGGCTTTCGTGGAAAGAGTGGGGCGGCCGCCTCCACGACTATGTGGCGGTCTTGGAAAAGCTGTTTTGGCCCGAATTGATCATTGTGGGCGGCGGGGTAAGCGCCGACCACAAGAAGTTCTTCAAGTTCATCAAGCCGCGCGCGAAACTCGTGCCGGCCGAATTCTTCAACAACGCCGGCATCGTCGGCGCCGCGCTCTGGGCGGCCGAGAAGAAGTGATGCAGACGGACAAGGGGCGGAGGGATGGGCGGCCCAAGGCGCCGCTTAGAAGTATCCGCCCTTGTCCGTGATCTGTTGCACCGTCTGGCCTTCGGCAACCCAGCTGAAGATCTTCTTTTCGTTGGCGCGAATCTCTTCGGCGCGCACGAGGACTTCGTAGGCGATATCGCGCGGGACGACTACGATGCCATCAATGTCGCCGAGGATCACGTCGCCCGGTTTGATCACCACGCCGCGGATCATGATAGGGGTCTGATAGTGCGTGATCAGGCAACGGCCGAGACTGCCGTTCGGAATGCGGTATTTGTAGAAGACCGGGAAATCCTTCTCGAGTATCTGGTGCGTGTCGCGGATACCGCCGTCGATCAACGCGGCTTTAACCCCTTTGGCGACGACCGTGGCCGTCATGACTCCGCCCCAGAGCGTGGCTTTTTCGTCGTTGGTGGTATCCCAGACGACGAAAGCGCCGGCCTGCATCTCATCGAGCATCTGGCCACGATAGGTGAGCTCGCCGGTGATCTTCACGTTGGGCGCACTCTTTACGGTGAACGCGATGCCCGCGACGCTGCGCTCGGGGCGGAGTGGGATCAGCTGGCCGATGCCCTGGTCGAGGAGCGCGTGTTCGCGAAGCACGTCGCTGATCGCACCGGTGTAGAGTTGTTCGTAGCGGGCGAGGAGCTCGCTCACCGGGATGGGGAATTCTTTGGTCGAGATCGTCTCGCGCGCAGCGATCAGCTTCTCGAGTTTCATCATCTTGGCTTCCTTTTGGAGAAGGCCTTCAGGTTTTTCAGCGGGAGTCATAGTCGGAGGAATATCGTTAGGAGTAAGGAATGTGCGCGGTATCGAGGATGCCCTTCATGTAGCCGATCGCGAAGAGGCGGCCGAGGTAGGCGTAGCCGTGGGGCAGGTCTTCTTCGCCAGCGAGCGAGGGAACGTGGTCGACGCGGATGGGGCCGCGAAAACCGATTTCGTGGTAGAGTCGCAGCATGGCCGGCATGTCGGTGGGGCCGGCGTCGTGAAACGTCTCCGTGAAGTCGGTCGCCGGGCCCTCGATGTCGCGGAAGTGCACGAAGGCGATGCGGTCCGCGAAACGACGGGCGGCAGACGGAATATCGCAGCCCATGGCTTTGAAGTTGGCCTGACAAAACGTGATGCGATGCGACGGCGAATCGCTTAGCGCCAGCGCGCGGGCAAAGCCTGCCGGGTCCGAAAAAATCCGGCCGACGCCGCGCAACGGTGAAAGCGGCGGATCATCGGGATGCAGGCCCAATTTCACGCCGGCCTGCTCGGCGGCTGGCAAGACGGCGCGGAGGAAATAGGTGTAGTTCTCCCAGAGCTTCTCCTCGGTGACGCGATCCTCGGGTGCGACGGGATGCGGATCGAGGGCGCTGAGTTGAAAGCGATTCGTGAGTGCGCCGCCGCGGGTTGGCACGTGGGTGTGCGTGCGGCACCAGCCGATGGTCGCCATGAAATTGTAGCACAGGAGCGGAATGCCGAGTTCGCCCATGTTGCGGAGCATGCGACAGTAGAGCGCGAGATCCTCGTCGCGGCCGTCGAGGCCGAGTTTGATCCGCCGCATGTCGAACTCGTCGCCCTCGAGGCCGGCGAGCGTAAGTCCGGCGTCGGCGAATTGCCGCTGCACCGAGCGGAGCGCGTCGAGGTCCCACGGTGGGTTCAGCCCGGTGTCGCGCGGGTGGCAGCGGACGATCGCGTGGGTGACGCCGACTTGGCGCGCAAAATCCCACGACCGGTCGCGTTTGGGCGGGAGAAAATCAGTGAGGATCATGGCAGGTGGGCAGGGCGGGGCAGGGGAGGAGAGGTTAGCGCGCGGAGGGTGCGGCGTGGCCGACGATCAACTCGGAGCAGTGGCGAGTCGTGGCTTGGAGCTCGCGGACCAACGCCGGACGCACGGCCGGATCAAAATCGGTGGGAAATCCCAGGAGAGTCACCTCGCCGACGAGCTTGCCTTCATGCCCGTGGAGAGGAGCGGACAGGGTGTTGATGTGCGGTTGATAGGAGCCGTGGTCGAAACCGTAGGATTGGCGCCGAAACTCGCGGATGCGTCGCAGCGCGGATTCGCGCTTTTGGAAGCGCCATACTTCGTCAGGCGCCTCGTCCAGAATGCGGGACACCTCGTCGTCTTTGAGTGCCGCCAAAAAGGCTGCTCCACTCGAGCCGATGGGCAGGGGAACCACGGAGCCGACACGCGAAGTAATGGCAGTCCCTTTCGGTGAACTGGCGCTGTGCAGCGTCACGGCATCATCGCCCTGACGCACGGTCAGTTTCGCCGTTAGGCCGGTGGTCTTGGCCAGCCGCGCCAGAGGCTCGCGCACGGTTTCGACGAGTAATTCATGGCGCAGCAGCGGTCGCAGCAAAGGCACCAGGCCGAAGGAAAGTTCAAACGTGCCATTGGCTCCCGCGCGCAGCCAGCCGTGCGCGACCAAGGTTTGGAGAATCCGGTAACACGTCGTGGGCGAGATCGTCAGCGTGGAGGCGAGGCCCTTCGTCGTGACCGGACCCTGGGCTTGCGCGACGGCCTCAAGCACCGCGATGGCCTTCCGCAAGACCGGCACGGTGTGGGCGGTTTTTTTCGGCGAGAAAGGTGGGGGCATGACGGGTTTGGGCCTGCGGCGGTGAATCGCGGCTCGCGGAGGGCAGGTGACGTTGCACCGGAGATGCGGTGGGCACGTCAAGGCGACAGGCCGCCAATATTCAATAGGGAATAATAATCGTCAGGCGGGAGGGCGACGGAAGACAGGTGTCGGTGGAGTCGAGCGGGAAAGCCACGATGGAGTTCGGCGAGCTCTCACGTTTGGCGTGGGAGGTCTGCCGGAGATTTTGGGGCGGACCGGCTGTTTCGTTGGTGTCGGGTGGCGACGGCGCGGGAGCGATAAGCTCGGACGACCGCAGCGCAGTGCATCTCTCCGGTCGCGCCTCTGCCTATCTTGGCCTTCCTGCGTGCTGTGGGGCGTCGCAGCCCGTAGTGGCGATTACCAGCGCACATGTTGGGCCCGGTCGTGGCGATAGGCGGAGGGACTTTGGCCAATATATTTGGTGAAGTTGCGGCTGAAGAGGGAGAGCGAGCCAAAGCCGGTTTCGGCGGCGATCTCGGTGAGTGTTTTGCTGGAATTGATCAGCAACGTCTTCGCCGTTTCGAGTCGGATGGTGCGCAAGTAGTCGAAGACGGTTTGACCGGTGACCTTACGGAAGATGCGGGCGAGGTGTTCCTCGCTCACTTTGGTGTGCCACGCGATTTCACCCAAGGTGAGGGGCTTGCTGAAGTTACGCCGGAGGTATTCTTTCGCCTGATTGGCGGCAAACCCATGGCCGGCCGCGGTGGTTTTGGCGGCGGTGGGACCGTCGTGGAGCAGGCGGGCGACATGGACGACGAGGTTGGTGCAGAGCGCACGAACGCGGTGACGAATGCCGGCCCGGTGTTCCTCCGCCTCGCGCCGGATCGCCAGCATGATCTCCTGCATCCGGGCATCCTGCGCCCCGGGCAAGTGGCGAATTTCGGTAAAGTGATGGCGCACGAACGCGGTCAAATCCGCTTCGGGGTCACCATTGGGCGGGGCCTTGTCCGCCGATTCGCCGGGGGCCGAGAGCGCAGCCGGGCTTAGCGCGATCTTTAGGACGTGGAGGCGGGCGGAGTCCTTTGCCGCTACCTGCCGATAATGCTGCCGGCAGGTGCGTGGCACCACGCAGATGTCGCCGGTCTTCACGGGGAATCGACCGAGGCCCTCGATCTCCTGCTCGCAGTCGGCTTGGAGGAAAAACAGGAGCTTCATCTCGTGGTTGCGCACGAGTAGCTCTCCGTCGTCGGCAATCACGAGGCCCAGTTCGGACACGCTGACAAATGGAGGGGCGAGGCGCTCGATCGAATGAAAGATCATGGCGGCGGGCTAATCAATTTGGGGAAAGTAATATCAAGCGAGTCCATAGACCACCCCTTTCTGCTCTGCTAGCTTCTTCCGTTCACCGGACGCGCTCACCCCATCGCCGGGTCAACCTCGAGCAAACTCTGGTGTCTCCACCCACACCCCCTATGAACCCCACCTACCCACTTGGCACGGTCCGCCGACTTGTGCCCGCCCTCGTGGCGCTCGCTGCCCTGCCGCTCGCTGCGCAAACCTCGCGGGAAAAGCCGACCGAGGAAGAAGTCCTGAAGCTCTCGCCGTTCACGGTGCAGACGGACAAAGACGTAGGCTACGAGGCCAGCAGTTCACTGTCCGGCACGGGTCTGAATACCAAACTGACCGATCTGGGCGCCTCAGTTTCGGTGATCACTTCCAAATTTTTGGAAGACACCGGCTCATTCAATCTCCGCGACGTGCTCGTTTACCAAACGAACATGGAGGTGACGGGCTTCGGTGGTAATCTCTCGGGGGCTACGCCCTCTCTGGGTGGCGTCACCGCGGAGCCGGATCTAGGAAACGGGCCGGTTGGCACACGCGTCCGCGGTCTGGCGGAAGCCACGCAGGCGATGAATTTCTACCGCGCGATCATTCCGATGGACGGTTACAATACCGACCGCGTGGAGATCAACCGCGGCGCCAATGCCCTGCTGTTTGGCGTCGGCAGTCCGGCCGGCATTGTCAATACATCGACCACCACGGCGGATCTTCGCCGGCAATTCGGCAGTCTCGATCTCTCGGCCGGCAGCTATGGGAGCACGCGGGCCGCGTTTAACTCCAACTTGGTGCTGAGCAAAGGGGAACTCGCGATCCGGGCATCGGCGGTCAAGAGCGACGACAAGTATCAACAGAAGTTCACCTACAGTAATAGTGATCGCCGCTATGTGACGGCCGGTTGGGATATCAAACAGCTGCGCAACCGGGGCATACTGAGTTCAACGACGATCCGCTCCAGTTTCGAGATGGGTGTCATCACCTCGAACCGCCCGCGCACGCTCACGCCGTCGGATCGTATTTCCTCCTGGTTCGACGCCACCTTGCCGGCCGACATCAAGGCCCTCGGTGCGCGCGGTAAAGTGGGCTACGATCCCACGGTCGGCCCCTTCAACACCTTCACCGCTGCGCTCCGCAACGCCACGCTCGGCGTGCCGGAGAACGTCAACCGCTCGCCGACCTTCTTCTTTCAAAGCCCCACTGCGACCGCCCCGCGGGATAACATCCCGACCACCGCCAGCGGCCAGATTCTGCTCGGGCGCCCGTTGGTCTCGAACAACGTATACTATCCCTCGTCCGGTCTGACTGGCACGGCGGTGGGCGCATATACCCGCGAAATGAGCCGCGTGCGCGCGGACTACAATCTCGCCGACCAAGCCTTCTACACGGCGGAGAATCTCACCGACCCGACGGTCTTCGACTACTTCAACAACCTCCTCGCCGGTCCGAATTCAGAGGGGAAATCGAATTTTCAGAATTTCGATGCCTCGCTCCAGCAGTTGTTGCTCAACCGCAAGGCTGGCTTCGAGACCTCCTTCAATCAGCAGCGATGGGCCGAGGGCTTTCAGTCCCTCATGAACCAGGCTTCGCCCTACATCTCGATTGATCCGAACACGAAAATGTGGACCGGCGAGGCGAATCCCAATTTCGGGCGCCCGTTTATCTCCACGGCCGGCGCAGCCAGCTTCAATCGCCAAAAGGTAAACACGATGCGCGCGAAGTTGTTCTATGAACTCAATCTTCAGGAGAAACTAAACAGCCGTATCGGTAACATTCTCGGTAAGCATGTGCTCTCCCTGCTCGGGCAGAAGGAAGTGTTTACCACGGAGTCTCACAGTGGCGGCTCGATGTTTTATACGCCGGACAATTGGACCAACGGAAACAACCAGGCTCGCACGGCTGCGCAGAGTAAGCAGATCGTCACGTGGGTTTATATCGGACCCTCGCTCCTCAGCGCCGCGTCGCCGAGCGGGGCAAACTTGCAGGGACTGCAGCAGAACCTGATGAACATGCAGAACGAGATTAACGGCAAAGGCGTGGTGCTCGCCCGCGTGCAGGCCCCCAGCGTCGCCGTCGCGCAGCAGACCCTCTACAATCCCACGACCGTGCCGCTCACGGTTTTGCGGGAAGACCGCGAAGTCACCCATACCGCCGGAAGTGCCAGTATCAATGAGCGCACCCTCGATTCACAGGCTCTGGCGATGCAGAGTAACTGGCTGTGGGACCGGGTCGTGACCACGTTTGGCTGGCGCCGAGAGAAGTCCTCCATCGCCAGCATCAATGCGCCCTTCGAATCAACGGGCGAAGGCTATCGCGTGGTCGACTCGCCCGCGTTCAAGCTCAGTAATCCCACGGTCGTGCCCCAGTCATTCAAGAAGCAGGTATTTGCCTGGAGCGCGGTCGCCAAGGCCCCAGAAGCCGTGTTGAAACGCGTGCCGGTGATCTCCGCGCTCAACGCCTTCTACGGGTCGTCGGAGAACTTTAGCCCGCCCACGACCAAGACGGTCGATGCGTTTGGCAAAGAGTTTGGACCTCCCCGGGGTATTACGAAGGAGAAGGGACTCTACCTCGAGGCGTTCAATGGCCGGATTACGGCTCGCGTGAATTTCTTCGAGACGACCCAGACCGGGAGCTTCAATGCCACGGTGGGCGGGATTCCGGCCGCCATCATGAGCATCTACGGCCAGGCGGTCACCATGGTGCGCACCGGGCAGATTCCCGACGGCGGTGGCGGCCTGCCGGTGGGCTTTGTGGCCCCGCCCCAGGCGCTCCTCGATACTTTCAAGGCACGCATTCAGAATGGTAGCTTGATCACCACGGATCCGGGCGTGCGCGATACGAGTGATGCCGTGACCAAGGGTAAGGAGATCGAGGTGATGTTCCGCCCGACCCGCGGACTCTCATTTGTCCTCAACGTCTCCGAGCAGGAATCGGTGCGGAGCAATACCGGTGCGGCCGTTCGCAAGCTGCTGTTCGATACGCCGACGGCAACCGGCAAGCCAATCGCGACCGAATGGAAGAATGACTGGGCTTACCAAATCCCGCTCAATGTGGGTGCGATTCCGGCCATTGGCAGCCGCACCGACGTCAATATTCTGGCCAACAACTTCCAATCGCTCGCCCTTAATCGCTTCAACACCGCGGCCTCGGCCGACGGTGCAGCGGTGCAGGAACTCCGGAAATGGCGCGCCAATGTGGTGGCCAACTACGATTTTCAGAACGATCGCCTGAAGGGCTTTGGGGTGGGCACGGGTCTGCGTTGGCTCGACAAGGCGGCGATTGGTTTTCCGGTCATTTCCCTCCGGGCGGACCTTACCCCGGTGCCGGCCGGTGGTGCGCCCCTGCTGAGTGACGTGCGCGTCTCTGATGTGCGCCACCCGTTTTACGGTCCGACTGAAATGCGGTATGACGGTTGGATCTCCTACCAGCGTAAAATCCTGAAAGGAAAAGTCGGCATGCGGGTGCAGTTGAACGTCCGGAATATGTTCACGCACAACGAACTGGTTCCCGTGGTGATCAACCCCGATGGCAAGGCCGCCGTCTACTCCATCGCGGAGGGCCGCAAGGTCTCCTTCGCGACGAAGTTCTCGTTCTAAGGAAGTTTCGGCCATGCATCCTCGCCTCCTCTTTTGCTTCGCGTTGCTAGGCGGAATGGTAGGAGGCGCAGGTGCCTTTGAGCTCGTCGGCCCGCAGCGGGTTGCTGCGGTAGTCGTGCCGGCGGCCGAGGCGGAGTGCGTGCAGTTGGCGGCGGCGGATTTGGCCGAGGACGTGCGAAGGATAACGGGGAAATCGCTGACGCTTTTGACCCAGCTGGGCGAGCGTGAAGCGGGAGGGCGTGTTGTGATGGTTTCCCTCAATCAACCCGGTTCAGCGGCACTGCTGGAGAAGTTTGCTCCCGGGTTCGGTGATAGTCTCCGCGGCAAGTGGGAGTCCTATCGGGTGGAGGAGGTGGGCTCACACCTCATCATTGCGGGGAGCGATGAACGCGGCACGATGTTTGGTCTCTACGCGTTCGTCGAAAAATACCTCGGGGTCGACCCGCTGTATTTTTGGGCGTCGCGCCCGCCGCAGTCGCGGGCGACGCTCGCGTGGCCGGAAGTGAAGCTCAGCTCTGGCGAACCTACCTTCAAGTATCGCGGCTGGTTCATCAACGACGAGGACCTCCTCACCGAATGGAAGGAGGCCGGCGGGAAGCGAAATATTGACTATCCCTACTACGGCCAGGTCGTGCCGCGCGAGGTGATGCGCCATATCGCCGAGGCGCTCGTGCGCAGTCGGTGCAACCTGATCATCCCGGCTAGCTTCGTCGACATTATGAATCCGCCGGAGGAGGCGCTCGTGCAGGAATGTGCGCGTCGTGGGGTGTTTATTTCGCAGCACCACGTTGAGCCGCTCGGGGTGAGTGCGTTTGCCTACTTCAACTACTGGAAGGCACGTGGGCGCGACCTCAAGTATTCGTATTTCAGCCATCCGGCCGAGGTGCGCGAGGTATGGACGGCTTACGCGAAAAAATGGGCGGTCTATCCGAATGTGATCTGGCAGCTGGGCCTGCGTGGTATCGCCGACCGACCGATGTGGATGGCCGATCCTAACACGCCTCAATCCGATGCCGACCGCGGTCGCCTCATCTCCGACGCGATGGCGGATCAAGTGAGAATCCTCAACGAGGTTGCGCCCGGTAGGACGCCGGTGCTCTCGACGACCCTTTGGGCTGAGGGCTCGGTCTTGAATCAACAAAAGCTCCTGACGATCCCTGCCGGCACGATCATCGTCTTTGCCGACAACTCTCCGGGCTGGAGGTGGCAGGCGGACTTCTATTCCACGCTCCGCAATCCGCAGAACCGCTACGGTGTTTACTATCATCACGCCTTGTGGAGCTCCGGTCCGCATCTGGCGCAGGTGCCGTCGCCGCACCGGACCTTTGAGTGTCTGCGCACGGCGGTCGACAAGGGCGCCGGCACGTATGCGATCTGCAATATCTCAAATATCCGTGAGTTCGTGCTGGGCATTGATGCCACCGCGAAGATGACGTGGCGCATGGACGGTTTCGCCCCCGATGACTGGCTGACCGGGTGGGTGGGCGAGCGGTTCTCCACCCGACAAGCCGAAATCGCGAATGCCTATCGGGTGTATTTCAACGCCTGGCAGATCCACGATATCCAACAGGTGCCATTCTTGATGGATGGTCAGATGGCGAGCCGGGGCAACGCCGGCCTCGGTGAGATTGCGAAGAAGATCAACGAGGGAAAGTTCGCTGGTGGCGTGGCACCGGAAACCGTCGTGCAGCCCGCGCGTGCAGCGGTCGCCGGACCTTCCACACCGTCCGCGGGTGGCGATGCGTTTTGGGCTTCGATCAATGACATGCACCCCAAGGTCGCACGCCGCGAAGTGTTCCAACGGGTGGCGATGCAACGGGCGGGGTTTGAGCTGACGCTCCTCCATGCGCGCTCCGCTGCTGCGGCACTCCCTGAAAACGAGGCCGCGTTTCTCCGGGACAACTTGATTCATCAGAGTGCGATTGCGCGGCAGATGTGCGTCTGGCTGGAGCAGGTCGAGCTGGCGCACGAGGCCCTCGACCTCGGCGATTGGGCGGCCTGCACCTCTGCCCTGACCGAGGCCGCTGCGGCCTTCGCCCAGATTCCGATCCTCGCCGAGACTTACTCCCGCGGCCCGTGGGAGAATTGGTATCGCGGCACAAAAAAAATCAACCTGACTGCCCTGCTCAAGCGCACGCGCGATGTCCTCACGGCTGCAGTCGCAGCCAAGGAAAAGAATTCCCGGCCATGACCACCACCTCCACCACGCTCAAACTGATCGACTCTGATGTGCACAACGCCCTCGCGTCTCCGCAGGACTTGCTGCCCTTCCTTCCCTCGTATTGGCGCGAAAAGGTGAAGGCCGATGGCATTGATATTCCGCACGCCGGGTATTCCTCACCGGTGGGGGTTCTGCGCGAGGATGCCCGACCTGAAGACGGCGGCCGCCCGGGCAGCAGTCCGGCCTTCTTGATGAAGGACCACATGGACCGCTACCACATCGACTACGCGGTGCTCACGGGCTCGGGCATGTTGTCACTCTCGTTGCACGACGACCCTGATTACGCTTCGGCGCTTTCGTCGGCGTTGAACGAGTGGATGGTTGCGACCTGGCTCGCGTTTTCGCCCCGTTACCGCGGGTCGATCATCATTAATCACTCGGAGCCGCTGGCGGCTGCGCGTGAGATTAGGAAGTGGGGGAAGCATCCACAGATCTCCCAAGTGCTCATGGCCAGCGGGTCCAGTCGGCTGTTTGGCCAGCGATTCTTCCATCCGATTTACGAGGCGGCGGCCGAGATGGGCCTGCCGGTCGCGATTCACCCGGGCAGCGAGGGTGCCGGCACGGCACCGCATGTGACGCCGGCGGGTCGGCCCACGCGCTACATGGAGTGGCACAATATTCTCCCGATAAATTACATGGCCACCGTGAACTCGCTCGTGTGCGAGGGCGTGTTCGAAAAATTTCCCACGCTCAAGTTTGTCGCCATCGAGGGCGGGATCGCGTGGTTGCCGCATCTCATGTGGCGCATGGACAAAAACTACAAAGCGCTGCGGGCGCAGACGCCGTGGCTCAAGAGACTCCCCAGTGAATACATTCGCCAGCACCTCTACGTGACGACGCAGCCCATCGAGGAGACGGAGAAGCCGGAGCAGCTTCAGCAGATCTTTGAGATGATCAATGCGCCGCACATGATTTTGTTTTCCAGCGACTATCCGCATTGGGATTTCGACAATCCGAAGATGGCGCTGCCTCCACTTTCGAAGGAGTGGAAGGATCGCATTTTCTGGAAAAATGCCGCTGAGCTTTACGGTCTCACGGCTCCCGTGGCTTCGCTCGCCGTCGCCTCCTGACGACCATGAAAGCTCATCCCGTCGCAAAGGTCGGCGAGATCCCGCCGGGCGGGCGCAAGCTCGTCACCGTCGGCAAGGTGCAGTTCGGCGTTTTTAACGTCGCCGGCGAATTCTTTGCCTACCGCAACATCTGTCCGCACGCGGGTGCCCCGGTCTGCGTGGGAAAGATCTCCGGCACCACCTTGCCTTCGCCGGTCTATCACTACGACTACGGTCGCGAAGGCTGTATTTTGCGCTGCCCGTGGCACGGGTGGGAGTTCGACCTCCGCACTGGCGAACACCTCGTCGACCCGGAGACGAAATTGAAGCGCATCGACGTCGAGATCCAAGGTGAGGCACTAGAAAAATTTCCGGTTACGCAGTCAGGAGACACGTTGCACGTGATCTTGCCCGCGTCGGTCGTCGGCGAAGGTCCCTGAGGCCCGCGCATCGATTTTCTGCCCCCATGACGACCGCCCCTGCTCACAAAATTCCGGCGCGTGCGTGGGGCATCGTGGTCCTCGTCTCGCTGGCGCTGCTGCTCTTCATCCTCGATCGGCAAGTGCTGTCCGTGCTCAAGACCACGCTGAAGACGCGGATGGGGTGGACGGACAAAGATTACTCGTGGCTCATGACAAGCTTCAGCGTTGCCTACACGCTCGGGGCGCTGGTGGCGGGCCGGTTTATCGATCGCGCTGGCACCCGTCTCACTGCGACGCTCTCGATCGGAGTGATGTCGCTCGCCGCGATCCTATGCGGCACGGCGAGCAGCCTTTATGAAATGATGGCGGCCCGCGTGCTGCTGGGCTTTGCCGACGCGGGCGTGACGGTCTCGGCGGTCGTGGCGGTGGCGCGGTGGTTCCCGCCCGAGCGACGCGCGACGGCGATTTCATTTAAGACGCCCTTTGGGCTGATGGGTTTTGTGATCGCGCCGCCACTCGTGGCGCTGATCACGCAGCACTACGACTGGCACTACGCGTTCTTCATTCCCGGTGGATTTGGTCTGCTCGTGCCCGCCGTCTGGTGGTGGCTCGACAAGAACCCACCGGACTATGGTGTTCCGCAGGAGGCGGGACGCTCCGTGTCGTGGAAGGAGTTGTTCAGCCATCGGGCGTTGTGGGGCATCCTCATCGCGCGCGTCGTGGCCGAGCCGGTGTATGTGTTCTACACGAACTGGCAGCCCGGTTATTTGCAGGAGGGGCTGGGACTCACGCTCGCCGACGTCGGGCGCTATGCCTGGATCCCGCCGATCGCGAGCTCGGTCCTCGCTGTGCTGGGCGGGCTGGTCTCGGACCGGTTGTTCAAAGGAGGCATGTCCGCGTCGCGTAGCCGCACGGCCGTGATGCAGGCTCTGGCGCTGCTCGGGGCGTCGCTGTGGTTGCTTCCTTTTTCGAAGAACTGGGCCCTCGCGATTGGGGTGTTTGCGTGCATCCACATGATCTACGCGCAGTGGAACAATCTCGGTGCTGCCCTCATCGCTGATAGTCTTCCGCGTGGTTTCACGGGCACGGCGTTTGGGGTGCTCAACTTCCTGATCGGTGTCGTGGGAGCCGTGATGAATCTCGTCATTGGTGCGCTGATCCAGGCTTTCGGTTACGGCGTGATCTTTGCCGTGCTGGGGCTGCTCTATCCACTCTCCGCGGCGATTCTCTGGTGGTTCTACGTGCGCACACCGAAACCGCCAACGCCGCCCACCCCGAGCCCGGCTCCCGCCTGATCGCATTCTATGAAAACGAAACTTCGCTCCATTCTCCGCTCCGCTATCGGTGCCGCCGCATTGGCGCTCTTCGTGCAGCTCGGAGCCCAAGAGATTACGCCGACCACGGGAATTTTGCTGCCGGTGCTCGGCAAGGTTGCCCCGCGCGCGGCGAAGGACATCGCGTCTTCGCCGTGGTCCATCGGCGCCGAAACCATTGATCGCGACTTCACGGTCTACGCGAACTTCAAAAAATATCTCGGCCCGCTCGGCGCCAAGGGCGTGCGACTCCAGGCCGGCTGGGCGAAGTGCGAGAAAACCAAGGGAGTCTATTCGTGGGAGTGGCTCGATGCGATCGTCAACGATGCCGTCGCACAGGGCGTGCGCCCGTGGCTGGAGTTCAACTACGGCAACACGATCTATGCCGGTGGCGGTGGCACGGGCCTCGGTGACGGGTTTCCCTCGTCGCCCGAAGCGCTCGCGGCGTGGGACAAATGGTGTCGCGCACTCGTCGAGCGCTACAAAGACCGCGTCAACCAATGGGAAGTGTGGAATGAGCCGGACCTCAA
>CANGHW010000050.1 GCA_947453695.1 Opitutia bacterium
CACGCACTGCCGTCTACGCCGGGCCCGGTATCAATTTCCGCGCCTCGGCCACCTTCCGGTTCTGAGTGTAGCCGGCCCGGCACGATTCAGCCGATGCCCGGCGGGGGCTCCGGCCCTCGCCTGAGATCGAGCCTTGGCCCGCCGACGGATTGGGCACTTCCGTCGGCGGCTTTGCTAGGTCTCGTTCAAACTCCCGCGAATATTCTCAGCCGCCCTTCAAATTGACGGCCAAATCACTGCCCTTGCCGAAAAAATCTCCGCCCCTTTCGCAAGTATCCACGGATGGCGCTCGGGCTCTCTTGCCCCCCCTAAGTGCTCATGAAAATTCCCCTCGCATTTCGCTCGCCCTACCATGTTCCGGCGCTGCTCTCCATTCTGCTCCTAATGACCGGCGCGGTCTTTGCCGCCGACCCGACGACCGCGCCGAAGGGCGCGGCGCCATCGTCCCGCGCCACCAAGGATGCCGGCGTGATCCGCCTTCACGCTAGCGCCTCGCAACCGCATACCGATGAGACCGGCAACACGTGGCTTCCCGCGCAGGGCTTCAGCGATGGAGACACCAAGGAGCGACCGTGGCTGAAGATCGCGAATACCACGACCCCGTCGATCTATTGCTCGGAGCGTTTCGGGATGAGCAAGTTTTCCCATAAACTGCCCAACGGAAAATACCTCGTGAAACTCCACTTCGCCGTCACCTACGAGGCTATCAGTGGTCCGGGGCAGGTTGTTTTCACGGTCATTGTCGCCGGACACGAGATCAAGGATTTGGATGTATGGAAGAAGGCAGGCGGCGGACTTCGGGCTTATGTGGAAAGCGTGCCGGTCAACATTACCACGGGAGCACTTGAGATCACCTTTATCGGTCAGGTAGAAGAACCGTCAATTAGCGCGATCGAGATTATTCCGGTTCCCTAAACCGAAGCCAGAACGACCGCCAGTCTAGCCGGGATGGGGCCGTGCCAATGCGGCTTGCTCACGATTTGTCCTCGTGGGGCCGCTTCGCCCGCCAATGTCCCCATCCATGCCCAGTCTGCATTCGACTAATCTGCCACTCCGCTGACTACCATGAGGCTCCATTCTGAGAGAACTTCCTCCCTTTCCTACGGAAGCAGTAGTGCCGCCCTTTTACTCGTTCGTTCCGGTCTCCGGTGGCGCCGCTGGCTTGGTCTTTTCCCGGTCCTGATCCTCGCGCTCTTAGAACGTCCGGCCGCAGCCCAAGACTTCCGCGCCGGCACCGTCGCTGAACGCTACGCCCTGCTCTGCGCCAATTGCCACGGCAGGAATCTCGAGGGAAGTGGCACCGGCCCATCGCTGCTGAAGGATACCTGGCTCCACGGCGGCGATGATGAGGGTATTGCCCGGAGCATACGCACCGGGTTTCCCGAAAAGGGTATGCCCGTCTGGGGAACCGCGATTCCGGAAAAAGAAATCCGCGCCATGGTTATCTATCTCCGTGAAACCCGCGCCAAAGTGCTACGCGATCAGACCAAGGTCAGCACGCCCCCCGCTGTGCTAACAGCAAAGAGCCAGCTCCACGACTTCAAGCTCGAGACCTGGGTCGACGGGGTCGTCGAGCCATGGTCCCTGGCGTTTCTCTCGCCGACGCAAGCGATCATGACGGAGAAGCGCGGGTTTCTTTATCTGATCGAAAACGGCAAACTCGCCCCCCGGCCGATCAGCGGCTTACCCATGATCTACGTCAACGGCCAGGCGGGGCTCATGGACGTCGTCCCCCATCCGGACTACGCGACCAACGGCTGGATCTATCTCTCCTACAGCGAACAGCTGACCAAAGTCGACGGCACCCCCGCCGCCTTTACCCGCATCATCCGCGGCAAATTGAAGGACCATGTGCTCGTCGAGCAGCAGACGATTTTCCAAGCCAAACTCGGACAGTATATCAAGGCGGACTGGCACTTCGGCTCACGTATCGCCTTCGACGGCCAAGGCCATGTCTTCTTCAGCATCGGTGAACGCGGCCAGAATCAGCACGCGCAGGATCTCACCCTGCCCGGCGGTAAAATCCACCGCCTGCATGACGACGGACGAATTCCGACTGATAATCCCTTCGTCAGCGACCCCACCGCCGTTCCTTCCATTTGGAGCTACGGCCACCGCAATCCTCAGGGCCTCGCCTTCTCCCCTAGCACCGGCGAACTCTTCAGTTCCGAACACGGCCCGCGCGGTGGTGACGAACTCAACCTCGTGCGCCGGGGGTTGAACTACGGCTGGCCGGTCATTACCTACGGGATGAACTACGACGGCACGACGATGACGGAACTCACCGCGAAGGAGGGGCTGGAGCAGCCCATCGCCTACTGGGTGCCGTCGCTCGCGACGTGCGGGATCAATTTCTACACGGGCGATCTCTTCCCCAAGTGGAAGAACCAGCTCTTCCTCGCGTCGCTCGCGGCGGAACAATTCCTGCGCATCGAGATCGACGGTGGGAAAGTCGTCTCCCAGGAAGTCCTCTTCAAGGACCTTGGCCGCATCCGCCACGTTATCACCGGCCCCGACGGCGCACTCTACGTCCTCTTACCAAAACGCATCGTCCGCCTCACGCCCGCCTCATGATTTGTTCTAGCCGTTCCTGGATGCCGCGGCCGCCTTCTCGTCCGATGGCACCGTCGGGGACCAACGGCTCCCTAATCTTTGACTGTATCCCAGTCCCTTTGACCCCATCTACCGCCCCTTCCCGGGATACCGTCTCGTTCCCGTCATCACCTATGAAGATACGACCCAACTTTCTTCTTGCTTGGGCAATCGGGGCGCTGTCCTTCTCCCTGCTGGGAGGCGTGTCTGCTGCCAGTCAACCGGACTTGAGCGACCCCCGCTTTTGGCCCCCCTTCCAAGTGGCCGGAGTAAACCGCGATCTGTCTCCGTATACCGGGCTGGATCGCGACGGCTGGGTCGCGTGTGGAAAGCATATCCTCGAGGGAGCCTTTCACCACGTCAAATCACTGCACGACCCCATGTTCCTGCCGAAGATGCCCGGGCCAGGTTATCCTGCTGAGAGCAACGAATCGGCCACACCCAGAGAGCGCAACAACGCGATCTTCGAGGCAATTTCGCGCACGTTTAATGTCGCCGCGCCACTAATCAAAAACAACCCCGACATAACCATCCGTGGAATCCGGCTCCGCGACTACTACAAGTATCACCTGCTCCAGTTACTGACCAATCCGGAATCGGCCTATTTCATCGGTCGTGCGCGGGACTTCGACACGCACCGCCAGCAGACGTGCGAACTGGGCAATCTGGCGATGTGGATGATTCTTGCGCCAGAAGTCTTCTGGAATGCGTTGAGTTTAGAGGAAAAGACGAAGGTGGCCACTACCTTGCAGGAATGGTCGGTCAGTCACACGCTCCCCCACAACTGGCGCTGGTTCAATGTCATGATGATCACATTTCTGGCCATCAACGGTTATGACCACGATGCGAAGCTGATGCTCAACCATGTTGATAATCTGATTTTGCAGCACGCCGGCAATGGTTGGTATCGCGATACGAGTTACGACTATTACACCGCGCATGTATTCCATCTCTACGGCGCCGTTTGGGCTTCTCGGTTCGGCAGGACCCACTATCCAGAGCGCGCAGCCCTCCTCGACCGCCACTTTGAGGAGTTCTCCGATCACTATCCTCAAATCTTTGGCCGCAACGGCGAGGTGATCATGTATGGCCGTAGCATCCTCTATCGATTGGGAGCGAGTGTGGGCATGGTGGCAGCGCATTTGCGGGGCCAATCAACCAAGGCCTTGCCTCCCGGCCTGGCACGTCGGGTTGCTTCGGGTGCGCTCCTGCAATTCACCACCCATCCGGACTTTTTTTACCGCGGAGTTCCAGCCCTGGGATTCTACGGCCTGTTTCCGCCAGCCATCCAAAGCTATAGCTGCTCAGGGAGCACCTACTGGATGTTCCTGAGTTTCTCCGGCCTGCTTTTGCCGAAGGACCATCCTTTTTGGACGGCCAAAGAGGAGATGGGCGCCTGGGGCAATCTCGGGAAAGAAGCCATCTACAACCAATTCTGGCCCGGACCAGGGTTTCTGGTAACCGATCACGGAGAAACCGGAGTCGCGGAGATCCGCCCCAGCAAGATTCGCGATCAGAATCCGAATTACTCACGACTGGTCTACAATTCCGCCTTCCCCTGGGAGGATGCCGGCGAGGACGGTGTCGTGCCCGGTGCCCTGACTTTTGACGCAGGCAACTATCAGAGCAAACTCAGTTCCTATGTTCTACCGTCTGCGGTAAGTTCAGCCGGGTTCCGCGATGGTGTGCTCTACCGCCAAGCCATTTTCACCTACCACGTTCCTCCCACAGTGGATATGGCCACCATCATGATTCCGGGAGGTGAAATCCGCCTAGATCGGCTCCGCCGAATCTTCCGGACTAGTGTTCGAATGAGCCACTTCGGCCTACCGCATATTAAGGGTGAACCCGTCATCACGAGGACGAACATTGGAGGACACGCCTCCTTGCAGGCCGCCATCCCAGGCCGCCAGCTGGCCTTGACGGTTTATCAGGGTTGGTCGGATCTAGAGGTTCGTTCCCACGCCGGCAGGAATCCAGAGGCCGCGCGTAGCACCGTGATCTACGCCACCGCCACCGACCAGGAACGATTTGCCGCTCCCGATCTATTGGTCTCCGTGCTTTTGCACCGGACCGACGACACTCCGTGGACCGACAGTCAACTGCAACCCATCGAATCCATCACGCCGCTAAACCACGGCGGCATCGCGTCTTTG
Organism: Opitutia bacterium; assembly: GCA_947453695.1. Taxonomy (GTDB): domain Bacteria; phylum Verrucomicrobiota; class Verrucomicrobiia; order Opitutales; family Opitutaceae; genus GAS368. Next base: position 4,749 of record CANGHW010000050.1, read on the forward strand.
ACGGGAGCGCGCGTTCGCCTGAAAAGTGGCAAGGAGTATCGCGTGGACTTCCAGAACATCGACGGCACGAACAGCACGTGGTGAGCACTCGTTCATCTCACGCCTGCCCGAACAAGGACGTATTCAGCGTCGTGAGGTCCCTCAATCGGGCGGACGGCGCGTGGCGTTGGAGCGTGGGGTAGAGCGGTGACCGCGTCCCCCATTGTCCGTCACACGCATTCCCATGCGCATGCGCCTCCGATTCGGGCAACGCGCTATTTCCCTGCGTGAGTGTTAAACGACCGCGACTCGGCGATTGGTTCTTCTAGGCCTCCAAGCGCGTAAATGTGAGGCGTTGATTCTCTCCAATCCAGCCAACGGGTTGCACGGATGGGTTGCACGGATGGGGTCTGGCTTTGGGGTTTGGGGTGCGAGCAGTGCCGAAGCCCTGCTTGCGGTTTGACTCATCCGTCAGTCACGCTTGACTGCCACGCATGAAAACCAACATCCGGGCCTTTCAGCGCGACTTTCCCCGTATGCGCCGGCTCGCGGCCGCCGGCACCGTGATCGTCGTGGAGTCCGAGGGGCAATCGTTCGAGTTTCGCCGCCGTCGGGCGGGCACCGGCGTGCTCGGCTGCATGACCGGCCGCGCCAAGCTCGGCAAACTGCGCGAGGGTCCGGCCATTCCCTTGGAAGAATGGGGCGCCCTCGCCCAATGAAGTTCCTGCTTGATACCCACGCGGTGCTGTGGATCGCCGAGTCCTCCCCGCGTCTCTCGCCGAAGATTCGGACGCTCGCGGGCAAATGCGATGCCGAGGATTTTGCCATCGCCGCGATCAGTCTGCTGGAAATCGCCCGCAAGGCGCGCACTGGAGAAATCGACCTCTCCCCCGATCCAGCCTCATGGCTCGAAGACCTCGGTCACCGGTTCCGGATCTTGCCGCTCACCCCACGCATCGCATGGCGATCGGTTGAGTTGGACTGGCCGCACAAAGATCCCGCCGATCGGCTCATCTGCGCCACCGCACTCGAGCACAAGCTCCCACTGGTCACACATGATCAGGAAATCACGCGCTGGGGCGGCGTGCCCGTCGTCTGGTGACGCGCTCGTGGCTCAGCGTCCTCCCAACCGTGGATCGCCCCGCTTCCTCGCGCGCGCCGGCCTTGCCCGACATCGGTGCTCCCGGCGAATACCCTCACTCGCGGATTGTTATTCCTCCGCACAAATTCAGAACCACAAGTGTCCTGATCAGCCCTCAAAACTGACGAGACAATCATGCCACCGCCTTTCACCCGCTTCACGCTCATCCTCTCGGTGCTCGTGACCCGTATGTTTGGCGCTGAGTCCGCCACGGACATCTGCATCTACGGTGGCACCAGCGCGGGCGTCATCGCCGCCGTGCAGGCCGCGCAGCTCGGCCACTCCGTGATTCTCGTCGAGCCCGGTCAACACCTCGGCGGCATGAGCGTCGAGGGTCTCGGCGGCACCGACATCGACAACCACAAGGAATTTCAAAACAGCCCGGCCGTCGGCGGTCTCGCGTTGGAGTTCTATCGCCGTATCAACACCCGCTACGGTCGCCTCGCCGCGTTCGAATCCGCGCTCCGCACCCGCGCCAAACAACCCGCGCTCTGGCGCTTCGAGCCGCATGTCGCCGAGGCGGTGTTCGATGCCTGGGTGAAAGAGGCGGGTGTCACTGTGCTGCGCGGCCATCGCCTCAAGGAAACCGGCGGCGTGACCAAAGACGCCGCGCGCATCGTCGCGCTCCATTTTGAAAACGGCGCGAGCGTCCGCGCACGGCAGTTCATCGACGCCACCTATGAGGGCGACCTCCTCGCGTTCGCCGGCGTGAGCTTCGCCGTCGGCCGCGAGGGCAATGCCAAATACAGCGAAACAAAAAACGGCATCCGCACCGATACCACGCACGGTCAGTTCGACAAACCCGTTGATCCTTACCGCGTGCCCGGCGATCCCACCAGCGGCGTCATCTACGGCGTGCAGGACACCCCACTCGGCCGGCAGGGCGAGCCCGACGCCAGCCTTCAAGGCTTCGCCTTCCGCCTCTGCCTCACGCGCGATCCGGCCAACCAAATTCCCTTGGAAAAACCCGCCGGCTACGATCCCGCGCACTACGAACTCCAACGCCGCTATCTCGCTGCCGGCGGCACGATCACGCCGCCCGGCGCAGCGCTGCCCAACGGCAAGACCGACCCCGGCTCGTGGCACTTTCTCGCCGGCAATTTCACCGGCTGGAACCACGCCTACCCAACCGCCACCTACGCCGAACGCGCCGGCCTGCTCCGCGCCAGCCGCGACTACATTCACGGCGTCTACTGGTTCATGGCCCACGACCCGGCCGTGCCCGAAGCCGAGCGCAAGAAATGGGCCGCGTGGGGCTTGTGCCGCGACGAGTTCACCGACAACGGCGGCTGGCCCCGCGCTTTCTACGTCCGCAACGGCCGCCGCGTGATCAGCGATTTCGTCCTCACTGAAGCGCATCTGCGCAACGTCGCCCCGCTTCCCATCGACGATTCCGTGGGCCTCATCTGGTGGCCGCCTGATCTGCACAGCGCGCGCCGCCTCGTGAAGAACGGACGCGTCTGGAACGAGGGCGCCGTCTTCAACGCCTCAGCGCGCCCCGATTGGATTCCTTGCGGAATCCCCTACCGCGCGCTCGTGCCGCGCGCCAGCGAGTGCACGAATCTCCTCACACCCACCTGCCCCTCGTCCAGCTACGTTGGCTACGGCGCGTATCGCATCGAATTCACCTTTATGGTCGCAGCGCAGTCCGCCGCCACAGCCGCCTCGCTCGCCCTGACGCACGACACCACCGTGCAAGCCGTCCCCTACCCAGTGTTGCGCGAAACCTTGCTCCGCGCCGGCCAGGTCCTTTCGCTCACCTCCCTCGGTCGCCCGTGATCGCGCCCTCTACCTGCGTCCCCACGGAGAGCCAAACGGGGTCAGGAACCGGACGGAAGTTGAGTGTTACACGGACCGTGACTCGGCGATCAGTTCCTCGAGGCCGCCAAGCCCGTAGCGGGCGCAGACGCTCCGAACCTCGTCCAATTCCAAATCGGGATTGCGGACCAGTAATTCGATGATGTCCGCTTTGGACTTGTGCCCGCCGGCGTAGAGTTTGAGCGCGATCAGATGCGGAACCGGCACAATTTTGAGCGGACTGTCTTCACGCACGACCAGCGTCGATAGCCGCACGGCATCTTCGATCACCGCCGGGAAACGTCCGGCATAACTCATGATCTGCACCAGGCCAAATCCGCCGCTGACGTCGATGACGCCGCCGAGGGGATTCTCTCCGTCGGGTTCTCGCAATTCTGCTCCAAACCCAGCCTCGTGCAGCGATCTGACCACAGCGCGCAGCGTCGGAACGTCGGCGTTCACGCCCAGATCGAGCATCTCGGTCTGCCGCACGTAGTGATGGGCCGCGAGCGCCACCGCCCCGATCACGACTGCGTCGAGGTGATGTTGAGCCAAAATGGCGAGAACCTTTTCCGCGGCCTGCAGGAGATCATCGGGGTGATTCATAGGGGCTTTTAGCCGGCCGCGGTTTGAGCCAAGAGAACCGAGCGCCCATCGTCAGCGCGGCCGCAATCCGCTCCTGCACGGACAGGCGCCTGATCCGTTCCTGTTCCCGCTCGCGGGCTTTAGCCGCACACGCGCTCCGGCGGGGCCGCAGGCTCAGGGCAGCAGCAGAGGTGTTCGGGTCGTGTGCCATGAGTTTTCCGTTCGCCAAGGGTCGGAGAGCCCACGGACCGCTCAAGGAGATTCCACGTCGGCGGGGACAATTCATGATTTTGCCGCACCAAGATCTCGTCGACCGGCTCGTCTGCGCGACTACACTCGGGCCCAAGCTCCCGCTGATTCATCTGCTGGGGCGGCGTGTTCAGCGCGTGGTGGACGGCCCCAGTCGATCTTCACTCGGCACCGACTGCGGTAAGGTATTCCAAGAAGTCTATCGGGGTGATGGCTGGCACGGACGAACCCAAAAAATCCGGCACGTTTCGAGTAACGATAAATTTGCTCCCCGTAGCCTCCGCCGTGACCGCGACCACTGCGTCTTCAAAGTCGCTCAAAGGCAGTTGGCGGGCGCGCTGGAAATTTGCCTTGTCCACCGGGTGAATCGCAAAATCGGCGAGCAATCCGTCCAGCGTTTGGTTGGCCAGAGCTGTCCCGGAATATTTTTCGAGAATATAATGAAGCGTGGTCAGGGCGTGTCCGGGTAGCACGGCGGCGAATTCCCCCCGGCGGACGCGATGCATGACTTCCTCTGACGCGTGATAGTGGGGCAGACGATTCTGCGCCACGTCCAGCAGGACATTTAGGTCCACCGTCACTCTCATCGGTGCTTGGCCGCGAGGTGCTGGCGATACTCCGCCCGGGTGTCCACGTCCGCTGGCACCGCTCCGGTGAACTTCAGATTCTCCGGGTGCGGAACGCGCGGAGCGTGCTGCAAACGCCGCGCGTAGCGGGCGAACAAATCTGCGACGCTGACGGAGTGCTCCTTGGCGTAGGCTTCCAGGAATTGAGCGTCATCTTCCGGTAATTGAACCGTCAGAGCCGTAGTTTTCATGAGTCCAACATGGTCGGTTTACCCCCTAACACAATTCAAGTTTTCAGCGCGTCGATCAGGAAGCGCATGTCCGACCGCTCAGGCTGAGCGCAGGACCGTGTGGTCGGTCAGCCGGGCTGCGTAGAGTTGCGCAGCCCGCAAATCGGCGGCCTCCAAACAGGGGAACTCGACGAGAATATCCGCATCCGTCATGCCGGAGCCGAGCATCTCCAAAATGTCCTTCACCCGAATCCGCATCCCGCGAATGCATGGTTTCCCACCACATTGCTCGGGATCGACGGTGATGCGCTCGCTGAGATTCACGTCCAGACGTTGGTCGCAACGCCTCCCTTCGCCAAGTTTTCGCTGGAACAACCGGTCAGCCTCCGCCGCCTTGCCCCTAGCGCAGCGCACAAGCCAAAGCATCCTTCGTCCCCCCTATTCTTGACCTCTGTTTTTTGAATTTCTCTCGCGCCCCGCTCACCGCGCCGCCTCTACTCTGTGAGCTTCGCCACCGCCCCTCTTGTCGTCAGTTGCCAGCCCACCCCGGCAGCCCCCTACGCCGGCCCCGCTAAACTTAGACCGCCTCCCGACCCCGCCTCTTGATTTCCCCAACCTGCCCCATGTCCTCACCATCCCGCCCCCTCCTGGCCGCCCTCGCCGGCTGGCTCACCCTCGGCACCCTCGACGCGCAGACGGTCCCGGCCAACGCGACCACCGACGAAACCCTGCTCCTCTCACCCTTTCAGGTCTCCACCTCGAAGGACGTGGGCTACGAGGCTAGCGAGACGCTCTCGGGCACCCGTCTCTCGACGCCTAACAAGTTCGTCGGCGCCGCCATCACCGATGTCACCCCGTTGCTGATGCAGGACCTCGCGCTGACGAACATGCAGGACCTGATCAACTTCGTCCCCAACTCCGCCTCCTACTTCGGCGGCGGCATCGGCGGCGACTCCACCGGCAACAACGCCCTCTTCGGCATCTCCTACTACGTCCGCGGCAACCTCGTGAGTTCCGCCAGCCGCGATTTCATCAAATACCGCGTCTACGAGGACGCCTACAACGTCGAGCGCTTCTCCTTCTCCCGCGGCCCCAACTCGATCCTCTTCGGCATCGGCGACCCCGCCGGCATCGCCAACAGCGTCTCCAAGCGCGCCCAATACAAGAACAGCTACGGCGCCACCTTCCGTTTCGATTCGAACGACAGCGCCCGCGGCACCTTCGATCTCAACCGCCAGATCATTCCCCAGCGCCTCGCTCTCCGCTTCGCCGGCCTCCACGAAAACCGCGAGACCGACCGCAAGCCCTCCGACCGCAAGTCGGACCGCATCTACGGCGCCCTCACGGCCAATCCGTTTCGCTCCACCACCCTGCGCCTCACCACGGAAAAGGGTCACTACGATGCGCTCAATGTCCGCCCCTGGCCCGCCGCCGATGGCCTCACGCCGTGGATCCAAGCCGGACGCCAGGAGATCCCCGCCCAGTTTCTCAACGGCGCCGTCAACAACGCCACCGGCACGCCCGCCGCCGCCCTCGGCAACGCCCCCCAGCCTCCCGGTATTCTCCCCACGCCCGCCCCGGCCTCCGGCCCCCGCGGCATTCTCGCCGCCGCCGGTTTCGATATCCCGCGCAACTTCCCCTACGCCGGCCTCACGTTTTCCGGCAACGGCGCCAGCCTGCCCTTCACGCCGATCAACCTGAACGGCCTGATCTATCCCATCAAACCGTTCCAGTTCGGCACCACCGGCGAACGCAACCCCACCCTCGTCAACCCACCGATTCCCTACAAGGCCAACGTCCTCGGCTACGGTAACCGCGTCGTCCAGGACTTCGACAACCGCATGGTCACGCTCGAGCAGGCGATCGGCCGCGATTTCTTCGTCGAGCTGCTCTACAGCCGCCAGCACATCGACGCGATCAACGACTACTCCTCGCAGAATGTAGACAACATCTTCATCGACAAGAACCCCACGCTCCTCGCTCTGCGCGGCGGCGTCGTGCCGAATCCAAACTACAACCGCTACTTCGTCATCAACGATCAGCCCACGTCCTACGAACAGCGCTACATCGACGAGACCTATCGCGCCACCGCGTCCTACAAGCTCGAGGTCAAACGCCACGTCTCCGGCCGCCTCGGTGAATGGCTCGGCTACCACAACTTCGCCGGCCTTCTCGAGCGGACCACCTCCGACTTCGTCCAGCACTTCGCGTTCTTGCGCAACACCAACAACGCGACGATGGGCACCGTGCCGCAGTTTCCCGTGGCCGGCACCACCGACATCCAGTCGGCCAATAACATGATCGCGGCGATCAACTACATCGACCCGCAGCGCCCCGAGACCTGGGCCTTCCCCGATCTCTATCCCCGTTACCCGCACCTCCTCTTTGACGGTTCCGCCAAGCCCGCCCCCGACGCCAACGGCCTCGCGCCCGCTTGGGTCGTCAACTCCAGCACCCGCTCGCTCCAGGAAATCCGCTCCAAGATGTTCGTGATGCAGGACGTCTTCCTCGGCGAACGCCTCATCACCACCTTCGGCTGGCGCAAGGATAACTCCCGGATTTGGAATCCTCCCGCCGGCGCCAAAAACACCGCGGGCGGCGGCTACATCAAAAACATCCTCGATACCGCGCCGAAGTCCGTCGCCCCCGTCGAAAAAGAGGGCTCCACGCGCACTCAGGGTGCCGTGTTCTATCCCCTGCGTTGGATCGGCCTAAGCTACAACCAGTCCATGAGCTTCCAGCCCGCCGCCGGTTCGTCGCGCGACATCTGGGGCAACACCCTCCCCAATTCTGAGGGCCGCGGCAAAGACTACGGCATCAAGTTCAGCCTCTGGGACGGCCTGATCAACGGCAGCGTCTCCCAGTTCACCACCTCCACGATCAACCTCGCCACCACCCAGCTCCGCTCCGGTCCCGCCGGCAGCATCGATTCCGGCCGCGCCGCGATCCGCAGCACCATGGAGCGACTCCTGCCCGACGATCCCTACTGGCGGTCGACGAATTATCCCTGGAACAACGACTACCGGAATCTCAACGACAACGATTCCAAGGGCTACGAGTTCAGCCTCACGGCCAATCCCCGCCGCAACTGGCGCATCACCGGCAATTTCAGCCGGCAGACGACGAAAGCCTCCAACGTCGGCGGCTACGAACGCGAATTCCTCGCGACGGCCCGCAGCCTCTTCGCCCCCGGCGGCAAATACGCCGCCTATTCCGCCGGCACCGATGGCGTGACGATTCAAAACCAACTCAGCGCCATTGCAGACGTGTTGACCCGCGCCAAGAGCCTTGAGGGTCGCGCCGACGCCCGTCAGGCCCGCTACACCGCGCGCATGTCCACCGCGTATGATTTCACCACCGGCCCGCTCAAGAACTGGGGCACCGGTGGCACGTTCCAATTCAGCAAGGCCCTCATCGTCGGCTACCCCTACCTCCCGGGCAACCCCGGCCTCTTCGATGCGAACAAGCCCTACTTCGGCGACGACACCAAAGTCGTCGGCGTCTTCACCAGCTATCGCTTCAAGGTCTTCAAGAACTACAACTGCCGCCTGCAGCTCAACGTCGACAACCTCCTCGACGATGCCGACCTTCATCCGATCGTGAAAGTCGACCGCGGCGACGGCCAGCCGGTCGTCAGCCGCTACAGCCTCGCCAGCGGCCGCAACTGGGTGCTGAGCGGCTCAGTGGATTTCTGATCGCAACCGCGGGAAGTCATCCGGCGGGACGTTCAAACCCGCCGGCGCGCTGGCCGTGGCGCGGGTCTAGGCCCCGAATCGGATAACGCGCATCCTCCCTGCCTGAATCACCTCAACCGAATCCGGCCAGCGGGGTAGAACAGAGGGGAGTCGGGTGTTACACGGACCGTGACTCGGCGATCAGTTCCTCCAGGCCGCCCAGCCGGTAGCGGGCGCAGACGCTACGCACCTCGTCCAATTCCAAATCGGGATTGCGGACCAGTAATTCGATGATGTCCGCCTTGGACTTGTGGCCACCGGCATAAAGTTTGAGCGCGATCAAGTGGGGAATCGGCACAATTTTGAGCGGACTGTCTTCACGCACGACCAGCGTCGAGAGCCGCACGGCATCTTCGATCACCGCCGGGAAGCGGCCGGCATAACTGATGATCTGCACCAGCCCAAAGCCACCGCTGACGTCGATGACGCCCCCGAGGGGATCTTCTCCATCGGGTTCCCGCAATTCCGCCTCCAGCCCGGCTTCGCGCAACGATCCGACCAAGGCACGCAGAGTGGGGACGTCGGCATTGACACCCAGATCAATATCCTCGGTCTGCCGAACATAGTGATGGGCCGCGAGCGCCACCGCCCCGATCACGACTGCGTCGAGGTGATGTTGAGCCAAAACGGCGAGGACTTTCTCCGCGGCCTGCAGGAGATCATCGGGGTGATTCATAGGGGCTTCTTAGCCGGCCGCGGTTTGAGCCACGAGAAGCGCGCACCCATGGTTAGCGCGGCCGCAATCCGCTCCTGCACGGACAGGCGCCTGACCCGCTCCTGTTCCCGCTCGCGGGCTTGGGCCGCACACGCGCTCCGGCGGGGCCCGCGACTAGGGACTGCAGCAGGGGTGTTCGGTGCGTATGCCATAGGTGTTGCAGTCGCCCGATTGTCCCGGAGCGAACGGACCGCTCAAGGAGATTCCACGCTGTCCGCAAACGCGAGTCACCTCCTGCCGCCACCCCCGCCTGTTCCTAAAACGCACGCCGCGCGTTTCCGTTTAGCCTGTTCGTAAAATATTTTTCGGGGAGGCAAACCGCCGGAATTCCACTCGACGGAAACGGTGTCATCGGCGATGCAACCCACTGCCGGGCCCCAACCCGCGCGAAACCCCATGCCACCCGCTGATCAGGCCGTTTGGTTTGCCGAAAGCGTGCGACCGCACGAACCGGCGCTGCGCGCGTTTCTTTCGCGGCGGTTTTCCAGCCTACCCGACCACGATGACCTCGTGCAGGAGACCTACGCCCGCCTGTTGCGCGTCTCCGATCCCCAGCGGCTCGGGCACGTGCGGGCCTTTCTCTTCACCACCGCGCGCAATGTGGCCATCGACCACGTCCGCCGCACGCGCCGCACTCCCGTCGATCCCCTCGGCGACTCCACTGAATTCTCCCTGCTGGATGCCGAGCCCGGTGCAGCCGACCTGCTCGACGAGGCCCAGCGACACGAAGTGATGCTCGCCGCGCTCGCGACGCTGCCGGAGCGATGCCGCGAAGTAATGCTACTCCGCTACGTCGATGGGTTCACCGCCCCGGAAATCGCCATCCACCTCGGCCTCGCCGCCGCGACCGTGCGCGTCCACCTGATGAAGGGAGTGCGCGATTGCGCGCAATTCTTCCGGGCCCGCGGACTCCTCGATCCCTCGGCTACCACGAAAGGCACCCCATGAAACCGTCCGGAAAATCTGAGCGTGGCGATCCGGCCGCGATCGAGGCGGAGGCGATGGCCTGGCTGGCCGAGCGCGAAGAGGGCTTCGCCCCCGGTCGCGCCGCCGCCTTCGAGTCGTGGCGCCGCCGCGATTCCCGCCACGCCGCCTCCATCGCGGAACTGGAGCAGGTGCTCGCACAACTCGACGGGCTCGCGGAGCGGCGTGAGGAGGTAAACGCCCATTTCAATCGCGTTTCCCCATCGCCGCCCCCGAGCCGGGAAACGCCCGCGTCCGCGCCGGCGGCGACGGTCCGCTGGTGGCGTCCGGTAGCGTGGAGCGGGCTGGCCGCGGCGCTACTCCTCGGTGCTTTTTTTGGTTCGCGTGCGCTGCAATCGACGCCCAGCCCCGAGACACGCTACGCGACAACGACCGCCGGCTACGAACGCGCCCGCCTCACCGATGGCTCGACCCTCGAACTCAACACCGCGAGCGCGGCCCGCGTGCAGTTCACTGCAGCCGAACGCCGCGTCGAACTTGAGTCGGGCGAAGCCCATTTCGAAGTCGCCCACGACACCGCGCGTCCCTTCGTCGTGAGTGCGGGTGGTGTCGCCGTGCGCGCCGTCGGCACAGCATTCAACGTCCGCTTCGTCTCGGGCGCGGTCGAGGTCACAGTAACGGAAGGCAAGGTCGCCGTGGAGCGCCTTGACCTCAACTCGCTTTCCGCCGGCCCGACACTCGTTGCCGCCAATCAGCGCCTCGCGCTTCCCCTCGCGCCCGCCGCCGCCCCCGCACCCATCATCGAACCCCTCGCCCCGGCCGACGTGCGTGCCGTGCTCGCCTGGCAGCGCCGTGTCACGGACTTTACCGATACCCCGCTCGCCGAGGTCACCGCGCGTTTCAACCGTCACAACGTCCTGCAACTCGTGATCACCGATCCCACGCTGGGGTCCCGCCGCATCGGCGGAATCTTCGCCCTCGACGACGTCGAGGCCTTCGTTCGCCTGCTGGAGCGCGATGGCATCATCCGCGCCGAGCGTCAGGGCGACAACCTGCTGTTGCACGCGCCGTAGCGGTGCGCGGACGCCCGATTTCGCGGCGAACCTTCACGAATGCGAAAATTGTTTCTCCTGCGACTAAACAGATTCCTGTGCGCGAGCGTTACAGGGTTAGTGGCCCTGCTCCGTCTTACCCCGTCGTTTTCCGCCGCCCCCGTTGTGCTCGCCTCGTGCAGCGCGATGGTGGCGGTCGCGCCGCTCGGCGCCGCGACGGTCGAGGCGAAGCGGAGCTTTGACCTCCCCCGCGGCGACGCCGCGACGACGCTGCGGCAATTCGCTGCCGCCGCCGGCCGCTCGCTCGTGTTTGTCACCGACAAGGTGCGCGGAGAGACGACGAACGCGGTGCGCGGCGAATTCACCCCGCGCGACGCGCTCGACCGCATGCTCGCCGGCTCGGCCCTCGAGGCCGCGCAGGACGCCGCCACCGGCGCCCTCGTCGTCAGCCGCAAGCGTATTGCCGAAGTCGCGCCAAACCAAGGGGAGCTCGGACCCGTTTCCGACCCACAGCCCAAACCCAAGACCATGCCTTCCAAACCCCGCACCCTACTCGCCGCCTTCGCCGGCTTGCTCGCCGCGTCTACTGCCGTCAACGCCCAGACGCCGTCCACTGCAACCAAGGACGAAGCGGTTGTCCTCTCTCCCTTCGAGGTCGCGACGAGCAAGGACTACGGTTACACCGCTACCAATTCTCTCGCCGGTGGCCGCCTCGCCACCGACCTGCTGAAGACTCCCGCCGCCATCAGCGTGATGACCCGTGAGTTTCTCGACGACCTCGGCGTCAGCGATGTGCAGGGCGCGCTGCGCTGGGCCGCCAACTCCGTCGCCGCCGGCAATGCCGATGTAAGCCCCGATGCCACGATCTCCAACTCCCTCAATGGCCAGCCGTTGATGTCCGGCAACGGCAATTCCGTTTCCATCCGCGGCTTCTCCAGCACCATCGCGCGCAATTATTTTCCGTGGTTCGTCAATTCCGACGGCTACAACACGGAGCGCATCGACATTTCCCGGGGGCCCAATGCCATGCTCTTCGGCGACGGCGCGGCGGGCGGTGTGGTCAATGTTTCCACCAAACGCGCCCGTCCCGGCCTTCGCAGCAGCTCCCTCCAGTTCCGCCTCACGGATGAGGGCGGCAAACGCGTCTCCTTCGACGTGAACCAGCCGCTGGGCAAAATCGCCGCCGTGCGCGTGAACGCCGTGCGTGAGCGCTCCAAGGATTGGCGCGACTACTACAAGCTCAACCGCGACGGCGTGCACGGTGCCGTCACGCTGAACCTCGGCCCGACCGCGCAAATCCGCGCCGAGTCCGAGTGGGGCCTCGTCGACCGCCGCTCGCCCGCTCTCTATCTGCGCGACCGCACGTCGAATTGGAACGGCACCTACACGCTGGCCGCTCCGCTCACCGGCACGCAGGCCCCCGCCGCCAGCACCGGCGCCGTGCGGATCGATACCGGCGCAAACGCGAATCTGCCCTACAACGTCATGGATCTAACCCATCCCGAGCGTGGCTTCCTGAACTGGCAAGGTTCGGTCCGCACGGACGGATTGGCCAGCTCGCTGGAGAAACGGCTGCCGGGATTTGTCGGAGCCCTTGGCAGTTTCACGGCGGTGGCCGTCGATGCGCCGGCGGCGTTGGGCCGCCGCGAGTTTCGCACCGTGCCCGACTACGGCTATGCGGTGAACAGCTCCTCCTACCGAGGAAAGAACCAGTATCGCACCCACAGTCTCTTCTTCGAAAAACGCTTCTCCGACCGGTTCTTTCTGGAGGCCGCCGGCGCGTGGCAGGATCAACACGCGGATCTCTACACCCCGGCGAGTCACAACTCGGTCTATATCGACCTCAACGAGTTCCTCCCGGCCGGCGTCATCATCAACGGGAGCACGCGCAACCCCAATTTCCTGAGACCCTACAACGAAAGCTCGAGCACGTTCGACCTGCGCGGCATCATCAACAACACGACAATCACTGAGGGCCGGCTCAGTGCGATCTACCTCTTGAACACGCGGCTGACCCAGCAACGGCTCGGCGCGGTCTACACCCTGCGCAACCAGACCCTCTTCAACATGGGTTCGAACGATTTTCGCCGCACCAACGGCACGAATCCGAGCAGTCCCACCGCCCGGCAAAACTCGCTCTTTTTCCGAACCTACCTCCCTGAGGGCCGCGATGCCTCGCAGGAGAATATACAGATGGGACGCGGCGGTTATGATTTCCCGGGAGGAATCCACGCGGACTTCGTCGGCACGGCGACCCTGAGCAAGATTCACTCGGAATCGATGCAGGCGTTCGCCAACGGATCGTGGTTCAAGAACGACTTGATCACGACGTTGTTCGCGGTCCGCCGCGACACCGTCCACAGTGTCCGCTACAGCGGTGGCAACGGCATAACCCCGATGATTTCGTGGAGCGACGTCACCAACGGCACGCAGACCAACGATACGAAAGGCACCGTGAATTCTCCCAGCGTCGGAGCGGTGCTGGCCCCGGTCCGCTGGCTTTCACTCTATGCCAGTGCGAGCAAAACCTTCGTCGCCACTCCGGGCGGCCTGGCCTTCAGCTTTCAAGGCGATCCCTTGCCGTTGGCGCGAGGCGAAGGTCGCGACGTCGGCTTGAAATTCAACACCTGGAACGGCCGAATCTCCGGCAGCATCGGCTACTACAAATCCGAACAGACCAACAGTTCCTCCAGCCGCCAGGACATCGGCACAGCGATCAACAATATCCGGACCTTCATGGGCCTGCAGACGGGCAATACCTTCAGTATTTTCAACGACACCCAAGACGCCACGGCCACCGGCTACGAACTCGACGTGACCGCCAACCTGACTCCCGGCTGGAGCGTATCGGCCAACTACAGTCTGCCCGACTCCGTGCTTTCGAACTCGCTGCCACGCTTCCGCGCCTACCTGGCCCAGGCCGCCCATCGCCCGGCGTGGGAAGCCTATGCGGCCAACGCCGCCAACTCTGCCGCGACTCAAGTCCGCCAGAATCTCTCCGACATTGATCTCATTCTAGCCCGCAATGCCGACGGCCTTCCGCGGGTGAATCAGTCGGATTACATCGCCAACCTCTTCACGCGCTATCGCATAACCTCCGGCGGGTTCAAGGGCTTCGCCTTCGGCGGCGGCATGAACATGCTGGGCCGGCGTCTCATGGCCCTCCGCACCGGTTTCGCCCCCGACTACTCCGGGAGCTACCGCACCTTCTCCGCGCTCCTGAGCTACGACCGGAAATGGAAAAAAATCAGCGGCAACTTCCAGCTCAACGTCACGAATCTGTTCAACGACGAAAATTTCCGCTATACCTCGTTCCTCGCCTCAGGAACGCCCCAACTGTTCCGCATCTCCGATCCCCGGACGCTTACGTTCACAGCCACCTTCAAACTCTAGGCCGGACCAAGACGTCGCCGTCTTCCCCACCACTATGAATCGCCGCACCTTTCTCGCCTCCGCCTCGGCGGCCGCCGCCGCAGTCCCTTTTCACGCCCGCGCTGCCTCGGTTCTCCCAACTGCCCCCGGCGAATTTGCCGAGCCCGCGCGTTCCGTGCCTGTGGCCGGGGAGGCCGATGTCGTGGTGTGCGGTGCCGGTCCGGCCGGTGTGACTGCTGCCATCACCGCGGCCCGAGCGGGCGCCCGCGTGCAACTCATCGAAACGCACGGCGCCCTCGGCGGCGTGTGGACGTCGTCACTGCTCGGCTATCTCCTCGATTTCGACAAGCCCGGCTTCAACCAGGAGCTCGTCCGCAAGCTCGACGAGCGCGACGCGCGCCGGATTCCCAGCAAGGCTGCGATGACCTACGAGCCCGAGGAAATGAAGGTGCTCCTCGACGAACTCTGCCTCGAGGCGGGCGTAAAGATCCAGCTCCACACCCGCGTCGTCGCCGCCTACCGCGACGGCCGCCGGCTCTCGACGGTCGTGACTGAATCGAAGTCCGGACGGCAGGCGTGGCGCGCCCCGGTGTTCATCGACACAACGGGCGACGGCGATGTCGGTGCGCTCGCCGGCTGCGAGTGGGAGGTCGGCGAAGCGAAGGCCTGTCCGTGCCAGCCCATGTCGATGTGCGCGCTCTTGGTTGTAAAAGACCACACCGCACTCGCCCCCTTCATCCATCGAGAGAAGGGCACCGACGTCGAGGCGACCAAGCGCGCCTTCCGCGCGGAGATCATCCGGGGCGGCGTCACGCCTTCCTACATGATGCCGACGCTGTTTCCGATCCGCGACAATCTCCTCCTCGCGATGATGAACCACGAGTATGGCGTCCTTGCGTTCGACGCCGCCAAAGTCACGGAAGCGACCATCAACGCCCGCGCCGAACTCCACCGCATCGTTCGCGGCCTGCGCAAACTCGGCGGCCCTTGGGACGGCCTGCAGCTCGCGGCTACGCCCGCGCAAATCGGCATCCGCGACGGTCGCCGCATCCGCGGCCGCTACGTCGTCGGCCGCGATGATCTCGTCGCCGGCGCACGGCACGACGACGCAGTCGTGCGCCCGACCTTTCCCGTCGATATCCACGCCTACGACAAGGCACACGCCAACGGTGGCTACACCAATGTCGGCGTGAAGATGAAGCCCTACGATATCCCGCTCCGCGCGCTCATCGCCCGCGATGTCGATGGCCTCATGATGGCCGGCCGCTGCATCAGCGGTGACTATATCGCCCACGCCAGCTACCGCGTAACCGGCAACGCCGTCGCCATGGGCGAAGCCGCCGGCGCGGTCGCCGCGCTCGCCGCGCAAACCAAACGCCTCCCCCACGAAGTGCCTTGGGCCGAAGGTGCGGTGGTGGCCGCAAAAACCCGCCGCGCCTGACGGTCATTCGTCCGCGGTAAGAGTGTGCGGCTGACCGATGAGCCCGGGGCCATCGAGAGCGCCTTCCTGATCGATTCAGCCCATGGCGATTTCGTGCCTGCGCAGCCTAACTAACGAGTTCTCGATTCCTCACCGCCAACCCTGTCGTCTCCAGCTGCCTTTGGTTCACAAATTCTCGGGCTGCTAGGTGCCCTGCACTTGCCGAGGGGCTGCTGATCGAAGAATGGTTTCGTCCCACTATGATTCCCCGTGCCTCTCAAGTCTCCGTGGTGTTGTCCGTCCTTTCATTCGCATCCTCCTTTGCCGCTGAGCCCACCCGCGACTACCCCACCCGCGTCGCCACCGTCACCAGCACGCCCGGTTGCGTCGCCTTCTGGGACTTCGTGCAGCGCGAGCCCGCCGGCGCGCATCGCTTCACCGCGCACGTTCCAGCCGGCGCGACCAACACCTTTCCCCTCGAGGCCGGCAATTACATCCACGACTACTGGGGCGAGGGCCGCGAGGCCACCTACGCGGACTTCCCGCTCCTCGGCCGCGGGCCCTTCGGCGAGGCCATCCGCATCCGGCAGGAAACCGACGCCTCGTTTCGCCCGCTGCTCTTCGTGCCGCGCGCCCGGCTGCATGACTCGCCCATTGATCTCAAAGGAGCCAACCAATCCGTCACCGTCGTCGTCTGGGCCATTCGCGAGAGCGGCAACCACGCCCTCGCTGGCATCTGGCACGAGGGCACCGACCTGAAACAAAACGAGACCGCCGGCATCAAGAAGGTCGAGCGCGGCCAGCGCCAATACGCCCTCTTCGCCGGCCTCAACAAAGCCGGCTCCGCCTGCGGCCACGTTTCCGAAAACGGCGCGAGCTCCTTCCTCAACAAATACGCCCTCCACAAGAGCAACTCCGCCGACGTCTCGCCCACCGTCCCCGCGGACTCACCCGCCGCCGTCCTCGACGCCTCGTGGCAGTGCTTCGCGATGACCTACAATCACGCGACCCACGAACTCACCGGCTGGCTCAACGGGAAATCCGGCGACCGCTGGCTCGAGAATCCCAAGTCCGACACCCTCATCAAATCTGCCTACAACGCCTGGCTCCAGGGTCGCCTCCAACGCGTGCCTGGTCTCCAGCCCGGGGAGGACCCGGCGTTTCCGGCCGATCAATTCTACAACCCGCCCGAGGAGGAACTCGTCTCTTCCAAAATCCTCAGCGAGTCCGCAGACGAGCGCGTCGAGCTCCGCGAATTCCGCTACACCCGCCTCAAGGTCACGCTCCGTCGCGGCGCCAACGGCGCCTTCACCGAGACCGACCGCGACCTCGTCGCCCTGCGGCTCAACCCGTGGTGGTTCTCCCACGATTCGCTTTACACCCCCGCCAACGACGGCACTGGCGGACCCTTCACCATCGGCCGCGTGATCCACAGTGGCCGCAGCGTCGGCTTCACCGGCTGGATCGGCGGCGTCGCCATCTTCAACCGCGCGTTGGGCGCCGACGAACTCGCCCGGCTCGCCGCGCTGAGCGCGAATACGCTGCCGACCCGCTAAACCACCATGAGGTTAAAGTTCATTTTCATCACAGCCCTGCTGCACACTTCGCTGCTCGGCCAGGACGCCGCCGCTCTCGCCCAAAAAATCGTCGCCAGCCACGGCGGACCGTCCGCCTTGCTGCACACGTTTACGTTCACCGAAATTTACCGGATCGCCGGCAGGGAAAAGAGCGTTGAACGCACCTCCACCCTCCAACCTCCCCACTTGTGGTATGTGGGCAAAACCGAGCGGGTGTCAGAGGAGAATAAAGGCGGCGTGTGTCACGACGTGTGGATGTGGACGCTCGCGCCGCTCATCGATCCGGCGACGAAACTGGAGTTCCTGCCCGACACCACCGTCGACGGAAAATCAGCCCATGGATTGAAAGTGAGCGGAAGCATCAAGCCGGCGATGAACGTATTCTTCGACGCTGCGACCGACGACCTCCTGAAGATCGAATGGAAGGGCGAGCAGTTCTTCTTCAGCGCGCCCATGCTTGTCGATGGCACCCGGGTGCCATCGCAATGCGTGTTACTGGGCAAGAACGGCAAGGAGCGCATGCGGACTGAGCTGAAGAAGATCGAGCGACTGGCGGCACTCCCCTCAGCCCTGCCGAAACCTGGTGGAGCCAAACTCTAAGAAGGCCGTTTTCGCAGCCCGCCGCGCTGACGCTTCAGGCATCGCCGAATAAATCAATTAGCGGAAAATCTCCTTTCTACCGCGACGCCCCAAACCTGTCGTTCATCCCCTCCCTTGTCCCCCTGCTTTCCGGCCATGAGACATTCTCTTCCCCGCCTGCCCCTTGGTGTGCTCGCACTGTTCACCGCCGGCCTCGTCATTCTGGGTGCACGATCAACCGTGGTCGCCGCCGAGCCCTTCCGTCTCTCCCGCGCCGACTACGCCGAACGCGCCCACGCCTGCTGGGCCGCGCAAATGGCCGCCGTGTTTCTCGCCTTTCCGTTCGAGCACCAGCGCGCCTCCACCGAGTGGCTCAAAAACTATCCCAAGCCCTACACGCACGCGATCGTCGACGATGACTGGTATTACGAGATGAGCGCACTGCGCGCCTTCGAGAAACACGGCCCCGGTCTCACCGTCCAACAGCTCGGCGCGCAGTGGCAGCTCGATCGCTGCGGCACCTGGGGCTCCAGCAAGGAGGCGCGCCTGAATCTCGAGCGCGGCCTGCTGCCGCCGGACACCGGGCACCCACGCTACAATCGTTCTTGGTGGACGATCGGGCCGCAGTTCAGCGCGGAGGTTTACGGTCTGCTCGCCCCGGGCCGCCCCAATCTCGCCGCGCAGCTCGCCCGCGAATTCGGCCACATCAACGGCTACGCCGAGGCCGTCGACGGTGCCGTGTTTGTCGCCGGCGCCGTCAGCCTCGCCTTCGACGAAAAAGATCCGCGCGCCATCGTGCGCGAGGCCGCCCGCCTCATTCACCCCGAATCGCCCTATCGCCGCTGCCTCGATGATCTCATCGCCCTCGCCGACCGCGGCCGCAGCTTCGAGGACATCACCCACATCGTCGTCGACCGCTGGGCGACCGAATATCCCGGCACCAACAATGCCGTCGCGAACGGCGGTATCATCGCCCTGTGCCTCTGGTTCGGCGAAGGCGACTTCCTCAAAACGGTCAATCTCGCGTGCCAAGTGACCGACTACACCGATGCCGATTGCAACGCCGCCGGGGCTGCCGCCGTAATCGGCGCGATGCATGGCCTGAAGGCCATCCCCGCCAACCTTCTCGAGCCGCTGCACGATCGTATCTTCGGCGACAAAATGGGCGACCTGCCCCTGCCTCCGGTCGACGAATCGATTAGCGCCCTCGGCCGCCGCACTGCGGTCATGGGGGAAAAGATGCTCCTCGCGCACGGCTCACAGATCGCCGGCGAGACCCTCGTAATTATCCGCGAGACCGCCCAACCACTCCCGCTCGAGCGCTTCACCCTCGGCGACCTCACGCGTTACTGGCAGCCGGACTGGTCGCTGGACCGCGCGGGCTTCGGCGCGACGATCGGTGGTCGCGGCGGCTATCCCGGCGGAACCTGGCTGTCCGACGGCGTCCTCACCACGTGGCCCCGTGAATTGATGCGCGGCGTCGTCCTTACCCGTCAGGTGAAACTGCCCACCGGCACCCCGCACCTCACGGTCGAAGTCGCCGCCGACTCCGGCCGCGCGTGGGAATTTTCTCTGTGCGTCAACAACCGGGAGATCGAAAAGCGGGCCATCATCGGCGGCGCAAAACGCGAATGGCAGACCATCGAGGCCGACCTCTCCCAATACGCCGGCCAGTCGGTCACGCTCCGCCTCTACCAAAATCTCGTCACCGGTATCCAAACCCGTCCTCCCAGTGCCGCTCACTGGCAGAGCATCACCCTCAAGTAACTCACCGCCATGCGCCGCGCCGTCCTGCTAGTCGCGCTTTTCGCTTCCTCCGCCTTCGGCCTGCTCGCCGCCGAGCCCCGCGACGCCGCCGTCGAGCAATGGCGCGCGTTGCGCGTGGGGCTCTTCATCCACTGGGGCCCCTCCTCCGGCCTCGGCCTCGCCGAGTCGCACTCCCACGCGCGTCAGAGCCCGCTCAATCCGCACGGCGTGCTGCCGGCCGCCGACTACGATCAGCTCTACCGCAAGTTCAACCCGACGGCCTACGACCCCGACGCCTGGCTCCAGCTCGCCCACGCTGCCGGCATGCGTTACGCCGTTTTCGTCGCGAAGCATCACGACGGCTTCGCGATGTTCGACAGTGCCACCTCCGACTACGACGTGATGGCCACGCCCTACGGCCGCGACGTGACCAAGCTCTTCGCCGAGGCCTGCCGCCGCCAGGGTCTCGCCCTCGGTTTCCAAATTTCGCCCAAGGACTGGAAGCACCCCGACTTCGCCACCGCGCAGCACGATCGCTACAACACCTACTACGAAGCCATCATCCGCGAACTCGCCTCCCAGTATGGCCCGCTCGCCGTCATGTGGTTTGACGGCATCGAGGGCGTGACACCCGCACAATGGAAAGACACCCCGGCGCGCATCGCCGCGCTCCTCCACGAAAAGCATCCGCACATCATGCTCGGCACGCACGGCGGCGCGAAAGAGGACTTCACCAGCTTTGAAATCATGGTCGGCCCCTTCGACCGGAAGAATCCGTGGGAAACCTGCGAGGCGATCAACCCCAGCGGCTGGGTCTACAATAAGCCGATGCCGCCTTTTCCGCTGAACAAGCTGTTGACCAATCTCGTCTACACCGTCGGTCGCGATGGCAACTACCTCCTCGACGTCGGCCCCATGCCCGACGGCCGCCTCTATCCGCCCGACGCCGCCCGCCTCGGCGAAATCGCCGCGTGGATGAAGACCAACGCCCCCGGCATCCACGGCACGCGCGGCGGCCCCTATCGTGACGGCACCTGGGGCGCCGCGACTTGCCGCGACCACACGGTCACCCTCTTTCTCAGCGAAGCCGTCGGCTCCACGCTCACGTTGCCCAAACTCGCCGCCGAAATCCGCTCCGCTCGCCGCCTCGATGGCGGGCCGCTCGAGTGGAAGACCGATGCCGCCACGCTCCGCCTGAGCCTCGACGACCGCCGCACCACCACTTCCCGGTCTTTATTCACCGCGGTCCAACTCGAGCTCGACCGCCCTGCCTTCGCCCTGCCCGTGCTCGACGCCCAACCCAACCTCGCGGCCCAGGCCCGCGTCACCGCCTCCAGCATTCGTGACGGCGATCAAGCCAGCTTCGGCCCCCAGCATCTCTTCGACGCCGATGGCGATACCGCTTGGGAAAGTGATGCCGCCGAAACCACCAGCACCCTCGAACTCGATCTCGGCGCAACCAAAGCCATCGCCGGCCTCGCCTTCGCCGAACGCGCCCAACGCGTTAGCTGGAACCACGGCTTCAAGGTCGAGATCAAGGCTCGCACCACGCCCGACGCCGAGTGGCAGTCCTTGAAAAAATACAACGGCATGCTCGGCGCCCCGCCGATCCTCGCCTTGCCGGTCACGTCGACGCGCTATCTTCGCATCGAGATCGCCAAGAAGTCAGGCGTCGCCCTCCAAGTCGCCGAACTGCGCCTCTTCGGCCCGCTGCCGTAGCCGGCGCGATCAGGCAGCTCTCGCCACCGTTTCGCGCCGCGCGGCTTCAACCCCGCGCCTGCTTGATCCAATCTGTGCGCATCGTTCGCGTGCGCAGCGCATTCGCCGCGGCGTCGTCGAACTGTTCCTTCACTGGATCCCACTTCAGCGGCCGGCCCACTTCCATCGCGATCGCACCGAGGTGCAGCGTCGTGCAGAGCCGGTGCAGGGCTTCCGCCGTATACATCGGCGGCCGGCCGTCCTTCAGCGCATCGAGGAAGTCGCGGTGCTCGCGATTGGGCCGCGGCCAAAGTTTGTTCGTCGTGGGGTCGTAGGTTTTCCGGAAGATATTCATGTCGCTCGCCGCCAGCGGGCCCGCCCAGCCTTTGTTGCCCACCCAGCCGTCCGTGCCTTCGAAGCGGATCGAGACTTCGCCCGCCGTCACTTCGAGTTCCACGCCGTTGGCGTAGGTGTAGTGGATATCATAGGTCTGCGGCACGGTGTTCACCGAGTTCGGCGGAATCACGCCCTTGCCGCGCACCACCACCGGGCTTGAGCCTTCGGAGAAATTCGCCACCTGCGCCGTGTCGACGAGGTGCGCGCCCCAATCCGTCAGCGAGCCACCCGAGAAATCGCGGATTTGGCGCCACACCTGCGCGTCCGTGAGCGTCGGCGTGTAGTGCCGATACGGCGCCGGCCCGAGCCACATCTCATAGTCGAGATCGTCCGGCACCTTCACCGGCTCTTCGCGCGCGAAGACCGGCTTCAACATCAGGCTCACCTTGATTTTTTGCAGTTTTCCGATTGCCCCGTTGCGCACGGCCTCGGCGAGTTTGTGATAGTAAATCACTGCGCGATCTTCGAGGCCGACCGCAAACAAGGCTTTGCGCGCCGCCACATCGTTCGCGAGGCGCCGGCCTTCCTCGATCGTGAGGGTGGGCTTCTCGCAAAACACCTTCTTGCCCGCGGCGAGCGCCATCTGCGCCATCGTCACGTGCCAGTGATCCGGCGTGGAGATCACCGCCACATCGATGTCCGGCCGCGCGAGCAGGGCGCGAAAATCCGCGATCATGTCACAGCCCGGCCCGCCGTATTTCTCGTCGACGAGCTTACGGGCCTCCTCGCGCCGCCGGCCCCACACGTCGCACACCGCCACGATCCGGCAATCGTCTTCCTGCAGGAACGACTTCAAATTTACTCCCACACCATGAGCGCCGAGGCCGATGCAGCCGAGCGTCACTTTCTTCGACGGCGCTTGCGCTCCGAGCAGCCGGGCCGGCACGAAGTGCGGGGCCACGCCGGCGGCGACGATACCGGCGAGACTGGATTTGAGAAACGAACGACGGGTGGAGGCGGATACTTTCATGGGGCAGGGTGACGCGATAATGTTCCCGTGTCCGCCCACGTCGAGCCACGACATGGGTGACCACGTCGTGGCGTGACGATGATCGAAGACCTACCCAGCGGGTGCTCCACCGATGACAGACAAAAGATTCGATCTTCACCTGCGCCTACCATCGCATGGCGCTGCTTCCTACCCCGCTCTCCCCCTGTCGCGGCCACGGTGATCTCCCTCATCTTTTTCGCGTCTACCCACCCTTTCGCATGAACCCCCACCCCACCACTCGCTCTACCGCCCTGCTGGCGCTCGTTCTCACGCTGCCGTCTGTCGCGCCGGCCGGCGCCGCCGAGCCCCCCACCCGGCCCGAGGACGCCGTTGTCCTGTCACCCTTCACCGTCTCGACGGAAAAAGACACCGGCTACCAAGCCATCGACTCCCTCGCCGGCGGCCGTATCGCCACCAACGTCCTCAAGACCCCCGCCGACCAAACCATTCTGACGCGCGAGTTTCTCGATGACATCGCCGCCATTAACTACATCGACGCCGGCCGTTGGCTTCCCAATGCGACCATCGTCCCCTCCGGCGGCATCGATTTCGGTCAGGGCGTCACTTTCCGCGGCGTCTCCCCCGCCGGCTATCCGTATCGCAACTACTTCCGCTCCCTCGGCCCGGTCGACGACTACATCGTCGAGCGTCTCGATAGCGCCCGCGGCCCCAACGCCCTGATCTTCGCCGACGGCGTCATCGGCGGCATCATCAACACCAACACCAAGCGCGCCCAGTTCGCCCGCCCACGCAACGACGTGAAATTCCGCTTCGACAGCGAGGGCAGCCACCGCGGCGCCATTGATCTTGGCCGGAAGATCACCGACACCGTCGCTCTGCGCACGAACCTCGTCGCCGAGAAGGAAAAGCGCTACAACCAGTTCGAGCAGCAGCGCCTCGGCGCCCAACTCGCCGTCTCGTTCCGCCCCTGGCCCAAGACCGAAATCCGCATCGAGGGCGAGGCCCAGGACCTCAGCGTCTGGGGCTCCACCGCCTCGCGCTTCACCGACCAGGTCTCCTCGTGGGATGGCCTCCGCGTCGTCAACGGACCGGTCACCGCCAACCCCGGCAACGGCGTAAACCGCCAGACGACCGACAAAATTATTTACAGCAACGGCTTTGGCTCCGCCGGCCCGCAAAACTGGCTCAACTTCGGCAACACCGTCGGCTCCGGCATCGGCATCAGCACCCCGGCGCGCACGTTCAACGTCAAGTTCCCCACCGTCGACCGCACCTTCCAGTTCCTCGCGCCCAACGCGCCCAGCCTCCAGCGCCAGGTCTCCATCGGCGCCTACTTCGAGAAGGAGCTCAATGAGCGCGCCGCCTTCGAGGTGGCCGTCCACCGCTCGCGGCAGGACCGCACCACCAAGCCCGGCACCAACGCCGCCACCGGCAACTACTGGATCGACGTCAACAGCGTCCTCCCCAACGGCGCGCCGAATCCCAAATTCCGCGACGCCTACACCGAGAGCAACGCCGACCAATCGAGCGGCGACAACCGCAACACCGACTTCCGCGCCGCCGCCGTCTACGCCTTCCCCACGCAGTCCTTCAAGCAACGGGTCAACCTGCTGATGGGCTGGCGTGAAGAAGACTTCATCGCGATCACCGAGCGCTACGCCCGCTCCAACGGCACCAACCCCGACATGCGGCAGGCCGTGAATCTCACCATCCTCCGTCGCTATTTCTCCGACGGCTCCCGCCAGGACGTGAACCGCCCCACCAGTGGACAAAACGGCTACAACTTCGCCTGGGTGCGCACGCAGGACCGCCTCCAGAAACAGGAACTCCGCAACATTCAGGGCTCCACCGTCGGCTCCTACTTCGGCGACCGGCTCAACGTCATCGCCGGCGTCGGTTACTATCTCTACAAGCAATATCAGAAGGACATCGCGACCGTCGGCGCCAACGGCCAGCCCACGAGCATCGCCTACTCCGCGATCACCAA
The DNA here is from genome assembly GCA_947453695.1 of Opitutia bacterium. GTDB lineage: Bacteria > Verrucomicrobiota > Verrucomicrobiia > Opitutales > Opitutaceae > GAS368. The sequence continues at coordinate 29,448 of CANGHW010000050.1, forward strand.
TCCGATCTCCAATATCCGCAGCTCCATCGGCGCCGTCTACTTCCCCATCAAACAAATCGGCGTCTACGTTAACGCCTCCTCGTCGTTCACCCCGGTCACCTCGGGCGACCCCGGACTCGACGGCAAACAGTTCGACCCCACCGATGGCCAGGGCCTCGGCTTCGGTCTCCGCGGCAATTTCCTCGGCGGCAAGATCACGGGCTCGATGGGCTACTACGACAGCAGCGAGAAAAACCGCGTGACGGGATTCAGCTCCGGCGAAATCAATTCCATCTGGAACAGCCTCGCCAAGACGGTGAATCAAATCCCCACGGCCAACTACCGCGACCGCCTCGACTACAAAGCCTCCGGCTACGAGGCCGAAGTCACCGCCAATATCACCAAGGCCCTGCGCCTGTTCGGTAACATCTCGTTTCCGAAGACTTCGCAGACCAACACGATTCGCGGGACCCGCGATTACTTTGCGGCCAATATCGACGAGTGGCAGAAGTTTGCCGACAACCCCGCGAACAGCGGCCAGCGCACCAACATCCTGAACAACATCACGACGCTCCGCGCCCGTCTCGACGCGGCCGCCGAGGGCCGTCCGCTCAATGGCACCCAGAAATACACCGCCAACATCTTCGCCAACTACACTCTCCAGCAGAGTGCTCTCAAGGGCCTCCGCCTCGGCACCGGCGCCAACTTCATCGGCCGTCGCCTGATCGGCAACCAGCTCAACAAGCCCTTCGACTACTACTACGGCGAGGAGCGCTACGTCGTCACGGCGAGCGCCGGCTACGACTTCAAGGTGCGGAAAATCCCGGTCAACGTGCAGCTCAATGTAAGCAACGTGCTCAACTACTCGCGCCCCGTCTTCACGAGCAGCGCGACCAATGCGATCACCAACAACCTCGCCGTCGGCAACGGCTACTTCTACGAAGACCCGCGCAAGGTGACCCTCGTCACCCAACTGAGATTCTAACCTTCGCTCGTCGCTTTCGTCGTCATCCGGAGCCGGCCTCTCGCCGGCTCCTTTTTTTGGCCCGGCGCCGCCAGGCTCAGCCAATTTTGGGCATTACTCTCCCTCGATTCGGCATTCCCCTCCCGGCGCAACAGGCGTAGAGTCAGGTCTGTCTAGGAGCACCCGATCCCCGTCATGGCCAAAAAAACCTCCGCCCCTCTGCTCGCTCTCCTCGTTGGCGCCGTTGCGCTCTCGCTCGCCGCCTCCCCGGCATCCGCTGCCGACACCCCGCCCAAGAAATACGAGGCCAACTGGGCCTCCCTCGACGCCCGCCCGACACCCGACTGGTTCCTCGACGCCAAGTTCGGTGTCTTCATCCACTGGGGCGTCTACTCCGTGCCCGCGTGGGGCACCCACGGCGAATACGCCGAGTGGTATTGGCGCCGCATCATCAGCGACAAACCCAAGGAGGCCGGCTGGCGCGATTTTCACGCCAAGAATTACGGCACCAATTTCAACTATATGGACTTCGCCCCGAAGTTCACCGCCGAGCTCTTTGACGCCAAACAGTGGGCCGATCTCTTCGCCCGCGCCGGCGTGAAATACGTCGTCCCCACCTCAAAACACCACGAGGGGTTCGCGCTCTGGCCCAGCGCCGAGGCCAGCCGCACGTGGGGCCGGCCGTGGAACGCCCTCGAGATCGGCCCGCGCCGCGATCTCATGGGCGAACTCGCCGACGCCACCCGCGCCCGCGGCCTGAAGTTCGGTTTCTATTATTCCCTCTACGAGTGGTTCAACCCGCTCTGGCTCAAGGACCGCCCGCGCTACGTCACCGAGCACATGATGCCGCAGTTCAAGGACGTCGTCTCGCGCTACGCCCCCGCCATCATCTTCGCCGACGGCGAATGGGATATGCCGTCGAAAGACTGGAAAAGCGAAGAGTTGCTCGCGTGGTTGTTCAACGAGTCTCCCTCGAAAAAAGAGGTCGTGATCAACGACCGCTGGGGCAAGGACAGCCGCCACAAGCACGGCGGTTACTGGACCACCGAATACGCCGCCGGCCTCCAGGACGGCACCCACCCGTGGGAAGAGAGCCGCGGCATGGCCTACTCCTACGGACTCAACCGCGCCGAGAGCTACGACGACTACAAGACGACGCGCGAATTCATCCTCGTGCTCATCGACCTCGTCAGCCGCGGCGGCAATCTCCTCCTCGACATCGGGCCGGCCGCCGATGGCACCATTCCTCCTCTCATGGAGCAGCGCCTCCTCGAGATCGGCGACTGGCTCAAGGTCAACGGCGAGGCCATCTACGGCACGCGTTTCGCCGGCCGCTCCTCCCAGTGGACCGAGGGCACGCGCCCGAAGCAGGACTACGGTGAATACAAAGTGAAATACAACCTGCTCGACCAGGTCGGCCAGCAGCCGAAAAACGGCCAGGCCGTGAAACAGGCGTTCTTCACCAAGAAGCCCGACGCCCTCTACGCCATCACGGCCGGCTGGCCCGGCAAGCAACTCGTCCTCCGCGGCCTGCAGGTCCCTGCTGGCGCCACCGTCACGCTGCTCGGCGTCCCCGGCGCCCTGAAAACCTCCGTCTCCGGCGATACGCTCACCATCACCACGCCCGACCTCGGACCCGACGAGGCCCCGTGCCGCTACGCGTTTGCCTTTAAGATCACCGGCGCCTCCATCATTCCCGACGCTACTCCTGCACCCACCCCTGCCCCGGCCTCCAAATAATTCCGCCTCATGAATCGCCGCTCCTTCCTCACGACCACGGGCGCCCTCGCCGCCTCTGCTCCGCTGGCGTCCCGCCTCCTCGCCGCCGATACCAAGAAATCCCCGGCTCCCGCCGCCCCCGCGCCCGCCGCGGCGGCTGCCGCCAACCAGCCGCCCGCGCTGTCCCCGCGTTTCGGTGACGGCCGCGACTGGTGGTTTGAAAAACGCTTCGGGCTGTTCGTGCACTGGGGCCTCTACGCCATCGAGGGCTGGCACGAGCAGGACCAATGGCGCCGCCGCATCCCGCGCGCTGACTACATCAAACTCCAGCAGCGTTGGAACCCCGCGAAGTTCAACCCCGATGCCTTGATCGACGCCGCCGAATCCGCCGGCATGCGCTACATCTGTCTCACGACCAAGCACCACGACGGCTTCTGCCTCTTCGAGTCTAAGCACACGAAGTATCACTCGGTAAACACGCCCTACGGCAAAGACATCGTCCGCCAGCTCGCCGACGCCTGCCATCGCCGTAAATTCCCGCTCTGCCTCTACTACTCCATCGCCGACTGGCACCACCCCAACTACCCGAATCAGGGCCGCCACCACGAGCTGCCCCCGCAGCCCGGCGACGATCCCAGCCTCCCGAAATACCTCGAATATCTCAAAGCCCAGGTCCGCGAGCTCTGCACCAACTACGGTGAGCTCCACGGTTTCTGGTGGGACATGAACGTCGACAAACACGTCGACCGCTCGATCAACCAGCTCATCCGCCAACTCCAGCCCAAGGCCGTCATCAACGATCGCGGTTTCGACGAGGGTGACTTCGGCACGCCGGAGCGCGACTACACCAAGGAGGGCACGATCTCCCTCTCCTTCGCCAAGCGCACCGAGGCCTGCCAGTCCATCGGCATCGAGAGCTGGGGCTGGCGCACGGACGAGGACTACTACACCGATCGCCACATCTTCCGCAGCATCGCCCGCTACCTCGCGCGCGATGCCAACTACCTCCTCAACGTCGGCCCCCTCCCCGATGGCACGCTCCCGCCCGTGGCCCTCGGTTTCCTCCAACGCACCGGCGCCTGGTATCGTGCCGTCCGCGAATCGCTCGAAGGCACCACGCCAGCCTCGCACCTCACCGCCAACCGCGACGTCCTCCTCACCCGCCGGGGCAACGACCTTTACGTCATCCTCTACGCCGACCCGAAGGGCGACGCCGTGAAGCTCAAGCCCCTCGCCCTCCTCCCGCGCCGCGCCACCCTCCTCAACACCGGCGCCGCGATCCCCTGCTCGCTCGATCTCGTCCCGAGCGAACACGGCGACCAGGGCCGCTTTCTTCGCCTCACGAAACTCCCCGTCAACGAACACGCCAACACCGTGCTCGTCGCCAAACTCGAATTCGACGCGCTCCCGCTGGTGATCGGCCCGACCAAGGACTCCGGCGCCTCCATCCTCTAGCCCGCCCGCCCCGTCTTCCCATGCATCGCCGCACCTTCCTCGCCTCGGCGTCTGCCGCCGCCCTCGTCGCGTCACTCCGCGCCGCC
>CANGHW010000051.1 GCA_947453695.1 Opitutia bacterium
GAAGCTGGTGGCGCGCATGTTGCCGAGCTTCCTCGGGTCGATGTCGGCCGAGCGACTGAAGCGGGTGCTGAAAAAATTCTCGGTCGTCGTGGGCGGCGACAACAGTTTTGTGAACGAGGCGACGCGCGGCGTGGTGTTTCCCTTCAACCCGCCGGACGAGCGGGAAAGCCGGTATCTACAAATCCTCAGCGAGGCGATCGACGGGCAGCAGGAGCTGGAGGTGGACTATCAGAACGCGGAGGCGGCAGCGCCCGTCGCGCGCATCGTGGCCCCGATGGACCTGGGCTATTTCAGCCATCGCTGGGTGGTGTTTGTGCACGACGTGGTGCGGGGGAAACTGAAGACCTACCGGCTGGACCGCATCCACGGGGTGAAAACGACGGGGCGGAAGTGCGAGCGACCGACCGACTACAATCTCGACGAGATCATCGGCGGGAACCTCGGCGCCTACACCGGCACGGGGCGCTACGATATCCGGTTGCGGCTCACGAGCTTCGCGGCGGCGGACGCGCGGTCGCAGCGGTGGCACCGGTCGCAGGTCGACTTCGAACGCGGCGAAGCCGGGCTGGAAATCACCCTGCTGCTCAACAACCTCGTGGATATCACGAGCAAGATCCTCTGGTGGGGCCCGCTCGCCGAGGCGCTGTCCCCGCCGGAACTCCGCACGCGGGTGCGCGAACAGCTGAAGGCGACGCTGGCGAAGTATGGGGAGTGAGACGGAGGTGAGGCGTCCGACCGGGCGGAGGGTTGACCCACGAAACAGACGAAAGATACGAAGGTGAAACGAAGCGCGTTGGGGGCAACGCGCTCCACCTCGAGCAGGGTAGCGCGGCGACGTGGGCTCAGCCGACGCGGATTGGGAGCACGACGAAGGGGAGGTTGGCGGTGAAGAAGCGGTGCTGGAGGGCGGTGGCCGTGTGGTTGTGGAGTAGGCGGGTGAGGCGGGTTTCGTGGATGAACTGGAGCTGGCCGGCGAAGAAGACGCTGTTGGGGAACTGCGCGCGGGCGGCGGCGGCGAGCTGAAGAAGTTCGTCCGTGGTGTCGTGGCCGATGGTGGTAAACGTGGCGGCGCCGTAGCCGTGGGCGCGGGCCCAGGCGGCGTAGCGCTCGGCCTCGGTGGCGGTGTGCGTGCGGAGCGCAGTGAGTTCGTCGTCGCCTTTGAAGTTACCGGCGTCGACCGTGCCGACAGACAGGAAGCCGAGGTTCTTGAAGGTGTCGCCGAAGAGGCGCGGGACGTGCAGGGCGGTGTGGAGGCCGAGACCGTTGTAACCGTTGACCAGAATGATCGCGGTGCGGGCCGAGGCCTCGGGAATCGCGGGGGCGGGCACGGCGCGGGTGGCGGCGAGTGTAGGGGTAACGAGGAGGTCGTCGAGGCGACGGAGCTGCGTGGCGACGTTCTGATAGTGGCGCTTGATGGCGAAAGCGGCGGCGACGAGGACGCCGGTGACGAGCAGGGTGGCCCAGCCGCCCTCGTGGAATTTCACGACGCAAAGCGAGATGAGGATGAACGACGTGAGGGCGAGGCCGAAGCCGTTGACGGCGAGCTTACGGCGCCAGGACGGCTCGGAGTGGCGCGAGCGCCACCAGTGGATCACCATGCCGAGCTGCGAGAGCGAGAAGGTGATGAAGACGTTGATCGAGTAGAGGACGACGAGCAGCGCGACTGAACCGCGGGTGATGACGAGCATGGCGAGGGCGGCGGCGCCCATGAGGAGAATGCCGTTTTGCGTGACGAAGCGGTCGGAGAGATTGGCGAAGCGCGTGGGGAACCAGCGGTCGAGCGCCATATTAGCCAGAACGCGCGGACCATCGAGGAAGCCGGCCTGGGCGGCGATGAGGAGCAGGGCCGCCTCCGAGGCGAGCGTGACCCAGACGAACGTCGAGGCGGTGGCCGGGGACCACGCGGCGGTGAGTTTCTCGAAGAGGACGGCGTTGAGGGTTTTGCCGTCGACGGGCGTGACGCGGTAGAGGAGGTAGGCGAGGAGGAGACCGGCCACGGTGATGGCGAGCGAGGCGCCCATGTAGACCATGGTGCGGCGGCCGGTCTGCACGCGCGGCTCACGGAGAATCGGGAGGCCGTTGCTCACGGCTTCGATGCCGGTGTAGGTGCCGGCGCCCATGCTATAGGCCTTGAGCAGGAGGGCGAGGAGACCGAACCAGCCGAGTTGCGATGAGACGGTGTGGACCTCCTGCACGGTGGCCGTGGCGAGGGCGCCCATACCGGAGGCGTGCGTGACGAGGGCATAGAGGATCGCGAAGGCGTGGGTGCCGACGAAGATGAAAAAAACGGGCACGAAGAGCATGACCGATTCACGGACGCCGCGGAGATTGAGGAGGGTGAGCCCGGCGACGCCGGCGAAGGCGAAGGGGAGTTTGTAGACGAGGAGATCGGGCGGTAGGAGGCTGAAGAGGGCGTCGGCGCCGCTCGCGACGGAGATCGTGATGGTGAGGACGTAGTCGATGAGGAGCGCGCTGCCGGACACGACGCCGGCGGCGGGCGAGAGGAGTTTACTCGCGACGAGGTAGCCGCCGCCGCCGGTCGGAAACAGCGAGATGATCTGCGAGTAGCTCGCGCAGATCGCGATGATGGTGACGACCGAGGCGAGGGCGACGAAGAGGGCGAGGTGAGGATTGGCGCCGAGGGCGCGGAAGGTCTCCTCCGGGCCGTAGCACGAGGAGGAAAGGCCATCCGCGCCGAGGCCGACCCACGCGAAGAGGGCGATCAATGAGACCTTGTGGAAGAGGGTGTGGTCGGAAAGTGAGCGGGCGCGGCCGAAGAAGAGGTGGCGGAGGGAGGACATGGTGGTGGGTGGTGTGGCGGGGCGCGGTGGGAGCGGTGGAGGAGGTGGCGCGGTGGAAGAGGTGGCAGGCGTAAAGCCTGCCCCACAGGGGACGGCGCGTGGTGCGGTGGGAGGGCGGAGTAGGAAGGGCGGAGTCCCTGCTCTCACGAGCAGGGCTACGGGAGGGCAGGGTGCGGCAGGTGGTGTGGGCTGGGTGAGGTGCGGTGGACGGGGTGGCAGGCGTAAAGCCTGCCCCACAGGAGACGGCGGGTGGTGCGGTAGGGCTGGCGGAGTCCCTGCTCTTACGAGCAGGGCTACGGGAGGAGCGCGGTGGGAGGGCGGACGGCTCGGAGAGCCGTCCCTACCTCAGCTGGTTTTTTCGCGGACGAGGAGGGCGAGCATGGAGTCGAGGAGGCCGTTGCCGCCTTGGGAGCCGGTGACGCTGACGTCGGGGACGAGGCGAATGTTTTTGTCGGCGAGGGTCTGCGTGAGTTGCATGACGGTGTAGTTGGCGCCGCCGAGGGACTCGACGCCGGCGCGGTAGGCTTCGGCCTTGGCGTTACCCGTGGCGCGGATGGCGTCGGCTTCACCGAGGGCGCGGAGTTTGGTGGACTCGGCTTCACCGCTGGCGGAGCGGATGGCGGATTGCGCGTGGAGCTCGGCGATGCGCACGCCTTGATCGGCATCGACCATCTGCTGCTGGATGTTGGCGAGGGCGGTGGCCTTCACGAGTTCCTGGCGCTGGCGTTGGGCGGCCTCCTGGGTCTCGTAGGTTTTCTTTTCTTCCTCGGCGATTTTGCGGTCGGTCTGCGTGCGCATGAGCTCGGCGGGCGGCGTGATGTCGCCGATGAGCGTATCGATCGCCTGCACGTCGTAGGCGGCGAGAGCGGTGCGGATGTGGGCGGCGGCTTCGACCTGGCGATCGCTGCGGGCGTTGAGGAAATCGAGGACCGTGTGGTGCTGCGCGGAGTTGCGGAAGTAGTTGCCGACGATCGGCTGCAGGGCGTGGTCGACGAGATTCTGCATCGAGCCGAGGCGGGAGATCACTTTCGGGGCATCGAGGGCGCCCACGTGGATGAGCTGGGCGACGTCTAGGTTGAAGGCGAAGCCGTCCTTCGAGCGCACGGTGATGGAGTTGAGTTTCTCGTCGTAGTGATGCGCCTCGGAGCGGTTGGCCCAGTTGAGGACGATGTTGGTGGTGGGCACGAGTTCGACGCGCATGATGCGGGTGTTGATCGGGTGCTTGCCGGGATTGAGCGGCGTGACCCACACGCCCTTGTGGCCGACGTTGACGAGATCGCCGTGCTTGAAGGCGGCGCCGCTGACATCCTCGTGGGCGAGGCCGACGAAGGAGATGACGACGCCGACGGAGCCGATCGGGATGTTGAGCATCGGGACGGATTCGACGGAGACGAACCACGGGTTGAGGTTCCACGCGCCGGAGAGGAGGACCTGCTCCTGAAGGCCGCGGCGACCGCCGTCGGCGAGGAAGGATTGGGCGTTTTGGAAGTTGTCGTGGTCGTGGATCAGTCCGCCGGCGATGTCGCCCGGCTCGATGGGGCGACCGTCGAGGGTGGTGACGATGCCGACCATGTCGGGCTGGATGCGCGTGACGGCGAGTTGCTCGGGAGTCATGCCGTGATCCTGCGCGCGGTCGGCGGTGATGACGGTGAAGAGGGCCGGGTTGATGCGGTAGCTACCGGCGGTGAGAATGCCGAGCTGGCGGCCCTTCTCGCCGCCGGAGGTGAGGAAGGCGCGGGCGTCCTGGAAATTGTCGCACGTGATGACCTGCGCGAGGAGACGCTCGGGCGGGATCTGGTTGCCGGCGGCGGAGACGACGCAGGCGATCTCGCCCTGCGGCACGTGGGTCATCGGGCATTTGGCGACGCGGAATTGCCAGAAGCCGTAGCCGAAGTGCAGGCCGGGAGGGAGCGTGTCGGCTTGGTAGCCGGCCTCGCCGTGCAGGGCGATGAGTTCGCCGGCCGGGAGATTGCAGTGCGCGAATTTCTTGATGACGACGCCGACCTGATCCTCGCGGATGACGACGATGCCGAGGAGCAGCGGCGCGAACGCGAGGCCGAAGCCCGCGAGAACGCCGCGCTCGAGCCAGCCGTCGGAGAGCGCGAGGGCGGCGATGAGGGCAAGGGCGGCCGCGACGCCGAGCGCGATGCGCTGGCCGAGAGGACGCGGGGCGAGGGCGAGGCCCGCGAGCACGAGGCTCGCGCCGACGAGGAGCAGGTGCGCGAGCAGCGCACCGGCGAAGGCGAACGTAGAAGCGACCGAGGTGGTCATGGTGGAGGACTCCGATAGGCGCCGCCACGCGCGCACGGCGGGGCCGGGCGCGCACGACGGTGCGGTTGCGTGTGGAGCGACCGTGTCGCACCAGCCCAAGCTGGCGCGCAGTGGATCACCCTTCCCATTGCCGACGAGTTTAGCTGACGGGCTCGGTGCTAGGAAGTCACCTGAGCCGCACTTGCGTGTGGCCGTTCGCCCCGTCCGGCGCGCGAGAGCGTGCGCCGGAATATTGGGTCCCCCGTGAAAACGCCGAGGAAGCGGCGTCTCTTAGGCGTGCGTATCCAAAGAACGAGCCGGACAATGCGGTGCGTGGTGCAGCGTTCAATATCTGCAACTACGTAGGCCGCGTAAGTGACGTGAGCGGGCCGAGATGGCTGCTTTGCCTAGTGATCCGGTGGGGAATCGGCTGAGCGTGCGAAGCCTCGTGGCGGCGTGGTGGGGGCAGGCGAGTGAGGCCGCGCCGTAACCGGCGCGGCTACCGGACCAACGCGGGGTTACGGGGAGGGCGGCGCCGAGAGTGCTGGAGCGATGGGAAGCGTGGCGATGAACTCGGTCCAGTCGGCCGAGCCCGGGAGCGAGGGAGCGAGCGTGAGGTCGCCGCCATGAGCGCGGAGAATCTCGCGGGAGAGGCTGAGGCCGAGACCGACGCCGCCGGTGCGGTCGCGGCGGCGGGCGGGATCGCCGCGGTAGAAACGCTCGAAGATGCGCGGACGGTCGTCGGCCGAAATGCCCGCGCCGGTGTTGGCGATGGTAATGACGGCGTGCGTGGCGGTGGTGCCGAGAGTAAGGCGCACACCGCCGTCGGGCTGATTGTATTTGAGCGCGTTGTTGGCGAGGTTTTGCAGGGCCTGCTCGAGGAGGACGGCGTCGGCCGAGACCATAATCTTCGGCGGCAGGGCGGCATCGAAGTGCAAGTGCGGGGCGAGGGCGGAGCTATCCTCGACGATGTTGGCGAGGAGGGCGCTGAGGTCGGTGGGCGCGCGGTCCAGGGCGAGGCGGCCGCTGTCGGCGAGCGAGAGAAGGAGCAGTTTCTCGAGGATGGCTTTGAGGCGGTGGATCTCGTCGAGGAGGCTGGAGTAGACCTGCTGTTGCGGGGAATCGGCGGGGGCGGCGTGGAGGGCCTGCTCGAGCTCGGCTTGGAGCAAGGCGAGGGGGGTCTTGAGCTCGTGCGAGGCGTCGGCGCTAAAACGGCGAGCCTGGTGGAAGCCGGTCTCGAGCCGGTCGAGCATGGCGTTGAAGACGGTGACGAGGCGCTGGAACTCGCGGTCGTGGACCGGGGCGGCGATGCGTTGGTCGAGACCCTGGGCGGTGATGCTTTCGGCGGCGCGCGTAAGTGAGACGACTGGGCGCAGCGCGCGGGTGGCCAACCACCAGGCGCCGGCGCCGACGACGACGAGGATCAGCGGGAGGGCGGTGAGGTAACGGCCGCGGAGGTGGCGGAGATCGGCGTTGAGCTCGTCGAGGTTGGCCGCGAGGACGAGCGTGGTGTAAGGATTGCCGGTGACGGCGACGCGCCACGTGCTGCCGTCGATAGTGAGGGTGGCGAAAGAAGACTCGCGAATGGGGAGTCGGGGATTGCGGGGGGAGAGTCCGCCGCGGCCGGGAGGGGCGGGCGGGCGTTCGAAGGTGACGCCGCCTTCATAGGTGGCGGGAACGGGGAGGGATTCGGGGGCGAGGGCGGCGGGCCAACGGGTGGAGCGAAACTCGACACGGTCGTAGTTCTTGACCCACAGAACGTAGGTGGGCGGGCGGTCGCTGCCGGAAACGAAGGCGAGGGCGGCATCGAGACGCGACCAGTGGCTGCTGTCGTTGACGCGGTCGAGGTTGGTCTTGGCGAGGTGGTGGAGCTCACGATCGAGACGCTCGACGTTGAAGCGCGACGTGAAGGTCCACGCGGCAAAACCGGCGGCGAGGAGTAGGGCGGCGGTGAGGAGGCCGACGAGGAGCGCGAGGCGGAGGCGAAAGGAATTCACAGCGGCTACGCGGCGGGAGCGGGGAGCGAACGGGCGCGGTAGCCGACACCGCGAATGGTCTCGATCAGGGGATGATCATCGAACTCGTCGCTCGCGAGTTTGCTGCGCAGGCGCTGGACGTAGACGTCGACGAGATTGGTGCCCGGGTCGAAGTGGTAGTTCCACACGTGTTCGCAGATCTGGGCGCGCGTGAACGTCTGGCCGGGCGAACGGAGCAGATAGGTGAGCAGCGCGAATTCCCGCGCGGTGAGTTCGACGGTCACGCCGCTCACGCGGACTTCGCGGGCGACGAGATTGACCGAGACGTTGCCGTGTTGGAGGAGGGTGAGCGCATTGCCGGCGGCGCGGCGGGTGACGGCGTGGAGGCGGGCGATGAGCTCGTCGACGTAGAAGGGTTTCGAGAGGTAATCGTCGGCGCCGAGATTGAGCCCTTCGAGACGCTCGTTGAGCGCGCTGCGGGCGGTGACCAAAATCACGGGCACGGTGAGGCGCTGGTCGCGGAGGTTGCGAAGGATGCTGAGGCCGTCGCGACCGGGGACCATAATGTCGAGGACGAGGGCATCGTAGGCGCGCGTGGTGGCGAGGGCGTAGGCATCGTCGCCGTGGTCGCAAAAATCGACGGTGAAGCCCTGCGTCTCAAGTCCCTTGCGGACGAGGGCGGCGAGCTTCTTGTCGTCTTCCAGCATCAGGATTTTCACGCGGAGGGATGAGCCGACGGGCGGGCGGGAAGGTCAAGCGGGCAAAGATGACAGAGTTTTAATGCGGGCGCGGGGGGAAGATTTATGCGGGGCAACTAGGATGCGGGCATGAAGCTTAACGCGCGATTCATGGGTGGGCTGGCGGCCTTGGCGGTGATGGTGGCGGGCGACGTGCGGGGGCAGGCCGGGTTGATCAAGCCCGGGGTGAACAACACGATTACGTTGAGCGCCTACGCGGACAATTGGTGCACTATTTTCATAAACGGTAAGATGGTGGCGACGGACTCGATCGATTTTCTCCCACACAATCAGATCTCGGTGAAAATCCTGCCGGAGTATCCGATGACGATCGCCGTGCTGGCGAAGGATAACGCGGATCCGGCGACCGGACTCGAATACGGGACGCAGATTGGCGACGGCGGCTTTATTTTGAAGTTGGGCGACGGCACCGTCACGAGCGCGACGTGGAAGGCGAAGAACTTCTTCAAAGGACCGCTCAACTCCGACACCCGCAACCCGGTGGTGCAACACACGCCAATCCCGGCCAACTGGTTTGCCAAGGACTTCGACGACAGCGCTTGGGCCTTTGCGACCGAATACACGGCGGCGCGGGTGGGGCCGGACGGGGACTACGTGGCGAACGATTTCACGAATGCGAAGTTCATTTGGACGGATGATCTGAACCTCGACAACACGGTGATCTTCCGGACGACGGTGCAGAAGCCGGCGAACTACGTGAAGACCTGGAACACGACGCCCAATCTGGACGTGAGTGCGTTGCCGGCAGAAATCGGCGGGACGACGACGGTTCTGACAAACGCCGGGGCGGTCGGGGAGTTGATCAATCTTTCGACGCGCGCGCAGGTCGGGACGGGGGACGGCGTGTTGATCCCCGGTTTGGTCGTTGGCGGCGCGACCGCGAAGCGGGTGCTCGTGCGGGCGGTGGGGCCGACGCTAGCCACGTTTGGGGTGACGGGTGTGCTGGCGGATCCGACGCTCACGGTGTTTAGCGGAAGCACGACGATCGCGAGCAACGACAACTGGCAGGACGCCGCGGGCAGTTCCCTCGTGGCGATCGCGGCCGCGGGCGCGGGGGCCTTTGCGCTGCCAGCCGGTAGCAAGGACAGTGCGCTGGTGCTGACGCTGGCTCCGGGCGCGTATACCCTGCGGGTGGCCGGCGTGGGCGGGACGACGGGAGTCGCCCTTGTGGAAGTTTATACGTTGCCCTGAAGGGACGGACCGGAAGCCATTATTTTATGAACCAGACAAACCGACAGGTCGGCGAAGCAGCTCGGCTGGCGCGATGGGGTGCGGTGGTCGCGGTGCTCGGTGGAATCGAACTGGGGGCGCACACACTCACCGGTGATCCGGCGCATCCCCATTACGATTGGTCGGTGAAGCCGCCGGAAACGGTCGCGATGGACGTGGTGCGGCGAGTCGCGCAGGCGCAGCCGCGGCGAGAGCAGGTCGGAGGAGAAAGTGCGGCGAATGCGGCGCCCCAGCAGGCGGCGGCGTTTCTGGCGTTTGCGCCGCGGGTCGCGGTGCGCTGGGACGAGACGTTCCTGTATGTCGAGAGCAACGGCCTCCCAACGCACGGCATGATGGCAGGCATCACGGCCTGGCAGCAGCAAGTGCCCCTGCCGCAGCCTTACGTGGGGAAAAACGCCTGGCGGATTCCGCTGCGTCCTGAGGTGGCGGCGGAGCCGGTGTCGATCAAGGGGCGCTTCTTGCGTGGGGCCATTGCGCTGGCGGCGAATGGCATCCCGATTTTCAATCCACAGAACAACCGGGGCGAAGTTTCGGCCGAGATCGGCGAACTCGACCAGTGGGGCGGACATTGCGGCCGGGCGGACGACTATCACTACCACGCGGCGCCGTTTCATCTGCAGATGACCGTCGGCGAGGGACGGCCGATCGCCTATGCCCTCGATGGTTATCCGATCTACGGGCTGACGGAGCCGGATGGCTCGAAGGCGACGAAACTCGATGCATTTAACGGGCATGAGACGGCCGGGGTGGGCTATCACTATCACGGATCGCAGAGCTATCCCTATGTGAACGGTGGATTTCACGGCGTGGTCGTTGAGAAGGACGGGCAGGTGGATCCGCAACCGCGGGCGCAGGGCGTTCGGCCGGCCCTCACCGCGCTGCGCGGAGCCAAGATCATGGGATTGGAAGGCACTCCGGGCGCGACGCCAGTGACGCTCCGCTATACGGTGAATGGAAAAGCCGCGGCCGTGAACTATGCGCCGGCCGGCGAAGGCGCGTGGAAGTTTCAATTTGTCGGCGCGGACGGCACGACCCGCGATGAAACCTACCGGGCTGGCGGCGGGGGCGGGGGCGGAGGCGGGCCGCCGCGCGACGGCAAGAAGAAGGGCGACGGTGGAGCGAAGCGGAAGAGCGGCCCTCCTCCTCCGCGGGACGAGCCCCGGCCGGGCGGCGCAGGCGGTGGCTCGGTGACGACCCAAAACTACGTGCCGCCGCGCACGGGGAATTTTGCCCTGCGGAGTCCGGCGGTAGGGACAGGCGGGGTGTTGCCGGTGGAGTTTACGGGCGATGGGGCGAGCATTTCGCCACCGCTGGAATGGACGGGCGCTCCGGCGGGCACGAAGAGTTACGCCGTGATCATGCATCACTTCGATCCGGAGGGAAAAACCAAGTGGTATTGGACGCTCTACAATATTCCGGCCGACGTGAAGGCCGTGCCGAAGGATGTCCACGGGATCGGCGTCTTCGGCAACAACAGCGTGACGCGCCGGGCCGAGTATGCGCCGCCCCATTCGAAAGGACCCGGAGAGAAAGCGTATTTTCTCACAGTCTATGCGTTGTCGGCGCCGGTGGTGCCGGAAGTGCCTCCGGCCGAGGTGAGCCGCGACGTGCTGCTCGCAGCGATGAAGGGCTCGATCCTCGACAGTGCGGAACTCAAGGTGGTGTATACGCGGCCGGCCGGAAAAGCGGGTGAGGACGCGTCGGACGAAAAAGGCCGGGGAAAACGGAAATCATGATGCGACTACGCGCGTTAATAATCGGAGTCGTGAGCGCCGTGGGCGCCGCGATGGTGGCCGGTGCGGCGGAAACGCCGGCGCCGAATTTCGTCGTGATCATGGCCGAGGCGCAGGGCTGGCCCAATACCTCGGTGCGCATGGATGACCGGCTGCCGGCCTCGCAGAGCACGGTGTTCAAGACCCCTGCGGTGGAGCGCCTGGCGCGCGAGGGGATGCGCTTCGCCTATGGTTATGCGCTCTCGCCGCGGTGCACACCGTCGCGCGCGGCGCTGTTCACTGGCATCGGTCCGGCCGCGCTGCACATGACTTATGTGGGCGTGGGACGTGAGGCGGGTGGCACGGTGCGCACGGCGCTCCTCCCGCCCGAGCCGCTACTGGAACTACCGACTGTAGTGACGACTGTGGCGGAATTGCTCAAGGGAGCGGGCTATACGACGGCGCATTTCGGGAAGTGGCACGTAGGGCGCGTCAGCCCGGACCGGCACGGCTTCGACGAGAGCGACGGGGCGACGGGCAACGGCGGTCCCGATAATGTCGCGAGCCCCAATCCCAAGCAGGCCATCGGCATGACCGAGCGCGGACTCGCCTTTATGGCGAAGGCGCAGAAGGCCGGGAAACCGTTCTACCTGCAGCTCTCGCACTATCCGAATCAGGAGCGGAAGGAGGGCGGGGGCGGTGGACGCGATCGCGACACCGTGCGCGCTGAAGCCGACGAGATCGACCGGACCGTCCTGCAATTGCTGGCGGGCCTCGACCAACTTGGCCTCACGGCAAACACCTATGTGATCTACACGGCCGACCACGGCGGTCAGGGTCGCAATGGCAACGCGCCGCTGGCCGGCGGCAAAGGTGCTGTCACCGAAGGCGGATTGCGCGTGCCGTTTCTCATCCGGGGACCCGGCATCCCGGCGAATGTCTGTTCGCGGGTGCCTGTGACCGCATGCGATCTGCTGCCTACCGTGGCGGAGTTAGCCGGCCTAAAGGCGGCGGTGCCTGCCGCGGTGGAAGGCGGCAGCCTCGTGTCTGTGCTGCGGGATGGGGCCGGACAGGGGCCGGTCCGCCGGCCACGCGAAGAATTGGTGTTTCACTTTCCGCACTACGACTTGGGCAACGGTGGACCGGCGACGGCGATTTTGCTCGGCGGCTACAAGCTGGTGCGCAACTACGAGCGCAAGACCCGGCGCCTCTTCGACCTCGAACGGGATCCGGGAGAGGAGCACGACCTGACGTCGACCAAGCCGGAGCTGGCGGCGGAGCTCGACACCCGGCTCACGGCCTACCTCCAGGCGGTGTCCGCGCAGATGGCCCAGCCCAACCCCCACTACGATCCCAGCAAGGCGGATGATCCGAACGTCGATGACCGACGGGGCGGCAAAGGCGGGAAACAAGGCAAGAAGCGGTGAGTCGCCCGCGCCCACCTTCCATGCAAATACGTTTTTTCTCCTCGATGCGGGTGAGGTGGCTGCTCTTGGCGGCCGGAGCAATCGCGAGTGCGTTCGCGGCCGACGAGCCGAGACGCGCAGAAAAAAAGGGAGGCGGCGGCAAGGGTGAAGGCCGGCTTCCCACGCTCTTGTTTCGCACGGAGGTGCCGGCCCGGCCGATCGACGTGATCCTCGGGCGGCCAACGGCCGAGGGCGTCACGCTCAGCATTCTGAGCTTTGAAGGAGTCGAGGGTTTTGTCGCGGTCGGGCCCGACGGTGGTGACACGGTCCAACGGAGCGCGCCGCGGGTTTTTCCGCAGGGGCAGCCGGTCGAGATCGCGCTCACCGGATTGCAGGCGGGCATGCGTTACCGGTATCAGCTCAAGTCGCGTCCCGAGGGGCCGGGGGAATTTCGACCGGTGGTCACGGGGGAATTTACGACGGCCCGGGCGCCGGGCGCGGAGTTTGTTTTCACCGTGCAGGCCGACCCGCATCTAGATGCCGGCATCGATCCCGAGATCTATAAAACCTCACTCGGTAACGTGCTCGCGGCCCGGGCTGATTTCCACATCGACCTCGGCGATACCTTCATGACGGACAAGCGCACGGACTATCATGACGCGCAGCCGCAATATCTCGCGCAGCGCTACTACTTCGGACTGGTCGGACACACCGTGCCGGTGTTTCTCGTGTTGGGGAATCATGACGGCGAGCAGCCGGGCAGGAGCGAAGCCATGGCGCTCTGGTCCAATACCCAGCGGAAAAAATATTTCCCCAATCCGGAGCCCGATGCGTTTTATTCCGGCAACGCCACGCCCCATCCCCGCGCGGGACTCCTGCAGAACTACTACGCTTTTACCTGGGGCGACGCCCTCTTCGTCGCGCTCGATCCCTATTGGTATGGACAGGAGCGCAATCGCAGCGGCGACAACTGGGGCCGCTCGCTCGGACGCGAGCAATACGAGTGGCTGCGGCGGACGCTCGCGACGAGCCGGGCGAAATTCACCTTCGTGTTTCTCCACAACCTCGTGGGAGGGGAGACCCGCGAAGGCCGCGGCGGCGCGGAGGCGGCGGCCTTTTTCGAATGGGGTGGGCGCGACCTCGACGGCCGCGACTCATTTGTGCAGCAGCGCCCCGGCTGGGATGCGCCGATCCACGAACTGCTGAAACGGCGGGGAGGCGGCGTAGTGGTGTTTCACGGGCACGACCACCTTTACGCCCAGCAGGAACGCGACGGCATCACCTACCAACTGGTGCCGCAGCCGGGGCATACGCGCTACGACAACACCCGCAGCGCCGAGGAATACGGCTACATGAGCGGCGTGATCGCCGGGGCCTCGGGCATTCTGCGCGTGAAGGTGGCGCCGGCTGAGGCGGTGGTGGAATACGTTCGCGCCTATCCCGCGAGCGCCGAGAACGGTGTGCGCCGATCAGGGGCCGTGACGCATCGCTACGCGGTCACCCCGGCGAGATAAATTTTCCTGCTCCCGGCTATGCACTTCACCTCCCTGCGTCTCCGTCTCGCGTCATGCTTGCGCATCCTTCCGTGCGTCGCCCTCGGAGCCGCCCTGCTCCTGGTTGGCTCAGTCGCCCAAGAGGGACCGCCCGGCGGAAAAAAGAAAGGCGGCGGCAAGAAAGGCGGCGCGGATAACAAGGGCCTGATCAAGCCGACGATGGCCGACACGATTAAAGTGAACGTCTACGCCGATAATTGGTTCGTGCTCTACATTAACGGCCGGCTCACGGCGGTGGATTCGATTCCCTTTACGCCGCACAACGTGATCTCCGTCGATCTACTCCCAGAGTATCCGATGACGATCGCGGTGATGGCGAAGGACAATGCCGACCCGAAGACCGGGCTCGAATATGGCGACCACATCGGCGATGGCGGATTCATCATCAAGTTTGGCGACGGCACGGTTTCGAATGCCACCTGGAAGGCGAAGAATTTCTTCAAGGGCCCGCTCAAGGGTGACGTGAAGAATCCCACGGTGGAGCAGACGCCGATTCCCGATAAATGGTGGGCGGTGGACTTCGATGATAGCGCGTGGGCCAACGCCAAGGAGTTTTCCGAGGAGCGGGTGAATCCGAAGGAGCCGTTTTACGCCGCCGATTTCAAAGGCGCGAAGTTCATCTGGAGCGACGACCTCGATTTGGATAACACGGTCATCTTCCGCACCCGCGTCGAGAAGCCCGGCTGGAAGCCGCGCTGGAACACGAAGCCCGACCTCGACGTGAGCGAAGCGCCCGCGCGGTGAGTCGGGTGCGGGGGGGGGGGCGAGGGGAGGCGGAGCAAAGATTAACGACTTTTAATCCGGCGGCTCACTATTTGTTAACGTTTTACGGGCAAGATGAGGCATGCACCCAAGTGGCATTGTTATCGCAGCTCTGCTTACCCTGGCCGTCGGCGCGGGTTGGGCGGCTGATGAAGGCACGGCTCGGCTCGTGAACATCGCGACCCGCGCGGCCGTCGGCGGCGCGGCCGGATCGCCGATCCCGGGCTTTGTGCTCAGTGGCTCCGCTACGAAGCCGATCATCGTGCGGGCGGTGGGACCGACTCTCGGCGGTTTCGGCGTGACCGGTGTTCTGGCTGACCCGCGTCTCAGTCTGGTAAGTGGCAGCGCGACGACGGCCACCAACGACAATTGGAATGCCGCCGACGGTGCGCTCATGACCGCGGCGGGAGGCTTCGCGCTGACGGCGGGGAGCAAGGATGCCGCCCTCGTGGCCTCGCTCGGTGCCGGTTCGTATTCCGCCCCGGTCGTCGCGAGCGATGGCGGCAGCGGCATCGCCCTCGTGGAAGTTTACGACGGTGCGCCCGGTTCCGGTCCCTCGATTGTGAATGCGTCGACGCGCGCTATGGTCGGCACCGGCAATAGCGTGTTGATCCCTGGCTTTGTCATCGGCGGCACGGGCACCCTGCGGCTCCTGGTGCGCGCCGTCGGCCCGACGCTCGGCACATTTGGGGTCGGCGATGCCCTGGCCGATCCGACGATCACGCTGTTCAGTGGCACCACGGCGCTGGCGACCAACGACAATTGGTCGGTGGCCGCCAATGCCGCCGAAGTGACGGCGGCCGCCGCCGCGGTGGGTGCGTTTGCCTTGCCGGCGGGTTCCAAAGACGCGGCCCTGCTCGTAACGCTGGCCCCCGGATCGTATTCCGCGGTGGTGAGCGGCGTGGGCAACACCACGGGGACGGCCTTGGTGGAACTTTATGTGGTTCCGCCGACTCCGGCGCCAACGGGCTTCGCAGTCGTTGAGTTGGGCGCGGCGCCGGCGGCGCCGAACTATGCGGACAAAGTATTTGTCACGGCCAAGGGCCAGCCCGCTCCCGGTGGCACCGTGGCGGGATTGCGGTTGAGTTATACGGTGGGCACGGGCGCTGGGGCCTCGCCGGTGACACTCACGATGCGGGACGATGGTCTGAACGGCGACGGCGCGGCAGGTGACGGCGTGTTTGGCGCCGCGATTCCGGTCCAGCCGGCCGGCACGACGGTCAGTTACACGGTCACCGCCACCAGCGGAACGGGCACCACCACCAGTGCGCCGGCCGCCTCCTACATCGTCGCCGCGACCCTGTGGGACTACAAAATCTCCGACGTCACGCCCAACCTCGGTTTCACCAGCCCCGAATTTCTCGGCATCCCCACGGACCGCAGCGTGACCCTCAACCTCGAGGCCAACAAAGCCGTCGAAGCCTACGTGGAATTCGGCGCCGCCGCGGGGGCCTACACGGACCGCACCCCGGCCGTCACCTATCCGGCAGGCACTCCCTTCGAGGTGAAGATCCAGGCGGGCAACGGACAGCCGGCGCTCTCCGCGAACCGCCGCTACTACTACCGCGTGCGCTACCGCGCGCCGGGCGAGACGGTGTTTCGGGCTCGGGGCGAGCGCAGTTTCCAGACGGCGCGTCCGCGTGGCACGCCGTTCACGTTTACGATCACGGCCGATCCCCATCTCGACGAGATCACCAGCCAGCCGCTCTTCACGCTCGCGATGCGCAACATCGGAGCCGACAACCCGGACTTCAACGTCGACCTCGGCGACATCTTCATGACCGACAAGATGCCGACGATTTTGCCCGGACTAACGGTCAACTACGGCCTCATCGAATTCCGTGCCGTCACCCTGCGGAACAATTTCGCCGAGTTCTGCCACTCGGTGCCCTTCATGTTTACGCTCGGCAACCATGAGGCGGAATATCGCTACGTCTACGACGCCGACCGCTCGGCGGCCAAGGACAACAACCTCGCCAGCTGGGACATTCTAGCCCGCAAACGCTACTTCGCGATTCCGGTGCCGGACGGAGCGTTTTACACCGGCAGCGCCGAGACGCGCTTCGTCTTCGGCAAGGACGAGCTCCTCGAAAACTACTACGCCTACGAGTGGGGCGACGCGCTCTTCGTTATCCTGGATCCCTTCAATAACACCCTTACGAATCCCAACGCCAATCCGGCCGACAACTGGCGTTGGTCACTCGGCAAGACGCAATACGACTGGCTCAAGACCACGCTCCAGAACAGCCGGGCGAAATACAAATTCCTCTTCATGCATCACCTCATCGGCGGCATCGAATCCGCGCGCGGCGGTGTGGAAACGGCGCACCGCTATGAGTGGGGCGGCAAGAATGCCGACGATACCGACGGCTTCGCGGCGAAGCGCCCGGGTTGGGATATGCCAATTCACCAGCTCCTGGTCGCCAACAAGGTGAGTGCGGTGTTTCACGGCCACGACCATTTCTACGGTTACCAGCAACTCGACGGCATTGTTTATCAGGAATGCCCGCAACCCGGCACGGCCAACTTCTCCACCGCCAGCGCCGGTGACGGCAAATATGTGCAGGGCACGATCCTCCCGAACTCGGGCCACCTCCGGGTGACTGTCGCGCCCGAGAGCACCAAGGTGGAATACGTGCGGGCGGCGTTGCCCACGCAAGAGACCGCGACGCTCAAGAATCGCACCATCTCTCACACCTACTCCATTGCGCCTGCCAACTGAGTCACCAGGACGCGCTCCGGGCCTTGCTCCCGCGCAAACGATCACCCCACCGGGAGGGGGGCGGAGCGCTCGCTATGCACGGCCGACCGAAGCGGAACGCGAGAATCTATTGAGTGTGGTGGTGCGGGCGCGTGCCGGCGAAGTAGCCGCCCAATCAGAGTTGATTGTGCGCTATCGCACCCGGCTAGCGGCCTTCGTGCGTCCCATGCTGGATCAACCAGACATGGTGGAAGACGTGGTGCAGATGGTGATGATCAAGCTCTGTCGCCGGATCAGTCGCCTGCGGGAACCCATCACGTTTGAGCCATGGCTCTTCACACTGGCCCGCAACGCGGCGTTGGACTCCCGGCGCCGCATCCGCTGCCGGCCGATGGGCGGCGCCAGCGAGGAGCAACTGGCCAACATGCCGGCATCCGACAGCACCATGGCGGTGCGAGAAATCCTCGAAGCGCTCGAAAGTGCTCTACCTCAACTTGCCCCGGCAGATCGGGAAATAGTGGGGATGATCGTGGGAGGCGCGAGTTACCGTGCGATTGCCGACAAGATGCACCTCTCGCTCGGGGCAGTGAAGATCCGTCTCAACCGCGCCCGCAAGATCCTCCGACAATGTATGAGTGTGTCGCATGAAATTGCGCGGCCCCGTTGGGTGGCGTAATTCCGCAGGATGATTTACCATGGATGAACAAACGAAGAATCCGTTCGCCCGTCGGAACTCGTGGGCGAGAGTAGCGTGGTTCGCGGGCACGGTGATCTGCTGGTTCGGCCTGGCGGTTCCGCTACAGGCCGCGGATTTTCCCGGCACACTGGTGCTCGGTCGGCCGACCAATCGGTCGATCGCCGCCAACCTCCTCGCGCCCACGGCGCAATCGGTTTATCTGGAGTTTGGCCTGCAGCCGGGCGTCTACACCGGCGAGACGGCGCCGCTCACATTGGCGGCAAATCTGCCGCAGGAAGTGACCCTCACAGGCCTGACGGGTAACAGCCGCTATTACTACCGCATCCGATTTCGGGCCGCCGGAGCGACGACCTACGACGCGAGTCCGGAGTATGCATTCATGACGCAGCGCGCCCCGGGCAGCACTTTTGTGTTTGGCGTGCAAGGCGACTCCCACCCGGAACGCGCCAACACGCAGTTCAACGCGGCATTCTACACGCGCACGATGAACACCGTCGCCGCGGACCGCCCGGATTTTTATCTCACGAGTGGCGACGATTTCAGCGTCGATACGATCAATCAGGCCAATCCCCGCGCAGTGACGCAGCCGCTGGTGGTCGAACGCTACAATATCCAGCGGCCCTATCTCGGTATCCTCGGGCGCACCGCGCCGATCTTCCTCGTCAACGGTAACCACGAGCAGGCCGCGCGCTACCTCCTCGACGGCACGCCCAACAACGTTGCTGTCTGGGCCCAAAATGCCCGCAATCTTTACTATGCCCAGCCCGCGCCCGATGATTTCTACTCGGGCAACACCGAGACTATCGAGCATATCGGGCTGTTGCGGAACTACTACGCTTGGGAGTGGGGTGACGCGCTCTTCGTGACCATTGATCCATACTGGGGGTCACCTGTGGTCGTGGACAACGATTTCTACGGTGGGGCCAAGACGCCGGACCAGTGGGCGATCACCCACGGCAAGGCCCAATACGACTGGCTCAAGGCCACGCTCGAGCGCAGCAAAGCGAAATACAAATTTGTCTTCGCCCATCACGTGATGGGCACGAACCGCGGCGGCATCGACGTCGCGCTCAAGTTCGAATGGGGAGGCCAGAATAACAACGGCACGCCGGGTTTTGCGCAGAACCGGGCCGGCTGGGCGCTGCCGATCCACCAGCTTTTCGTCGCGAACAAAGTCACGATCTTCTTTCAGGGCCACGATCACATCTGGGTGCATCAGCAACTCGACGGAGTCACGTATCAGGCACTCGGTTCTCCGGCCAACCCGAACTACTCACTCTTCAACTCCGATGCCTACGCGACCGGCGAACGGTTCCCTGATAGCGGCTACACCCGCGTCACCGTCGCTCCGACGGGAGTGAAGGTGGAGTATGTCCGCACTTACCTACCGGCGGACGAGAAGCCCGGCACCGACGCGGTGAATGGCAAGGTGGCGTTCACCTATACAGTTGGCACCGCCGCTGAGCAGAGCACTACGCCGGTCATTGCGGCACAGCCCCGCTCTCAGGCAGTATCGGCCGGGACCGCAGTTACGTTTTCCGTGAGCGCATCGAGCGCGCTTCCGCTGACCTATCAATGGCAGCGCAATGGCGTCGCCATTCCCGGTGCGACGACGGCGGTGCTCGGGATCGCCCGCGCGCAAACGGCCGATGCCGGCAACTACTCCGTCGTCGTGACGACCACAGCCGGCTCCGTGACCTCTGCGGTGGCCACGCTGACGCTGGGGGCGAGTCGCCTCGGCAATTTGTCGGTCCGCTCCACGGCGGGAACCGGCAGCGATACGCTCATCGTCGGCTGCGTCGTCGGCCAAGGTGATCCCGCGCCGCTTCTCATCCGTGCTATTGGCCCGGCGCTCACGGGCTTTGGCGTCACCGGAGTGTTGGCCGATCCGGTGTTGACCGTGACGGACGCCAACAACTCGGTGGTATCGACCAATGACAATTGGGCTGCCGGCACCAACTCCAACCAAACCGTCGCCGTTACCACACGGGTAGGCGCGTTTGCGCTGGCGACCGCGGCACTCGATGCGGCGCTGGTGGCCAATCTTACGCCCGGGAGCTATTCGGCGGTCGTCACCGGTAAGACACCCACTCCTGGTATCGCTCTGATGGAAGCCTACGACACCTCGACGACGAACACCTCGGCGCGGCTGATCAACATGTCCGCCCGCACCAATGTCGGCACCGGCGGTTCGATCCTGATCGCGGGCTTCGCGATCCAAGGCGATGCGCCGAAACAGGTGCTCATTCGCGCGATCGGTCCTAGTCTCACGCAGTTCGGTGTGACCGGCGTGCTGGCCGATCCCCAGCTCGCGCTCTTCCGCCAGGGCACGGCCCAGCCGATCCAGCAAAATGACAATTGGCTCGCGGCGCCGAATGCGGCGCAGCTCGGTCTGGCGAGCGCCCAAGTCGGCGCGTTCAACTTGCCCGCGACGTCCCGCGACTCGGCCATACTCGTGACCCTCGACCCTGGCACTTACAGCGCGCAGGTCAGCGGCGTTGGCAACACGACTGGCGTCGCGCTGGTGGAGATTTACGAAGTGCCGTAACCATGTCGCGGCGAAGCCGGTCGCCGGCGGTTGAGGTGCCTGTGATGGTTTGGAGTGAGGACGAGGAGTCGTTACCCTCTTGCCGAGACGACTGCTCATCATTTCTTAAGAATTTTGTCCCCCTAGTTTATCATTCCTTAACGGAGTGGAAGTATCGTGGGACATGCTCCGAAACCGATTTCTCTTGGTCGTTCTATCGCTGGTCACGACTTTGCGCCCCCAGGCGGCTGACGTTGATCCGGCGCGTCTCACCAACATCGCGACCCGGGCACAGATCGGCGGTGCCGCCGGGACGCCGATTGCGGGATTTGTAATCGGTGGCTCCGGATCGAAGACCATGCTGGTCCGCGCAGCCGGACCCGCGCTGACGAGCTTTGGTATCACCGGAGCGCTGAGCGATCCCAGCCTCTCGCTCCTTTCCTCCACCGCGACGGTCGCAAGCAACGACAATTGGTTGGCCGCCGATGCGTCGACCATGTCGACGGCGGGAGCTTTTGCATTCGGTGCCGGCAGCAAGGACGCAGCATTGGTCACCACGCTTTTGCCTGGTTCCTACACCGCGCCGGTGACAGCCGTGGGTAACACCAGTGGCGTCACGCTTTTGGAGGTCTATGACGCATCGCTCGGAGCAGGCGCCACGCTGGTCAATGCATCCACCCGGGCCTTTGTCGGCACGGCGGACTCTGTGTTGATTCCTGGATTCGTAATCAGTGGAACCGGCTCCTTGCGCCTCCTAATCCGTGCGGTCGGTCCTTCCCTGACCAATTTTGGTCTAACCGGTCTGCTGGCCGACCCGACGATCACGCTCTATCGCGGGACGACTGCGCTCGCGACCAATGACAATTGGTCGAGTGCAGCAAATGCGTCCGAGATCGCTGCTGCGGCCGTCGCAGTAGGGGCCTTTGCGCTGCCGACGGACAGCAAGGATGCGGCGATTCTGACTTCGCTACCGGCGGGGTCCTATACCGCCGTCGTGAGTGGCGTTGGCTATACCACCGGCACTGCCTTGGTTGAACTCTACAGCAATGTTCCTGCCTCAACCGGCACTTCCGGATCGGCGAGTCCGACCATCAGCATTACCAGCCCATCGACGGGCGCCGGCACGGGAAACGCGACCATCACAATTCAAGGGACCACCAATGCTGCAGCTGCCGGTGTGTCCGCCGTGAAAGTCAATAATGTGGTGGCCACCTCGACCGACAGTTTTGCGACATGGACTGCCACCGTGCCCCTTGGTTTTGGGTCTAATGCCATCACGGCGACGGCGACCGGCACCACTGGATCGGCGACGACCACGGTCCCGGTGATTGTCACCTCTACCGCGACACCGACCTACAACCCGTTGATCATTCCCGACACGATTTCCGGCACGACCTTTGACCTCGCGCTGGCGCAGACGTCAAAACAGTTCCGCACGGGAGCGGCGACGACCACCTACGGCTACAACGGTGCGCTCTTCTGGGGCCCCACGCTCATTATGAATCAAGGGGACGTTGTGAAGATCAACATGACGAATCGGCTCGCCGCCGAGACCACGGTGCATTGGCACGGATTCCATTTGCCGGCGGTGATGGACGGAGGCCCGCATCAACCCGTCG
The DNA here is from genome assembly GCA_947453695.1 of Opitutia bacterium. Classification (GTDB taxonomy): domain Bacteria; phylum Verrucomicrobiota; class Verrucomicrobiia; order Opitutales; family Opitutaceae; genus GAS368. The sequence goes on from CANGHW010000051.1 coordinate 21,993, forward strand.
CGGCAGGTGCGACTTGGACGCCGACTTGGAAGGTTCTGAATAACGCGGCCACCTACTGGTATCACCCACACCTGCATGAGATGACCCAGGAGCAACTCACGAAAGGGGCGGGCGGATTCATTATCGTGAAAGACGCCCAAGAGGCCGCGCTCGCGTTACCTCGCACCTACGGAGTTGATGATATTCCGCTGGGCGTCACGAGCCGGCGTTTTCTGAGCAGCAACCAATTCGCCTCCGATCACGTCCTCGATAATTATGGCGACTACGTCCTGGTCAACGGGACCCTCAATCCTCAGGTGACACTGCCCAAGCAGTTCGTCCGTCTGAGAATCCTGAATGCCGAGGTCGAACGGGGCTACAATGTCGGGTTTAGCGATAACCGGACGTTCTACGTCATCACCAATGACAGCGGCCTGCTCAATGCCCCCGTCGCCGTCACACGCGTTAAACTCATGGTGGGAGAGCGGGTGGAAATTCTCGTCAATCTTGGCGGCGACGCCGTGGGTGCGGCGCTCGACTTGAAGGCTTTCAACTCCGGACAGGCCTTCGGATTCCCCGGCAACGAAGGCAATCCGCGCACGCCGACGGGCGTCTCGGGTCCGATCAACAGCAGTCTGCTCAACAACACGGACTTCAATCTCCTGCACATCGTCGTCGGTGCGACGACCGCGAACGCCATCACTGCGTTGCCCTCCAGTCTCGCCAACAACACCTACTGGACCAATGCCGACGTCACCACGTCGCGCACCGTCAACATCACCGGCGGCAACGGCGGCGCAGAGTTCACGTTCGACAACCTCAGCTATAGCGGCACGCGCAGCAACTTCACCGTAAAGCTGAACGACATCGAAAAGTGGACGATCGTGAACAACAACGTATTCGGGCACGCGTTCCATATCCATGATGTGAAGTTCAAGATCGTCGCCCGCTCGCCGACGGTCGGTCAGGTGTCGTCGGATGGCTTGGCCGCACCTTACGAATCCGGCTGGAAGGACACGGTTTACGTCCCGCGGGGTGAAAGTGTGTAGGTGATTGCGAAGTTCGAAGACTACGCGAGCACCACGAATCCTTTCATGTTTCACTGCCATTTTCTGAATCACGAGGATGGTGGCATGATGGGGCAGTTCATCGTCTATGATCCCGCGGTCGTCACGGATACGCGCCCGCCCATCTTTAGGCAGCAACCGCGCAGCACGGAGGTGCGGCCAGGACAAGACGTGCGCTTGGTGGCGGCGGTCAATGCACCAGCTGGCACGACGTATGCCTGGTTTTTCCGGGGTGGCGAATTCTGTAACACGACGGACCCGGTGCTCGCGCTGCACAACGTGATGGCGGCCTATGCCGGCGACTACACCTGTGTGGCGACGAACGCCTTCGGCTCCACCAAGAGTTCCGCCGCCACACTCACGCTCAACTTCAGTGAGCCGAAAATTCAATCAGCGGCGATGGAAGGCCGGCCGGAAACCTCGCCGCGCGTCGTAAGTGTCGCGCGCCGAACCCAGCTGGAGCGGTCGCAGTTCGACCAACAATGATCGTTCGGGCGCAAACGCACGTGGTCCCAGGGCGAAAAATGAATTATTTTTAATCATGGCTCCCGTTTACCGTTAACGTTTCCAGCGCATGGTGGTGTGATGCACATTCGCTCAGCTCTCACGGGTTTCCTGATGGTTGCCGCAGGCGTGGTCGCCTCACGGGTTCATGCGCACGAAGGCGATGCGTGGATTCATGCGGAGGTGGCGAGGATGCTCGCGGCCGAGTCGGCCGGCGCACCAGCGCCCGTGGCGGTGGCACCTGCGGGTTATGGTGCGACGATGGCCGCTTCGTTCGGCGCGTTTAAGCCGCGCGTGCGGTCGTATTACGACGCGACGACGTTTTACGTGGAATCGGACAATGTCCCGAATCCCGCGCTCATGCCGACGCTCATGGTCGGGATCACCTCGTGGCAGCAGCAGATTCCGGTGCCGACGTCCTATTTCGCCTACACCACCAATCCCGAGCGTGACCAAGGGTCCATCGGCTTTGGTAAGCCCAATGTCTGGCGGCTTCCGCTCGTGCCGACGCCCTCGGCGTCGCCCATTCCGATTTCGGCGGGTAATTTTCAGCGCGGCGCGGTGGCGGTCGGTGCCGATGGCATCGCGATTTTCAATCCCCGCAATAACACGGGCCGCGTCTCCTACGAAATCGGCGAGCTCGATATCTACGGCGGCCACTGCGGCTTGGCGGACGACTATCACTACCACATCGCACCGGTGCATCTGCAGGCGGTCACCGGCATCGACAAGCCCATCGCGTGGGCGTTGGACGGTTATCCTATCTACGGTTACACCGAGCCTGACGGCTCCGCGCGTCAGCCGCTCGATGCGGAGGGAGGGCATAACCACGGTGCTTGGAATTACCACTACCACGCCATCGGCAGCGCGGCGACCGGCCCGGCGGCGCCCTATCTACCGACGGCCTTTCACGGCACGGTCATCAATTTCGGCGGGCAGGTGGATGGCCAGCCCGAGGTGCAGAACATGCGCCAATCGGGCACCGGCGGCTACACCGCGCAGGCCGTGCAGGGCGCCCGCATTATCGCCTACAAGAATCCTGTGGCACTAGACACCGATGCCAACGGCAACCTGGTCGAGTCGCTCACTGGCGTCCCATCGCCCGACCAGTTTCTCATGCGCGTGCAGGTCGGTGCCAACACCTACGACGAATGCTGGCGCATCAACCGCAACGCCAATCCCAAGACTATGACCGTTACGTGGCGCTTGCCGACGGTGCCCGGCACGACCACGACCTACAATAGCGGTGGCAATCGGCTAACGGCCTACGGAATGGCCGGCCCGAGTCTGCTGAAGTTGCCCGACACCGGCCAAACCATCGACGCCACGCCGACCTTCGGCGAAGATTCCGACTACACGATCAATCCGCCGGCCTTTACGGACAACGGCAACGGCACGATCACCGACCAGGTGACCGGCCTCATGTGGCAGAAAGTGGACAACGGCGAATCCACGTGGGAAAACGCTCTGAGCCGCGCGGCGAGCGTGACCACGGGCGGCTACTCGGATTGGCGGCTGCCAACGCCCACCGAGCTGTTCAGCATCATGAACCATAATCTCGGCAATCCCGCCGCGCTCAATACGACTTTCTTTCCCAGTAATCCCGCCGGGGCGGCTGAGTATTGGTGGACGAGCGATATCTATGGCACGGACGCGACCAAGGTGTGGTGCGTCAACGCCGGCGGCGGCATGGGCCCCAAACCCAAGGCCGAGACGATCGGTGCTGGTGGCACGCTCCGCTACCACGCTCGCTACGTGCGCGGCGCGAAGCCGACCAACGGGCACAACTACCAAAACAATCTCGATGGCACGATCACCGACCTCGACACAGGCCTCATGTGGGCCCAAGTGCCGAGTGGAGCGGTGAACTGGCAGGGCGCGCTGGCCTATGCAGAGAACCTCACCCTCGGCGGATTCAGCGACTGGCGTTTACCCAACATCAAGGAACTCCAGACGCTCACCGAGTATACGTTGACGACTGCCACCACTGCCGCAGCTGCCGTGGCGCCCCTCAATCGCGTGCTGTTTCCCACGGCGACGACCCCCGCCACGGCCTACTGGTCGTGCACCGCGCTCCGGGGTGGCGGCGGCAACGCCGCGCCCACGAGTGCGTGGCTAGTCGAGTTTGGCGTGAACAACGCCGTGCCGGCTGCCAGTGGTCCGCCCCGCGGCGCGCAGGGCCTGATCAGTTATGAGATCATGTCCTCCAGCTACCGGGCCTTTGCGGTGCGCGGTCCAGTCGCCACCGCGGCCACGGAGCCTGGCACGACCGGCACGGTGCGCCTCGTGAATATCGCGACGCGCGCCGCCGTGGGCGGCGTGGCCGGCACGCCGATTCCCGGCTTTGTGCTCAATGGCACGGCCAGCCGGCCGATGGTGGTGCGCGCCGTCGGTCCGACCCTCGGTGGATTCGGCGTCGCCGGTGTCCTCGCCGATCCGCGCTTCAGTTTGATTCGTGGCGACGTCACGGTGGCCACGAGTGACAACTGGCTCGTCGCCGATGCGCCGGCGATGGCCACGGCCGGCGCCTTTGCCCTCGCTACCGGCAGCAAGGATGCCGCCGTAGCGGCCGCTCTCGTCCCCGGCGCCTATACGGCTCCCGTCACGGCAACCGATGGCGGCTCGGGCGTCGCCTTGCTCGAAATTTATGACGGCTCCGCGTCGACGACCGCCGCGGTGCTCAATGCGTCTACGCGCGCCTACGTCGGCACCGGCGAAGGCGTGCTCATTCCCGGATTCGTGATCGGCGGGACGGGCACGCTGCGTCTGCTCATCCGCGCCGTGGGGCCTGGCCTCGCGGCCTTCGGCGTCGACGGCACTTTGGGCGATCCGACGCTGACGCTCTTCCGCGGCTCGACGGCGCTGGCGACCAATGACAATTGGTCGCTCGCCGCCAATTCGGCGGAGATCACCACCACGACCACTGCGGTGGGCGCGTTTGCCCTCGCGGCGGGCAGCCGGGATGCCGTGATTCTCACGACCCTCACGCCGGGTGCCTATACGGCGGTGGTGAGTGGTGTGAACAACACGACGGGCACAGCGCTGGTGGAGCTCTACGTGGTGCCGTAGCCGCGGTTGTTTGTGCGGGCGACAGGAGGAAGGGGCTGTCGCCACAGGCGGGCGGAGCGTTGAAACGCTCCGATCTTTTCCACGCACGGCCGCCTTGTATGCGCGGGATTCGCCCCTACGTTCCGGGGCGTAATCCTATGAGCCCTCAAGCTATCGCCCGTCTCGTTGGTGTCGCCCTGTTGATCTTTTGCGCGGTCATTATGGCCTCGTCGGGCACCTATGTGGTGAAACCCGGCTATCGTGGCGTGGAGGTGACGATGGGCCGCGTGTCGTCGGCGTTTAAGCCCGAAGGCTTCGGCGTGAAGACGCCGCTCGTGACCGATATCCACCAGATCTCCATCCGCCAGCAGACCGCCGAGGACAAGGCCGAGTGCTATTCGGCCGACCTCCAGCAGATCGTGGTCGACCTCAAGGTGCTGTTTCGCGTGCCCGAGGCATCGGTGGTAAAATTGTTTCAGGACTACTACGGCGATCCGTTCCAGAGCCTCGTCGCGCCGCGCGTGCAGGAGGCGCTGAAGGAAGTCGCCGCGCTGCAAAGCGCCGAGCAGATCGTGAAGAACCGCGAGCAGATCAAGACGCGCTCGCTGGAGATCGCCCGTCGCAAGCTCGGCACGCTCCTCGTGATCGAGGATATCGTGATCCAGAACATCGCGCTGACCAAGGAACTGGAGCACGCCATCGAGGCGAAGATGGTGCAGGAGCAGGAAGCCTCGAAGTCGAAGTATCTCCAGCAGCGCGTGCAGATCGAGGCCGACACCGCGGTGATTCGCGCCAAGGGCGAAGCGGAGTCGATCTTGATCCGAGGTGACGCGCTCAAGAAGAACCCAGCTTTCGTAGACCTCCAGATCGTCGACAAGTGGGACGGTATCGCGCCCGTCGTGATCGGCGGCGGCGACAAGGTCATGCTCACCCTGCAGGATATTGAACGGCTGAAGAACCAGAAATCCAATGCCCCCTCCAACGCCCAACCGGCCAATGCGAACAGTGCGACCCGACGCTGAGCCTGATGCCATGAATCCCAATCCCATTCCTAAATTGATCGCGCTGGGCTTCGTGACCTTTGCGCTCCTCGTGCTGGCCTCGGCTGGCAGCTATGTGGTCGAGCCCGGCACCCGCGGACTCAAGGTGACGCTGGGCAAGACCTCGGAGAACTTCTTGCCCGAAGGCTTTGGCTTCAAGGCGCCTTTCGTGACGAGCATCGTCTATGTGAATGTTCGCCAGCGGACGCAGTCCGTGAAGGCGGACTGTTTCTCATCCGATCTTCAGCAGGTGAAGATCGACCTGCGCGTGCTCTACCGCGTGCCGGAGGCGGCGGTGGTGCAGATTTACCGCGAGTTTGCCGGCGATCCCTTCGACAGCCTCATTGCGCCCCGCGTGCAAGAGGCGATCAAGGAAGTCACCGCCCTCCTCACGGCCGAGCAAATCGTGAAGAGCCGCGAAGAGATCAAGAAGAAGGCGCTGACCTCAGCCGCGCAGAAGATCGGCACGCTCCTCGTCGTGGAGGACATCGTGGTGCGCGATATCGTGCTGTCGAACGAACTGGAGAAGGCGATCGAGGCCAAGATGGTCGCGGAACAGCAGGCCAATCAGGCGCGTTTCACGCAGTTGCAGTCCCAAGTGGAGGCGGAGACGGCTGTCATCAGCGCCAAGGGTGAGGCGGAGGCAATCCGCGTGCGTGGCGAGGCGCTGAGCCAGAGCCCGGCGTTTCTGCGCTGGAAGATCGTGGAGAAGTGGAACGGCCGCTCGCCGATGGTTGTGCCCGGCGGGGCGGACGCTTCGGAAGCTTCGTTGCTTTTGCCGATCGGACCGGCAGAAAAGTCGGCGAAACCATGACGCCTCGGACTCGTGCCTTTCTACAATTCGGCGTGCTCGCGCTGGTCGCGATTGTGCTCATCGCCCTGTTCAAACCCGCGGCCATGTTTGCCGAAATGGCCGCGCGCGAGCTCCGCTACTTTTGGTGGCTGATTTTACTCGTCGCCCTCGGCGGCTGGCTTGTCTGGGGAGTGGGGCGGAAGCCGAAGGAGTAGGGGCGGGCGGGAATGAGGTGCGAGTGTGGCTCAGGGGGGGCGAATCGGGTCCCGCATGACGGCTGATACCGGGCGTTCGGCGCGCTTGGACGTTAAGGAGCAGGATTTTTTGACCACGGATTTTACGGATATTAGCGGATGAAAAACTCTGCATATGTGCCCGTCGGCGGGAACCGCGATCAAGGCTGAGCGATTGGAGACGTTGGGTCGGACGAACGTCGAAGTTCTACTCGCTCACGCTTGCAGCTACTCGGAGTAAACCTCGGCTGATGGTTGAGTAGTCCACGGGGTGCGCAGATTGGCAACCTCTTGGAGAGCGGTGAAATTCGATTGCCGCGGCGGTCAAGCGTCCCAGTTTTACCCACGTGAAAGCCGCTTCCCCGCGTCGGTCAAACCCGTGTTAGTCCGCCCATGATTTTCACTAGTTTGGATTTTCATCTCGACTCAAATTTCGGGGAAGAGCCCGTTACCCGGCTTCGACCGTTTCGATTGCGGATTAATTACATTGTTGATTCGTTTTCGATGCGAGTTCCACGGAGGATCAGAACAGTGTCGTTCCACAAGCTGAACGTGTGTGTTCGTTACGAGCGGCGTCAAAAGACTCCATTTTGCGCAATTGAAGGAATCGGCATGGTGGAGATCGTCGATCCAATCGCAGAATCCATCTACCATGCATCGGTGTCGGAGACCGTAAAGCGGGTGAAAGAATACTTGCGCATGGGGCTCGGCATCGCCTCGAAAAATGACGCTCTATTCGCTAAGCACGCGGACTTGTGGGACGAATTGCTGGCCACGGTAGACGAGGAGTTTGATTTCGATCTTCGCATTTCGCGTTCTCATCGCTCGCGGCGCTGGGCTTGCGAGGCGGTCATGCGGATAACCCCCATCGCGTATCACTACGACGTGTTGGTGAAAGACAGTAAATCTCGGCAAACGATCCAACGCCACCGAATCAAAACGACAGAACCTGCTTTCCCTTTTTACCGCGGGGTTGGCTTTTCGAAAATTCGGTGGGAGCTTGAGGATATTGTCGGTTTTTCAAGCGATGGCGGAGAGGTCTTTCGCTTTAGTGCTGAGTTGCCAGCCTAATTCACAGGGCTCTTTGTGCGACAATGAGCTGCACTGACCCCGGCCATATCGTCGCGGTTGCAATCGGAATGCAGTCGTGGGCTGGTTCGCCAAACGTGGGGCATTAGCCGTCACGTCCAGCGGCGTGGCGGCGAGCCCGGCCCTCCATTCGACGGAAGCATGTGCGGGGGCTCAGTCCACGAAGAGCTCGCAGATCGCCCAGGCACCGTCGGGACGTTCGGCGGTGTTTTTGAGGATGACGTAGCGGCCTTTGGTGCCGGCCGGGAGATCGACGATGGTGCGGTTGCGTTGGCCGGCGCCGGTGGCGATGGGTTTGCCGGGGGCGGCAGGATCGTCGGTCACGTAGACTTCGTAGCGTTCGGCGTAGTCATTGGTGCGACCGGTTTGGTCGAGCGTGAGACGGTGGAGCGGGCGCGATTGGAGATAGTCGATTTCGATCCATAGATCGGGCGAGAGGTTATTGCGCCACTGAGTCGAGGTCTTGCCGTCGACGGCGTTTCGGGCGGTGCCTTCGGAGGCGCGGGCTTTCGGGGTGCCGGCGCGGTTGGCGGTGATGCAGAGGGCGGCGACTTTAGCGGCCTCGGCTACGGCAGCGTCGGAGCTCAGGCTTTGCGCCAGGTCGGCGGCGGCCGGATCAGCGGCGCGGTTGAGAAGTTTGACGAGGCTCAACTTGGCTGCGGGTTCAGGAGCGGCGCTGAGGAGTTGGCTGACGAGGGTGGTGTCTTCGGCGGTCCAGACTTCGCGGTTTTTTTCAAAATAGCGGAGCGCGGCGGCGGCGGCGGCGCGGCGCGCGGAGTCGACTTTGGCCGATTTGGCGACGGAGACGAGGGGCGCTTGCGCCGCGCTGTCGGTCCAGCGGGTGAGGGTGGCGGTGGCGGCATCTGCCACGGTGGCATCGGCACTGAGGGCGAGGCGGCTGGCGCATTCGGCGCTGGCTTTGCCGCCGAGGCGTCCGAGGACGGGCATGAGCCGCACGGCCGTGGCGGGAGGTGCTTTTTCGAGGGCCTCGAAGATGGGCACGTTGCGTTTGGCGGTGTCGGCATCGCGGAGGGTGAGGGTAACGAGAGCGCGCAGAGCGCGCGTCTGCTCCGTCGCATCGGTGGAGGTGGCGGCCCAGTCGAGGAGAAGAGCCTGATCGGTGGTGGGAGCGAGATCGCCGAGAGCACCAACAGCGGCGGTGCGCAGGGTGGCGTCGGCTTCGCGCCGGCAGTCGCGGAGAAACGCGAGTGTCTCGGTCTGATTGCGGGCGGCGAGTGCCTCGATGTAGACGGCGCGGAGCTTGGCGTCGCCCTTGGCGGCTCCGGCGAGAATAGACTCGTTGATACCAGCACCAGAGAGGCGGGCGAGGCTGGCGCGGGCGAGTTTAGCGTCGTCGAAGTTTTCTGCGGCAGACACGCCGGCGAGCAGCGCGACGAGGTCGGTCGTGCCCGGGAGGAATCCGAGGGTGGTGAGGGCGGCGGCGCGGACGGCGGTGTCGGTTGACTTGGCGGCGGTGACGACAGCGGCGGTGGCGGCGGCATCGGCGCGACGAGAGAAGGCGTGGAGGACAGCGATCTGCGTGGGTGAATCGAAGGTGCCGAGTTTCGCGGCGAGTGCTGCGATCAGGCCTTCGGTGCGGAGGTAGAAGATGGACTCGAGCGCGGCCTGCTTCGGCGTCCAATCGGTGCCGGCGAGGACCTCGGTGATGCGCGCGGCGGCTTGCGTGGGCGCGAGGTCGAGTTGGGTCCGGAGGGCGGCGGCGCGTTGGTGGGCGGGAAGACGGGTGTCGTTGAGCAGCTCGCCGGAGAGGGCGAGGCCATCGGCGACGGGCAGGCGGCGGGCAATGGTGAGCTTCGCTTCGACGACGGCGGGGAGCGTGGCGTTGGCCGTGCGCAGCGCGGCGAGGGAGGCGGAGTCACCAATCTGACCGAGCGCGGTTGCGGCGAGGGCGGCGGTCTCGGGCTCGGTGAGGAGCGCAGCGAGGGCCGGCACCGCGGAGGCGGGCGCACGTTTGGCGAGGGAAAGGAGGAGGCCGGCGCGGGTGCGACCGGTGGTCTTGGCAAGGGACTCGACGAAGAGTGCGTCGATGGTAGCGCCGGGCACGGGCTCGAGGGCGAGGCGGGCGAGGTCGGCTTCACGGGCGTCGATCAGCATGGGCCGGAGGAGATCGAGGGCGGCCTTGCTCGGAGCGGCTCCGGCCGCGAGCACGAGACCGAGGCGTTGGGCGGCGGCCTGGCGGGCGGCGATCGAGCCGTCCGGGCGTTTCAGCAGCGCGAGCAGGCGGGACTCGAGCGCGGCGAGTTTCTTTGCGTCGGTGCCGGCGGCGTTGACGTCGGCATCGAGGGCGAGGAGGGCGGATTGGTCGCCGGAGTAGTCGAGGTCCTGCAGCGGGACGGCTTCAGCGGCAGGCTTAGCCGTGGCATCGGCGGCAGCGGCGAAGGGGGCCGCGAGCGCGAGCAGGAGGGCTGAGAGAGGAAGCCGGAGGGACGGAGAGAGAGGGAAAGAGGTGCGCATGGGAGCGAGGGGGCGGTGGGGTTAGAGGAGCGCGTAAGGGGCGCGGCGGGGGCGGTCGAGCAGCCGGGAGGCGATGGGATCGTCGATGATTTCCTCTTTGACAGGATCCCAGCGGAGGGCGCGGCCGAGTTTCTCGGCGATGCCGCTGAGATGGCAGATGCTGGCAGTGCGGTGGCCGATCTCCACATCGGTGATCGGGCGCTGGCGGGTGCGCACGCACTGGAAGAAATCGCTGTGGTGATTCTCGCTGGCGTAGAGGTGGACCTCTTCGCCGCGGAGTTTGCGCGAGGCGAGCGACACCGGGTCCGTCTCGAACTCGTCGTTGCGCGAGACCCAGACGGTGCCCTTGGTGCCGGTGAACTCGATCATGGACTTGAGGCCGTCCTCGTAGCGTTCGACGCGGACACCGTTGGCGTAGATGTGCGTCTGGTAGGGGGCGCCTTCGAAGCCCTTGGGGATAAACTGCACGGGGCCGGAGTGGTCCATGCCGAGGGCCCACTGGATGATATCGAAATGGTGGGCGCCCCAGTCGCCGTTTTTGCGGGCGCCGTATTCGAGGAAACAGCGCCAGCCTCCGCCGTAGTTGCCGAGAATGCGCTTCTCGTTATAGGGCCGCCAGGGAGTCGGGCCGAGCCAGCGGTCGTAATCGAGGTCGGGCGGGATGGGTTGAGCGGGGAGGGCGAGGGCAGGCGGGAATTCGCCGAGCTTGGTGCGGATGCGCGTGATGTCGCCGATCAAGCCGTTGCGGACGAGCTCGGCGGCCTTGCGGAACGAGGCATTGGAGCGCTGTTGCATGCCGGACTGGAACACGCGGCCGTGCTGGCGGGCGGTGTCGACGAGCATGCGGCCCTCACGGAGGGTGAGCGTGATCGGTTTTTCACAATAGACGTCTTTGCCGGCGAGCATTGCAGCGCGGGCGACCGGGGCGTGCCAGTGGTCGGGCGTGGTGACGAAGACGACGTCGATATCGTCCCGGGCGACGAGGTCCTCGTGTTTGGCGTAGATGTCGAC